>JALJPB010000007.1:59603-124255 GCA_022969175.1 Colwellia sp. | reverse complement strand
GTAAAATCGTTGTATTACTTGCAAGCCTTTTACTTGTTTCGGCCCTATCCCTCCTCCCAAGCTTAGGAACCGAGTTTGTGCCTGAATTGGAAGAGGGCACCATTAACTTAAGGGCGACCTTAGCACCTTCTTCAAGTTTAGAGACCGCACTGTCGGTATCGCCTATTCTTGAGAGAATGTTGATGGAATTTCCTGAAGTTGAATATACCTTAAGTCGTATCGGGCGAGCTGAAATTGGTGGCGATCCTGAACCGGTAAATAATATTGAAATTTATATTGGTTTAAAACCTGTTTCACAATGGACAAGTGCCAGTACCCGCTATGAACTACAAGCACTTATGGAAGAGAAGCTTGAACAATTCCCCGGCTTATTACTGAACTTTTCACAACCGATTGCGACCCGTGTTGATGAATTACTTTCAGGCGTTAAAGCGCAACTTGCCATTAAATTATTTGGTCCAGAGTTAGATGTTCTCGCAAAAAAGGGCCAAGAAATTGAGATGGCGATCAAAAATATTGACGGTGCAAGAGATGTAGCTTTAGAGCAAATCGCTGGTGAAGCACAGCTTGTTATTAAACCTAAAAGACAGCAACTTTCTCGTTATGGTTTATCTGTTGGTGATGTTATGGACGTTGTCAAAGATGGTATTGGTGGTGTATCAGCAGGGCAAATAATAAATGGCAATGAACGTTACGATATTTATGTTCGACTTGAAGATAAATACCGAAATAATCATGAAGCTATTGCCGACCTAAGAATACAATCACCTACAGGTGCTTGGGTACGTTTAGGTGATATAGCAACCGTAAGTTTTGAATCAGGCCCTCCTCAAGTGCGTCGTGATGATGTACAACGCCGTGTGGTCATTCAAGCAAACGTTCAGGGCAGAGACATGGGTAGCGTTGTTAATGATATTAGGCAAGTTATTGATGAGCGTATTGTGCTACCTGCCGGTTATTCTGTGGTTATAGGTGGGCAATTTGAAAACCAGCAACGGGCTCAACAACGATTATCAGTAGTTGTACCCTTATCGTTGGCACTGATTGCTTTGTTACTCTATTTTGCTTTTGGCTCGGTAGGCCAAGCAATGTTGATTTTGGTTAATGTACCACTAGCTGTAATTGGCGGTATATTTTCACTTTACATCTCGGGGCAATATTTATCTGTGCCAAGCTCGGTAGGCTTTATCACCTTATTTGGCGTTGCTGTTCTAAACGGTGTAGTAATGGTTGAAAGTATTAACCAGCTGGTAAAAGATGGTCTTGAAACCTCCCATGCTGTTTTTGATGGTGCAGTATCACGATTGCGACCTGTACTGATGACCGCTATTACCTCAGCCCTTGGTTTGATTCCTATGCTAATGTCAAATGGGGTAGGGGCAGAAATACAAAGGCCACTTGCTAGTGTAATAGTTGGTGGTTTAGTCACCGCAACTCTACTGACTTTATTTGTTTTACCTGTACTTTATGCTTGGTTTTCTAAAGAAAAAATTAAAGCGCTTAAAAATAGTTAGGCGTTTATATACAGTTAATTGGGCACACCTAGACAATGGTTGTGCCCAATTAAGTTTATTCGTGTATGTTAACTTAGTTATGTTACTGACTGTAGTGTCACGCTCGCTTCATTTTAGAGAACAATTAAATGTCAACACATCAACATAGTCACAACCACAACCACAACCACAACCATGCCCATAATCATGATGGAAAGCTTGGCCTTGCTGTTTTTATTAACATTTTACTGACGATTGCCCAAATTATTGGTGGCGTATTATCTGGTAGTTTGTCTTTAATTGCTGATGCTCTGCATAACCTAAGTGATGCAGGCGCAATATTTATTGCGTTAATGGCACGTAAAATTGCCGCTAAACCGGCTAATAAAAATATGACTTATGGCTACCAGCGAGCAGAAATAATAGCTGCATTTATCAATAGTATTACCCTTATTCTTATTGGTTTATATTTGATTTTTGAGGCGATAAGTACCTATTTCAATCCAACTGAGATTAATGGTTGGCTTGTTGTTTGGGTCGCAGGAATTGCTCTGGTAATTGATATTGCTACCGCAATACTCACTTATATGTCAGGCGCTAAAGACAGTATGAATATTAGAGCGGCATTTATTCATAATGTTTCAGACGCGTTAGCATCCGTCGCTGTCATTATTTCGGGTATTTTAATTATCTTATACCAATGGTATATCGTTGATTTAATCGCCACAATTGGAATTTCAATTTATGTTATTTATCATGGTTTACTCTTGGTAAAACAAAGTATAGGTATACTGATGGAAGCAGTACCTGAACATATTGCAGTTGAAGATATAAAGTCAAAAATTGAAAGTTTTCCTTATGTAGAGAAAGCAGTAGATATCCATGTTTTTCAGCTGAATGAACATAAGATTTGTCTCGAAGGTAAAATTTTATTATCACAAAAAAATTATCCATCACCGCTAAGTCAAATAAAAGATATGTTACGTATGAACTACAGTATTAGCCATAGTACGCTTGAGATCTTACTGGACTCATCTGAGGATGTTCATGAGTGCTATAAAATTGATTGATCGAAATTTAAAGCGAGTAGTCATAAGTAGTACGTAGCAGCGGTATATGCTAGTTAGATATTAAGATGAGTTTTTAACATTGGCTTCAAAAGTCATAGGTTGAAGTAATACGTTTTTGAACGATTGTTGCTCTGTTTCTCTAAAGTATTCCAAGCCATACCTAAGTGGTACCTTATTAGAGTTTTTTACACAGAGTGTACCGAATAGCCGGTCCCAAATAGAAAATATGCCACCATAATTGCTGTTGGTCTCTATCATTAATGCAGAGTGATGCATTTGGTGTAATTTTGGTGTAATAATTACAAGTTGCAGGGCTATATCTATTTTTTCTGACATTTTTATATTTCCATGGTGCCAGACCTGAATTATTGAGTTTAAAATTCCATACGCTAAAATACCTTCAATCGGTAATCGAATGATGAAATACAGTACACCAATGGTAACGGAGGTAAAAATTATCTCTAGTGGATGATGACGAAAATTAGTAGATACATCAAGCTCTGAGTCTGAGTGATGAACCAAATGTGCGCGCCACAAGAGTGTTACATGATGCATAGTTCGGTGTAACCAATAGGTATAAAAGTCAATAAGAAACACTGAGAGGATAATTGTTGATATTAGACTAAGGTTGGTAAATATTGATGAAAGGCTGAAAATAGAATTTGTACCAATTACAGTAAATATGGGGGCAATTATTAAAATACGCAAGGTTAAGTTAAGCAGGTAAGTGCCAAAATTGATTATCCAGCGGTTTCGAATTTCAATGCCTAATTTATTGGGAGAAAAATACTCCCAAATAAGTATTAGCAATAGGCTTAATGCTAAGTAATTGTTTTGTATCAACTGTTATTATTTCTTGCCTTTCTTTAAAATGATAAATGCTACAGCTGCTGCAGCAATCAGCCCCAAAATGCTCGGTTCAGGAATAGGAACAGGATCGTCAAGTCCAGCTACAGCAGAGCCCATGGTACATAATGTTATTATTAAACCAAGCTTTAATTTAGTTAAAAGTTTATTCATTATAAAACAACCTTTTCAATTAATTTGAATATCAACCATGCATGTATCAGACCAATATACATAAATCATTGTAATGAATAGTGTTTTTTTTATACAATTATTCTGTAATCTAATAATTGTAAAATAACCTGACATTATGGTTTAAGTTCTAAGGAGGTTGAATTATCGAAGTTGATGATAACCATCTGCTTTAGTTTTCCTGAATTAAGCGATTAGTGATTGCAAATACAACTTCAAAATTAATAAGTTCAACGGCGCTATAGTAGCTCTTTTGTGCCATCGTCCAATAAGCGATAATAATTATCTGCTTCAATCAGTAAACCTTCTGAACTTCTTGGCGGAAAACTCGACTGATAGTCGTTAGGATGTTTTACATCGATGGCATATACTTTTCCTTGAAATAACTTTTTTACTGACCATTGTAGAGTATGACCAACAACAACAGCGGTTGCAGAGAATTTGTCTAAGCCTTTTTCGACCTCTTCTTGACTTAAATCATCTTTAAAGTAGCCTCTATACCAAGATGGCCCCGTTTTAGATGACACTAAAAACTCCTCATTGCCACTATCAGGTTTAGTAAAATATGGCTTTCTATAATTATTCCTAACAATTTGATTGATTTGTTCAAGGGTGTAATTAAATTCACTGATTTTTGGATGAATGCCACCATGAACAAATAGACGGCCATTAATACGCTCAATACTATTTTTACTCACTAGCCAACGGCCTAAAAATGAGTTTTTACCGTATAAGTCAGAGTGGTTTTTTCCAACAATTGACGCGATGTAAAGGTACTTTTCCGATGCACTGTAGTAGTTACCTTGTAAGTTTTTAATTTCATGGTTACCAATAATAAAGTGTACATTACCACCATGTTTTTTCGCTTCTTGCTCCATTTTGTAAATGAACCACAAGACTTGAGTGACTGAATTGCCGCGATCAACTAGGTCGCCTACTAATACTAAGTGACCTTTACCAAACGTCCAACTTAACGATTCATCAATTACACCATGGGCAATTAAGAAATCACGAAAGGTTTTATAACCACCTTCTATATCTGAAATGGCCAAAATAGCATGGTTATCTTCATAAGTTGATGGTGGTATTTCAATGGAAGTACTGACTTTAAAATCAATATCCTGCTCTTCTAAAGTAAAATGTGCTTTTGCTGAGATCTCGCTATCTAATGGGTAGATTGTTTTATCATTGTAAAAGCCTTCTGCTTTATTTCCTCGTACATAGTTAACAACAACGGCGTCGTTTTCAAAAAATATATGAGGCCCTTCTTTATCTAGCTTATAGGCTAGTCTATCTTCATCTAAATGCGCTTCTGCACCATGGTAAATGCCAAATGAAGCAACCATGAGAAACAAAATTGTGAATGTTATGAAAAAGTGTTTCAAGTTTGTTTTCAAAATAGTAAACATATGCAGTATCTCCTTATTTCACGATATATCGAATTGAGATGTATTCGTAAAAAATAATATTAATGAGCCTTTTGGCTCGTTGAGGGCAGGTGCCCTTTTTAGGTAACACAATTGGTGAAAGCTAACTAATTCGCTGATAGAACTGAAGATCTACTAAAATTCAGGCCGAACAATGCTACATCACTGCTTACAAGCAGTGATGTAATTAATTATGTGGTTAAGTATGTGGTTAAGTTAAATAGTCGTTACAGAAGACTTTGTTTTAGTACTGCCAGAACTCTTTTAGTTAGAAGAGCTGTACCTATGCCTATTACGATAGCGATAGGTATCAACCAATATCCTAATAGTTCTGTTGAGTTGGGATAAGCGTGTTCAGAAAAGGTAATGATTACACTATTGCCCTGTGCCGCAGACCATACACCAATTGCATCAGGCATAAATAATTTGCCAAGACCAATAAGTATTAAAAATAGTGAAATGCCAAAACCAAAAAGTCCCATAGAGTAATAAAGACTTTTAGTTACTCCTTTTTTCACACTTTGAATCGCTTTAAATCCCCTGGGTGGAGCTGTTCCTTTGAGCATATGCTCGACATATTGATTTGCCAATGCTCGTGGCTCACCAAAACCGTCCAAAATTGCTTGAGCATCTATCTGATGCCCATTTTGTTCTTGTAACTCAATGGCATCAAGAATATGACTTTCAATTTCACGAATCACTTCGTCTGCATTAAATTTATCTAGTCTTGATAGATACTTAGATAAATCTTTTAAATATTGATGAATTTGTTCACGTTCAGGCATCTTATTCTCCTTTTTTCTTGATAGCTTGCGGGCCAGGGTTTTGAATGATGTATTCGATTTCTTCAACGGATTGACGCCATCGATTTGTCAGTAATGTGAGTTTTTGCTCACCTTTTTGAGCCAACTGATAGTATTTTCTCGGTCTGCTTTCACCCTCTTGATGCCATAAGGCACTGACCAACTCATCACGCTTTAATCGATCCATCAAAGGGTAAAGTGTACCTTCAGTGATCTTCATTGTTTCAAAAGAGTGCAATAGCTTAAGTAACTCTAAGCCATAAAGTCTACGTTCTTTTAAAGCCGCTAAGATCACCAATTCCAAAGTGCCTTTTCGTAGCTGAACATCCCATTTTTCATTTAAATTTTCTTGTTTTGTCATAATTTTACTATGCAATGCATCGTTACCTTGTAGTACATAGTAGTATGTATAACATAATTGATGTGCAGTGCAAAGATTATTTTGAATAGGAGAATAAAAAGAACACGGGAATAAAGGTTCGTTGCTGCTACAAATGCATAGCAAAATGAAATAAAATACTGCTTGGCATATTACTTACAGAAGAAGCAGAGAGCATTCAAATTCCAGTTGTAAAATGAGCTGACGACGTTGAACAAAAACCGATAAACAATTATTCATAAACATCTCTAGCTGTAATAACAATGTAACTGATTTGGTGTCTAGCAAAGTATGGCAAGTTAACTAAATCGAATAGTAATTAGATCAATAGGTAAAAGTGGCTGGGTGAGAGCTATGAATTATCTGACATTTCAAACTTTCGTAATAAATTTAGTCGATTGTTAGGGAATTCACAAAACAAAATATTTGATTAACCCTATTTAATTTACCACTTTTCCCAAATTCGCCGTTAATCGGATAGGTAGAATAGCCAAAATATCTGAGGGAGCAACAGATTGACTTTTAGTTTTACTCGTTTGTTGATAATAATAATTTTTAAGTATGACCAATACCTTTATTGCTCATAAAATAAGACAAATAAATATTATCAATTAACTATCAAAAATATGTACTATATTGACTTATGTTAAAGCATTTCTGCTTACAGCCCAAAATAAAGAAATGGAGCTTTCAATTAATGGCCAATCAGTTATTCCCTTTTTTAAGAGTATTAATAAATTTCGTCATTAAGTATACGTTTATCATCGTTGTTTTTGTTCTCATTATCAGCATGTCATTGGCATATTATTACTTATCTAACGCTTCAAAAGAGGCTAGTCATCATAGTTCACAGCTAAGTGCAAAACGTTATTTAGAAGCATTAACGGCTTTTCGTTCCTTATATACTTCAGAGGTGATCAAAACGGCTAAAAATCAAGGTCTGACAGTAACCCATAATTATCAAGAATTTGATAATGCTATACCATTACCTGCAACTTTGAGCATGGCTTTAGGTAAAGAAATTGGTAAAAAACAATCAGGAGCTAAAACATATTTATACAGCCCTTATCCATTTCCCTGGCGTAAAAAAGAAAATAAACAAATTTTCACTGATGTTTTTCCCAAAGATGCTTGGCAATATTTAACTAAAAATCCTGACAAGTCATTTTCAAGGATTGAGTTAAGTAATGGCCGGATGTCTATTCGATATGCTGTGGCCGACATAATGCGAGAATCATGCATTGATTGTCATAATAACCATGCACAAACGCCAAAAAACGATTGGCAAGTTGGTGATGTACGTGGCGTGATGGAAGTAATATTACCTATTGGCACTGCTCAAGATCAAAGTCAGTCATCTTTAAAAGCAACTTTTTTGATATTAGCTGCTATGACATTGGTGATTACCTTAATTTTATTTTTATTTATTGTCCGTTCAAGGAAGGATGCCAAAGAACTAAGTTGCTCTAATCAAGAAATGAAAGTTGCTCATCAAGCTTTACGTATAAAAACAAATGAGCTGTTAGAGAGTAATCGAGTTAAATCAGATTTTCTTGCGACGATGAGTCACGAAATCCGTACACCTATTAATGGTGTTATTGGCATGTTGACTCTGTTAAAACAAAGTCCATTGACTAATGAGCAGCAACGACATGCATTTTTGGCAAGCTCAAGTGCTGACTCTTTATTAAGTTTGATTAACGACATACTCGATTTTTCAAAAATGGAGGCGGGTAAATTAACGATTGAAAGCTTGGACTTTAATCTATGCGATTTAATAGGAAATTTTGCCAGCACCTTAGCACCAAAAGCACATGAAAAAGGCATAGAATTAATTATCGATGTTAGCCAAGTCCAGTTAACTTCTGTTAAAGGGGATCCTTCGAGATTAAGGCAAATATTGACTAATTTGGTTAGCAATGCAATAAAATTTACTGATCAAGGCGAAATTGTAATTAAGGCCAGTCTTGAAAAAATAAATGAGCAAGAAATGTATTTCCTTTGTAAGGTAACCGATACGGGTATAGGCATCGCCGAAGATAAAGTCAATAACATGTTTGAACGATTTACTCAGGCTGATACTTCAACTACGCGTCAATATGGCGGTAGTGGCTTAGGCTTAGCGATAGTGCAAAACTTATGTCAGTTGATGGGTGGGGAAGTCAGTGCTACTAGTATTTTAGGCCAGGGAACAACTGTCAGTTTTAACATCAAATTATTAACTAGTCATCAAACAGAAACTTTAATGCCTTCTGTTGATATTAGTAATACCAATATATTAATTGTTGATGATAATAAAACGAATCTTGAAGTCTTATCGGGACAATTAAACAATTGGGGTGCAAATATTGTTCAAGCATTCGACGGACAAAATGCTTTATCTATACTGAGTAAAAATTTAAATTCAGATGGTAGTTCATTTTTTGATGTTGCTATTCTTGATATGCAAATGCCTAATATGGATGGTGCTGAGCTTGCTCGACTTATTAAACTCAATGCTCAATATAGTAAGATCAAATTAGTGATGATGACCTCAATTGGCAAACAAGGCGATGCTGAGTTTTTTGCTAGCTTAGGCTTTGACTGTTACTTCTCTAAGCCTGCTTCAGTATCCGAATTATTTGACGCATTAACCATAGTTATTGATGATGGTAACGCTCTACAAGATGCCTCACCTTTGTTAACCAGCCACAATATTCGCACTTTGAAACGGTCAAATTTACCAAAGAATACTCATATTTTGCTTGTTGAAGATAACTCGATTAATCAAATAGTTGCTCAGGGCATGCTGAAAAGTTTTGGCGCAACGTCTGATATAGCCAAAAATGGTAAAGAAGCGTTAGTTTGTTTGGATAAGCAGCACTACGACTTAGTTTTAATGGATTGTCAGATGCCCATAATGGATGGCTATACTGCAACAAAACTTATCAGAAGCTCCACCGGTAAGTTCCAGAATATTTATATTATTGCGATGACCGCAAATGCGATGGTAGGAGATAAGGAAAAGTGCTTATCCGCAGGCATGAATGAATATATATCAAAACCTATTGATATTGATGAATTAGAAAAAAAGATAGTTGTTGCTGTACAAATACAGTCACAGCTAAATAAAGCAGAAATTGCTAATACAACCTCAGTCAAGCGATTAACAATTGAAACTGATGAAGCAGAGGAGCATCTGCTAGTATGGGATAAAATCGCATTTTTAAAAAGGGTGAGTAACAACAGTCAACTTGCTCAAAAAGTTATTCATTTATTTTGTTCAGAAATGCCAAATGAAATCGCAGCTTTACAAGAGGCCATTAATCATGATGATATTAAAGAAGTTGAGAATTTAGCGCATAAAATCAAAGGAACAACGAGTAATATAAGTGGTAATAAGCTCGCTGGTTTAGTTTTGAAAATAGAAATGTCAGCTAAAGAAAAAAATATTGAGAGGGTTACTTATTTAGCTACCCAGCTACAAAGTGAATTACAAGAACTGATCAGTCAACTTGATAAGCAGCTTTAACTTTGTGAAAAAACTAATGGATTACTCGAAAAATTTATGTAGGTAATTATAGCTTAGGGAGTGGTGGCCCCTCCCTGACTTGAACACGTTTCTGTTGAGTGTGTATATATTGAAATAACGGTAATATGGTTTTAGTAGGGGTACTTTACACAAAAAAAGAACTAGAAGATAATCAAAATAATTTCTGAGTGTCTTTTCTCCGCGCCGCGCCGCGCCTCACCCGTGCCTTAAAAGTCGAACAAGAACCTAACGAGGGGCCCCTATACAACATATTCAGCAAATAAGTTATCAATCACCCACCAGCCACCATAGAGATTTTAAACCAAAGCGGCCATTATGACTCTAAAGCGCTACTCAGAGCTTTAGAATATAAAATGCAAATATATTAGTTTGTTTCACTCGGCAATTGTTTGCAGTCGCATTTTGTTTTATCAGAAGGCATTAACTAGTGAGGTGGTGTCAGATTATTTTGCAGATTGAAATGTTGGCAAATCACAAAGAAAGTTATCGTATTGAAATTCAATGGTATTTTGATTTCGGCGTATTTTATGCATGTTATATTGATAATTATAATATTACACTACAAAAATAGTGGTAGGGATTAAAGGGAAGGCAAATGAATAAAAAATTTTTGAAAGCTTCTTTAGTTGGTTTAGTTTTATCTATTAGCGGTTTTACTAATGCAACCTTAATTGACTTTGAAGATAATGCAATAGCAAGTGGTACCTGGACTACCCAAGGAGATATCGTTTCGTCAGGATTTATTTTTGACTCATCAACAAATCACACCCATTTGGCAAATAATTCCGGCACATTTAGTGCGTTTAATGATTCAACTTGGTATGGAATAGATAATGACTCTGGAACTAATATGTTATCGATGAGTACGCAAGATGAGAGTCTATTTTCTTTAAATAGTTTTGATATTGCCGAATTTTTTGGTATTCCAAGCGGGGTAGTCGTAAATGTCATTGGTAATTATTTTGGTGGTGGGAGTGTTTCTTTGCAAGTTACTTTGGATCAAATAGCGGATGGCTCTGGCGCTTTAAATGATTTTCAAACTGTAAGCTTCGATAATTCATGGGCAAACCTATCCAGCGTAACGTTCAGTGCTACAGCAGGAAATGATGACCGTTGGTTCGCCTTGGATAATATAGTCGTAAATGCAGAATCTGTTCCCGAACCATCAACACTTGCTATTTTTGCATTAGGGATGATAGGTTTAGCATCACGTCGATTTAACAAACAATCTTAATATAGATTTGTATTCTTTTAAAACATCAATTGAAATGATTGGTGTTTTTTTTGTTTTAGGTGATTCTTAAAAATAAAAAATAGAATGTCAACGGAAGCAATATTGTCTTAAAGCGGACACCTGCAACAAGTACCTACTAATATCATCTCTGCGAATTCTCCAAGCATAACTGACCTGAAATTAAGACTAGATCAGAAATGCAGCTTATCAGGGTTCACCTTCCATTTATATTTCACAACAGGCTGATTTCTAACCTCGACGCGCACGAAAGAGACCCGAATACATAAAGTCGGATGGTCTAGGCTATTGGATTGATTTTAAATAGAAAAATGGTGGCCCCTCCCTGACTTGAACAGGGGACCTGCCGATTATGAGTCGGACGCTCTAACCAACTGAGCTAAGGGGCCATTTCCATTGCTTATTTAAATCTATCGAGAAGTGATAGCTTTACAAAGCGGGTGCAGTATAAGCATTTTTTATTTTGTTGTCACCCGTTGGCATTAACTTTTTGTACTTTATTGACTGATTGCTGATTTCTTGAGCAAAAAACAATTTTTCTACTTAGAAAGAGAACACTAAACCTGCACTAACTTCACTTTGAATCCAAAGGTCGTTTGAGATATGTATATTACATATGTCTTCATCACAAAAAATAGCGCTGTCGGAGTTAAAGAAGGTCGCATATACTCGGCCACCAAAAGTCAGACTTAAATTATCACTTAAGTTATATCGGGTATTTAAACCGATATTCATTGAGAATCTTAACTCGTCTGCTAAATCTTTATCGTCAGGAGCTAATAAAGAAGCGCCTGCGCCTCCAGATAGCCATAAAGGGAAGTTACCTTCATTGAGCGGGACATTACCGCCAAGGTGTAAGTAAGTCACGGCTACATTATTATCAGCCATTAATTCACTAGCCATACCATCATCAGCACGAATGAACTGGGTATCGTAATGGCTAAGTAATACTTCCCCATGTTGGTTTAACCCTATCGGCCATGCAACCAGTAAACCATAGCTAACATCTTCAGCTAGTTTTACTCTTGTTGCCGTTAGAATATTTTCAAAGTTACCACCAAAACGATAACCTATCAAAGGTGTAACCTCTATTGCTGAGACAGAGTTAGCAAAAACCGGTAGTGAAGTGGTAAGTGACAGTATTATAAAGACTAAGTAACGCATAATTTATCCTAGATGTTGATAGCCATGTTTGACCGTAAATTATGATCGTCGCTCTTTGCCATTCTTGGCATCGCGATCTATGATTCATCCCTGAATATAAAAAATCCAGCAGTTACGCTGGATTTAATAAAGTTCTTAATGGCAGATTTTACTCGCCGTCTAAGAAACTTTTTAGTTGTTCTGAGCGAGAAGGGTGACGTAATTTACGTAACGCTTTTGCTTCAATTTGACGAATACGCTCACGTGTTACGTCGAATTGTTTACCCACTTCTTCTAAAGTATGATCAGTATTCATATCAATACCAAAACGCATACGTAATACTTTTGCTTCACGAGCGGTTAAGCCTGCTAGTACTTCGTGTGTTGCATTCTTTAAGTTTTCAGAGGTTGCAGAGTCAACTGGCAATTCGCCGCTACCATCTTCAATAAAGTCACCTAAGTGCGAATCTTCATCGTCACCGATAGGGGTTTCCATTGAAATTGGCTCTTTAGCAATTTTTAATACCTTACGAATTTTATCTTCAGGCATAATCATGCGTTCAGCTAATTCTTCAGGTGTTGGCTCGCGACCCATTTCTTGTAGCATTTGACGAGAAACACGGTTTAACTTGTTAATCGTTTCAATCATATGTACCGGAATACGAATGGTTCTGGCTTGATCGGCAATTGAACGAGTAATTGCTTGACGGATCCACCAGGTAGCATAAGTTGAAAATTTGTAACCACGACGGTATTCAAATTTATCAACAGCTTTCATCAAACCAATGTTACCTTCTTGAATTAAATCTAAGAATTGTAAGCCACGGTTAGTGTATTTTTTAGCGATTGAGATAACCAAACGTAGGTTGGCTTCTACCATCTCTTTTTTCGCTCTACGAGCTTTTGCTTCACCAATAGACATACGACGATTGATGTCTTTAATAGAAACAATTTTTAGGAAGGTCTCTTCTTCTAAATTATTAAGCTTGGTAATGCAGCGTTTAACATCTAGGTTAATATCTGGAAGATTAGCTGAGTAATCGTGTCCAGCTGTTTTTTGATCTTCAAACCAGCCAGTAGATGTTTCATTACCTGGAAATATCTTGATAAAGGTTGTTTTAGGCATGCCAGCACCAACAACGCAGTGCTTCATGATTAAACGTTCTTGAACGCGCAAGCGATCCATAACGTTACGCATGTTTTTAACTAATTTATCAAATAATTTAGGAATTAATCGGAATTCTCTAAATACATCAGCAACGGCTTCAATCGCATCTATAGCGTCTTTATGGCCACGGCCTTTATCTTTGATAATTTTATTAGCATACTCATAAGATTTACGAAGTTCCGTGAACTTTTCTCGTGCTTCTTCAGGGCAAGGGCCAGTATCTTCTTCTTCTTCGTCATCTTCGTCTTCTTTGGCCAGTTGATCTTTTGAAAGTTCTGAACCAATATGAGTCGCCGCGACAGGAATTTCTGCTTCTTCAGCATTTGGATCTAAAAAGCCAACAATAATGTCACTTAAACGAACTTCTTCAGCTTCAAAGCCATCCCAAAGTTCTAGTAAGTAATTAATCGCAGGTGGAAATTCAGACACTGAACGTTGAACTTCTTTAATGCCTTCTTCGATCCGTTTGGCGATAACAATTTCGCCTTTACGGGTAAGAAGTTCAACAGTACCCATTTCACGCATATACATACGCACTGGATCTGTTGTTCTACCAATTTCGCTTTCTACTGTTGCTAGGGCAGCAGCGGCAGCTTCAGCAGCATCTTCATCGGTATTACCTTCAGTCATCATCAAGGTATCGTTGTCAGGGGCATTTTCGAAAACTTTAATGCCCATGTCGTTGATCATTCTTACAATGTCTTCAACTTGGTCTGAATCGATAATATCTTGAGGAAGATGATCATTAACTTGAGCAAAAGTTAAATAACCTTGCTCTTTACCTTTGATAATTAGCTCTTTAAGTCTAGATTGTGGGGCTTGATCCATTGACGAGGGTCCACCTATTTATATAAATTTGGCTGTAAATTGAGAACAGCAAAGCAGGAAATTTTAGCAAATTAGTGACTAAACTTCCAGCAATAATGCTGCTCAACCTAATAATGTTTGCATTTATTATAGCATCTCATGCTAGGCATTGAGTAATGCTTGTAATTCATGCTTCTCTTGTTGGCTCATTTGGCCCATTTGTGCTTTTTGTAAAAGTATTTCTGTTCGTTGTTCGACAAAACTATTTAGCATTTTTTCAATACAGTCTAAAAATACATCTTCAGCGGCATCTTTATCTACATGGTGTTGCCAGCACATTAGTTTAGCCAGTTGCTTACCTTCAGTTGTATCTCTAAAGTTTTCTAAAAGCTGTGCACTCTTTATATTTGGGGCTTGCCTGCACAATTGTAACAGTTGATTAAGTAAGCCAATGCCCGGTAATTCTACATGCTGTAATACAGATGAATCCGGCAGTGCATTTACAATATGGGGATGCTCAAGCAATAATGCAATAGCAAGACGTACAGGAGTGACTTTATTTTTGGTTTTAGCTATAAGTTTTTGTGGTTTATCGGCATTGTTTTTTCTAAATTTTGCTAACTGTTTTTCTGTAGCCGTGCCAAAGTTATTGGCAAGTTCAGTGATAATGGAGTCTTTTAAAAGTCCTGACGGTAATTTGGCTAAGTAGGGCTGAAACGAATCAACAAGAGAAGCTCTACCTTCCAGTGATTGCATATCCACTCTGGCGAGCAGATGATCAAAAATAAATTTGGACAGTGGAGCGGCATTATCAAGAATTTCTTCAAACGCAGTTTGCCCTTGTTCACGTATGAGTGAATCAGGGTCTTCACCGTCTGGTAGAAATACAAATTTCATGGTGTAACCATCGCGTATCAGTGGCAAGGCATTATCCATGGCTCGCCAAGCTGCATCTCGACCAGCGCGGTCACCATCGTAGCAACAAATCACTTCTTTGACCGTTCTAAATAATGTTTGTAGTTGTTCTTCGGTCGTTGACGTTCCTAACGATGCTACAGCATAATTCACGCCATGCTGCGCTAAAGCAACAACGTCCATGTAACCTTCAACAACCACCAAACGAGATAATTGTTTATTTGCTTTTTTAGCTTCATATAATCCGTAAAGCTCATTACCTTTATGATAAATACGAGTTTCTGGTGAGTTCAAATATTTCGGTGTACCATCGCCTAATACTCGGCCGCCAAAACCTACAACTCTGCCGCGTTTATCACGAATGGGAAACATAATTCGGCCACGAAATCGGTCATAAGGTTTATTCTTGTCACCTTGTATAGCCATGCCCAAGTCAACCAGCTGCTGATTGCCAGTATAGGATTTACCAAATACTTTCATCATGCCATCCCAAGCATCACTGATATAACCAATAGCGAAACTTTTGACTATCTCACCACTTAAACCTCTATTTTTTAAATAGCTAATCGCAGCATCTTTATCAGTGGCTGTTTTAAACTGCTGTTGATAAAATCGACTGATTTGTTCCATCAGCTGATAGTCATCTTGTTTTTGTTGATAGGCTTGTTGCTGTTTTTTTTGCTCTTGGGGACTGGCTTTGTTTTCTTCTCTTGGAACTTCCATACCACAGTGTGACGCTAGCTCTTCAATAGCATCGGGAAAATCTAACCGGTCAAATTCCATTAAAAATGAAATCGCATTACCATGTTCGCCACAGCCAAAACAGTGATAAAACTGTTTATCTTGGCTTACGGTAAAAGAGGGTGATTTTTCTGTATGAAACGGACAACAGGCTTGGTAGTTTTTTCCGGCTTTTTTTAATGGCACCCGAGTTTCTACTAACTCTACAATGTCTGCGCGAGCAAGTAAGTCATCAATAAACTGTCGGGGTATTCGTCCTGCCATTACTACTCTGAATAATTTTGAATGTTGTTAAGGATAGGTATATTACACAAAAATAATTACAATGCTTGAAATTATCTAGCTTCAAATAAAATAAAACCGCGAAAACTAACGTTATCGCGGTTTTAAGCTATAGAGTTTTATATTAAAAATTATGCATTAAGTGCTGCTCTGACTTGGCCACTTACTGCGCCTAAGTCTGCTTTACCTTGCATTAATGGTTTTAATATTGCCATTACCTTACCCATGTCAGCCATAGAAGCTGCACTTGAGTCGGCAATTGCATCAGCAATCATTTTATTAACTTCATCAGCGCTAAGCGGTTGCGGAAGAAAATCTTCCAAAGCAACAATTTCAGCAGCTTCTTTAGCAGCAAGTTCGTCTCGACCACCATCAGTAAACATTTTGATAGACTCTTTACGTTGTTTAACCATTTTGGTTAACACCGCTAAAATATTGTCATCAGTGGGTTCAGTTTTATGATCGATTTCAGCTTGCTTGATAGCTGATATTGCCATGCGAATAACACCAAGACGTAATTTGTCTTTAGCTCGCATAGCTTTTATCATTTCTTCTTTTAGTTGACTAAGTAGACTCATTGTCTTTCTCTTAAGAGTGCTCAGTTGACTTAAATAGTAATAGCATTACTTAAATTAAGTAGCTGTTTAGTACATACGAACGTGGCGAGCGTTCTCACGAGAAACTTTTTTAGCAGCACGTTTTACCGCAGCAGCTTTCTTACGTTTACGTTCCCAAGTTGGCTTTTCGTAACATTCGCGACGACGAACTTCAGAAAGGATACCTGCTTTTTCACATGAACGTTTGAAACGACGTAATGCAACGTCAAATGGTTCGTTTTCTCTTACTTTAATTACTGGCATATCTTTTTATAACCTTAGTCTTAAATCTATATAATATGGCTATCAAATTTTTACCGAGGTAAAAAATCAAAAACCCACTCTATTAAAAATTGGTGACATATTCTAATGCGAAGTAACTGTCGTTGTAAAGTTATTATCAAAGATAAAGTGGATAAAACTAGTGAATTCAATTTATCACAGGTAAAATTGTCGCCTTGTTGTCACTTTGAGTAAGTTAGGGTGACTATTTAATATAAATCTGTTGGGATATTTAAGCTGTTATGCGTATTTTGGGTATTGAAACTTCTTGTGATGAAACTGGCATTGCTATTTATGATGATGAGCAAGGCATTATGGCGCATCGTTTGTATAGTCAAATAGCGGTTCATGCTGATTACGGTGGAGTAGTACCCGAGTTAGCTTCGCGCGACCATGTGCGTAAGACCATTCCTTTAATTAAGGAAGTATTGGCTGAGGCGAACCTAACGCCAAAAGATTTAGATGGCGTAGCATATACCGCAGGTCCAGGATTGGTGGGCGCTTTATTGGTGGGTTGCTCAATTGGTAGAAGTTTAGCTTATGGTTGGGATTTGCCTGCCGTGCCAGTACATCATATGGAAGGTCACTTACTTGCTCCTATGCTTGAAGATAACGCACCTGAATTTCCTTTTGTTGCCTTATTAGTGTCGGGTGGACATACTATGTTGGTTCGTGTCGACGGTATTGGTCAATATGAGTTACTGGGAGAGTCAGTTGATGATGCTGCAGGTGAGGCATTTGATAAAACTGCTAAATTATTAGGGCTCGATTACCCAGGCGGGCCAGCACTTTCAAAAATGGCAGAGCAAGGGCAGGTTGGTCGATTTAAATTACCTCGACCAATGACCGATCGACCGGGTTTAGATTTTAGCTTTAGCGGCTTAAAAACAGCGGCAAGCACACTTATTCGTAAAGAAACTGGCGAAAGTTGTCAATTGTCTGATGAGCAACGCAAGCAAACGTATGCAGATATTGCCTGTGCTTTTCAACAAGCAGTTGTCGATACACTTGCCATTAAATGTAAAAGAGCATTACAACAATGTGATTTAAAGCGTTTGGTTATCGCTGGAGGGGTTAGCGCTAATACTTCATTACGAGAAAAGTTAGCCATTACTACCAAAAAGTTGGGTGGTGAAGTCTTTTATCCTCGCCCAGAGTTTTGTACTGACAATGGTGCAATGATCGCCTATGCCGGTTTACAGCGTTTAAAAGCCGGTACTGATACCGATCTAACTTTCAAAGCAACACCTCGTTGGCCGTTAGATAGCTTGCCAGCGATTTAGTGATAAATTAATGCGTCATTCCGGTCGTTCCTTTGGCCGGAATCTCTATTTATCAAACACAGATTTCCGATAAGTTCATCACGAAATGACGTATAAAGCCGTTAACTTTCAGCTAATTGCTCTGATTTTTTACCTATTTGTAATAAGCTAGGTAAAAATATCAAAGTAAATACCGTACTAATACTCATACCGCCAACAATTACCGCAGCAATACCACGATAAAGTTCCGCGCCAGCACCTGGAATTAAAAGCAGGGGTAACATGCCACAAATACTGGTTAAAGTGCTCATTAGTATAGGTCTTAACCGTAATCTAACCGCTTGCTCTACGGCATCATGGCGTGAAAGCCCTTCACCTTCGCCTGTACGTGTTTGATAAACTAATAAAATCGCATTGTTAACCACTAAGCCTAATAAAATAATAAAACCTATCATGGTTAATAAATCAAGTGGTTGAAATATTACTAAGTTAGTTAACTGCAAAAAGCCAATGCCACCAATGGTTGCTAAGGGAATAGTTAGTACCACTAATAAACTGTCTTTAAACGATCTAAATAATGCTGCCATTAATAAAAACAAGATAATTAAGGCAAGAATAAAGCTTTGGCTCATACTCGATAAAGCTTCAGTGAGGGCTTCAGCTGAACCTCGATAAGTAATGCTGCCACCACTACCGTCGGTAGATTCTTGTGTCAGCACTGACAGTATTGTTGGTTGAGCTTGCTCAGTAATGATTGAAATTGCTTCTTCTAAGCTTAAATTATCCGGTGGTGTTACTTGTAAAGTAATGGTGCGCTGCCTATCCACACGGCGAATGGAGCTTGGCCCTGCTGTTCGAACAATATCCATTAATTCGCCCACAGGTTGAACTCCCGCATTAGGAGTAAATAGTGGGATCGCAGCAAGTTCTTCAGGGGAATGCCAATCGGTTGAACGTAAAAATACATTCAATCTTTTTTGGCCATTGAAAAAATCACCGACATAAAGCCCAGTGCCCAAAGCACGTGTAATTGCTGCTACTTGTTGTCTTGTCCAGCCAGCTTCTGCCATACGGCGCTCTTTTGGGATTAACCTTAACTCTGGCTCTGCTAATGTTAGCCCTGGGGTTGGTTGGATACTTGCCCCTGGCAATGCTTGACTAATCGCGTTATAACCTGCTTGTGCAGCACTTAGTAAGGCGTCAATATCATTGGCTTGAATATCAACATCTATTCTTCGTCCGCCGCCAAGGTTTGCGAAAAGCTGTGATTGAGAAGCAAACGCCATAGTGTCTGGAAAGCCGCTAAGGAAGTCTGTATTAATGATTTGAATTATTTCTTTAATATCATCGGCATCTTCAGCTATCCCTCCCATAAAACCAAAACTGCCAAAAAAGCCCATCCAAGTATGTTCAATTTTTGGTGTTTTCTCTCCGGTGATATAAGGCATTAAGCGGCGGTTAATTTCATCACTCATTTCAAAGCGAGCTGCAGGGTAACTTAAACCCGGAGGAGGCATGATAAAAGCTTGGAACTGGTTTTGGTTACCTTTTGGTAAATAATCGATTTTAGGGAACAATAACCAAGAGCCAACCAATGACGTTAGCATTAAGCCGAATATCCACATATAGCGCTTAACGGGCGTGCTAGTGATGTGCATAATGCCTTTGGTGATATTACGCCACCAATGGGCGTGTGGGTCTTGTTCACTAACATTGGCTAGTAATTTTCTAGCCGCAGTTGGTAATACCGTTACCGCAATAATAAGTGAAGCAATAATAGCGACAGCAATAGTTATCGCTAAATCGGCAAATAATTGTCCTGATACGGCATCTAAAAAGGCTATTGGTAAGAAGATAGCTACTGTGGTTATCGTTGACGCAACTAAAGCTCCCCAAACTTGGGTGGCTCCTTTAAGTGAAGCATCATGTGGTTTTTCACCCTTTTCTCGAAGCCTAACAATATTTTCTAATACCACAATCGCGGCATCTAATACCATACCAACAGCGAAAGCCAAACCTGCCATAGAAATAATATTTAATGTTCTACCTGTTGCGTACATCACAATAAGCGTGACAATTAATGCAATAGGGATAGAAGCTGCAACAATTAGCGTCGCTCTAAATTTTCGTAAAAACCACCATAAAACAATAATAGCAAGCAATACACCAAGTAATAAATTATTACGTACTAATTTCATTGACCGCTTAATGTAGGTAGTTTCATCTGACATTTGCACCATCTGCAGGCCTGCACGTTTTAGTGGCCCTTCGTTTAGTTCTGCCATGGCAAGTTTAAGGCGATCCATTACTTCAATAACATTAACACCTTGTTCGGCTTGGGCATTCATTGCGATCGCGGGTTCGCCATCGAGGGTTAATATGCCAGTTTTGTCTTGCAAGCTCATTTCTACTCGCGCGACATCTTTTAATAAAATGGGTTGACCATCACGCCAATCAAGCACCATATTTCTTAATTGTTCAGCGTCGTATTTACCTGAAAATCTTAAGGTGTATTTACGACGGCCTATCTCATTAAAACCACCAGAGGTATCGCTGTTACTGCTCAACGTTGACGATAATTCAGGCAAGTCTAACCCTAAAGAGGCGGCTTTGTAGGGATCGAAAGTAATACGCAATTCATTCGAAACACCACCAAAAGCATTAGTTTTTGAAATTCCATTAACACGTTCAAGGCGAGTTTGAACCACTTCTTCAATATAATCTTGATAACCAATAATATCGGTATCATTGCCTTCAAGTGGTTTTAAGGCAAACCAAGCAATAGCGCTAAAAGTATTGTCGCCACCGACTGAAATTACCGGCTCTGTTGCATCAGGTGGATAACTAGGAACTTGATTAAGTGCACTCATTACATCAATTAATGCGCGCTCTAAATTAATACCTGCTCGATATTTCAAGGTAATGTTGCCACTACCTTGTCCTGAGGATGAAATTAAAGACTCAAGACCTTGTAAGCCTTTTAATACATCTTCTTGGCGCTCAATAATTTCGGCTTCCATTTCTTCTGGAGCAGCAGAGCGCCATCCCGTGGATATGGTTATTTCAGGTTTACTAATGTCAGGAGTCAGTTGCACGGGCAGTTTAAATAGGCTGATTGCGCCAAACAGCATCACCAATAAAATAGCAACAATGACTGCAGTAGGATTTTTAAGGGAAGATAAAGTTAAATTCATAGTTTTGTTATTCTTCTTTACTTATTAGCTTTAGCGGCTGTTGAGCCAGAGATTAAGGCTTGATTGTTATCTTTAATTTGAACAGCTTGTCCTGTGCTCAGCCGCTCTGCCCCACGAATAACAATGAGGTCACCAGCTTTAACTCCGCCAATAACTTCAACTAATTCATCCATAGCCATACCTACAGTTACTCGAATTTTCTCTGCGGTATTATCTTTATTTATTCTAAAAATACTGATGCCTTCTCGGCGTAAAACTAAGGCATCCCGAGGAACAGTTAAGGCTTCTTTACTTGGCCCACTCGCAACTTTAGTTTTGAAATTCAAACCGATAGGCCAATTAAATCCTGACATATCCAAGCGCACTTCCATCAAATGAGAGCGGCTGTCAGCGACCGGTATTACCGTTTTTATCGGGGCATAACCTTGGCCTAAAGGTGACTCAACTAATAATTCTTTTGATTGGGTTAAAAATTGGTAAGCGACAATAGGGGTAAAAACCGACGCTTCAGTATTTGCTGTTTCTACCAAGCGTACAATGGCATTGCCACTGTCAATATATTCGCCTAAATTGGCAATACGCGCAGCAACAATACCGCTAAAAGGCGCTTTAACCTCTGTGTAGTCTAAGTTTTGAGTTGTACGGTCTAATCTGGCTTGGGCAGCGAGTACCTCACCTTTGGCAACATCACGTTCGGATACCGTTTTGTCTAACTCTGTTCTTGGTGATAACTTCTTTGAAACTAAGGCTGTTTTTCGAGTGACTTCTGTTTCTAAAAAATTCAATTGAGTTTGAGCATTTAATAAACTGGCTTGTTGTTCTCGGTATTGAATTTTTAAATGTTTGTCATCAATTTTGGCTAAGATATCACCTTTATTAACTCTTGCACCAATGGGAGATAAATCGACAAGGCGGCCCGAAACTTCAGCAGCAATTTTTGAATCGTTTTGGCTAACGGTTGTGCCTGATACTGAGACAAGTGGTGTTAAGGTCACTATCTTAGCCGTTACCACGTTAACACTTGCCGGAGGGAAGTCCATCGCACTAACTTTTGCAATAAGTACTGATGAAATAAAAAAGCTACTTAGGGTAAAACTAAGTAAAGATGAGTTTTTCAAAAATGTCATGGTTGTCCTAGTTGTTCAGTAAAATATGTTCAGTAGAATAAATCAATAAAGTATGATTTGTAAAAAACGCCAGTAAAGTGAGTATTATAATGCTCATTGTAATCTCGGTTATAAGATCTTAGTTGAAGAAATTTTGCTCTCTTCACCCTTAAGTAATCGGTATATATTGTCTTTGTGCCGGAAAATAATGAGTACCGAGATCATAATAACAGGGTAAACATAAAGTGGTTTTAATAACCAAGTATATAAAGGTGCCAATGAAACAGTAATTATTGCTGCTAAGCTCGAATATCGAGTGATTTTTGCCACTACTACCCAGGTAATAATTAATAAACCGCCAAGGCCAAAACCTAAGGGTAATAATACTCCCAATGCCGTGGCTACCGCTTTACCACCTTTAAAGTCAAAGAATATTGGGTACATATGGCCTAAACAAGCAGCCACACCGATAATACCTAAAGCCCAAGGCTCAAAGCCTAAAAAGTAAGCGCCCCAAACGGGCAAGCCACCCTTTAAAACATCAAAAACTAAAACGGATATAGCGGTAAGTTTATTACTCAGCCTTAAAACGTTGGTCGCGCCCGGGTTTTTAGAGCCTGTCGTTCGGGGATCCGGTAAGCCCAGCAACTTACATATTAAAATAGCACTGGAAATTGAACCCACAAGATAAGCCAAAACAACCATGGCTAATATTAACAACAAGCTGAAAATAGAATAGTCCCTTTATTATTTAAGATTTTTATTAAAATAATTGCTTTATTAGAACAAAAATCGAGCAATAGTTATACATTTCCTATTGTATCGCGTACTTCACTAGTTTTTCTACACCTGCACAGGTAAACTCGCCATTTAATTTGTTAAAATTAATGTGCAGACCATTAAATTTGTTAAAATTAATGTACAGACCATTAAATAATATCAATCTAAGAAGAGCAACATGGATAAAGTTTTTATTGAAGGATTAAGTATTCAAACCACGATAGGTTTTTTTGCTTGGGAAAAAGAAATTAAACAAACATTGGTTATTGATCTGGTGATGGGCTGGGATACTGCCAAAGCCGCAAAAAATGATGAATTGGCTAAAACCTTAGATTATGCCGAAATTTCTACCGCTATTAATACCTTCGCTAATGAAAATCCTGTTGATCTAATTGAAACTTTAGCAGAACGTATGGCTGAATATTTAATCAATAGTTATCAAATACCATGGCTTAAATTAAAAATAGGCAAGCCGGGCGCAGTACATAATGCTTTTACTGTTGGCGTTGAAATTGAACGTGGTAGCCAAAGTTAATGGCACAAATTTATATTTCACTTGGTAGTAATGTTGAGCGAGAGCATTATGTTAACGCTGGATTATCTGCTTTAGCTAAAGTATATGGTCAACTAACGTTGTCGTCGTTATTTGAAAGCGAAGCCATTGGTTTTTCTGGTGCTGCTTTTTATAATCTCGTTATCGGTATTACAACAACCCACAGTGTTGAACAAGTTGCTGAACAATTGCGAGTCATTGAATTTGCTCATGGGCGTAGCCTAGATGCTAAAAAATATAGTCCACGAACTTTAGACCTAGATTTACTGCTTTTTGATGACTTAATTTGTCAAAGCCCTGCACAATTACCTAGAGATGAAATAACTAAGAATGCTTTTGTCTTATGGCCTTTAGCTGAAGTTGCGCCAAAATTAATGCACCCAATATTAAATATTAGCTATCAACAATTATGGCAAAACTACGATAAAGCCAGCCAACATCTAAGGAAAGTGCCATTAAACTGGCAACAATAACATGACAACTATCGAAATAATTATTCTGGCAATTTTGCAAGGCCTCACTGAGTTTCTGCCTATTTCAAGCTCGGCGCATTTAATTTTGCCATCAGCCATTTTGGGTTGGAACGATCAAGGTTTAGCTTTTGATGTTGCTGTTCATGTTGGTACTTTACTGGCTGTTGTGCTGTATTATCGTCAAGAGGTTGGCAATATGGCTGTTGCTTGGTTTGGTACGCTAAATAGCTCGGTAGGCAAGAACGAAGGAAAAACCGCCCAACAAATATTTGATGGCAAACTCGCTTGGTGGATTTTATTTGCCACTATTCCTGCGGGATTATTTGGTTTATTAGGTAAAGACTTTATTGAAGATAATTTACGAACAGCGTTAGTTATTGCCGTGACTACCTTGTTGTTTGGTGTATTACTTGGTTATGCCGATATAAAAGCAGGTAAACGATTACCGAATCAACATAAAAGTTTTGAACAATTAGGTTTTAAAGGTGCAATGTTAATTGGATTAGCACAAGCGATTGCCTTAATACCTGGTACCTCACGTTCAGGTATCACTATGACCATTGGTTTGATGTTAGGACTAAGTAGAGAAAATGCTGCTCGTTTTTCTTTTTTATTATCTATTCCGGCTATTGCCATGGCGGGCAGTTACCTTTCCTTAAAACTGGTACTTTCAACCGAAGGGGTTGATTGGTTTTCAATGATTTTAGGTTGTAGTTTATCGTTTGTTTGTGCTTATGCCTGTATTCACTACTTTCTTATATTGTTAGATAAAATTGGTATGATGCCATTTGTTATTTATCGTTTGTTGCTAGGAATTGGTCTTTTGTGGTTTATTTTGGTTTAGCCCTTGTAAGTGATATGGCAAACCCCAAAATATTATATATATTAGTGAAGTTAAAATTAAAATGCAGGACAGCTTGTGAACTCAAATATCGTTGCCATTACCTTAGAAAATTTCCAACAGGTTATTATCGAGGGATCAAAAAACAAATTAATTCTAGTCGACTTTTGGGCAGCGCAAGTACCTGAAAGTGTTGAGTTAAAAAATAAATTAGCCGATAAATTAACATTGGCCGCAGATACTATGATTTTGGCAACGGTTGATTGTCAAAGCCAACAAGAAATTGCCCAGCAATTTGGTGTGCAAAGCTTGCCTACTGCGGTCTTGGTTAAAGATGGCCAACCCCTTGATGGCTTAACTGGGCCACAAACAGATGAGTCTATTGATGAGTTTTTAGCAAAGTATCTGCCTAAACCGGAAGACGATTTACTCGTTCAAGCTCAGCAATTGTTAATAGAAAAAAATGTTAAAGAAGCATTCACCGTTATATCTCAAGCGTATCAAATAGACAGTGAACGTGCCGATATTAAATTTGTGCTTATTGAAGTTTATATTCTTACCGGTAAAACAGCTGAAGCTGAAACTCTGTTAGCTAGCATTAAAATGATTGACCAAGACAGTGTTTATCAAAGCTTGGTCGCCAAGCTCGAATTAGCCAGTCAAGCTGCTAACTCTCCAGAAATTCAAGCTTTAGAAGAACAGCTTGCAACTGATCCAGATAATATTGAATTACAGCACCAGCTAGCTACACAGTATAACCAAGTTAACCGCTCAGAGGAGGCATTAACTATACTTTTTAGATTAGTGCAAAAGGATAATACCGATGCTATTAGCAAACAGCTGTTATTAGATGTATTAAAAGTATTGCCCGAAGGTGATCCACTGGCATTAAAGTTTCGCCGTAAGCTTTATACCTTAATGTATTAGTCCAAAGTTGTGCTGGACTTACACATATTGTCTTACATTGGTGCAGTTTAGCGCTGCACCCATGCAATTCTCTATTGCTAAAGAGACCTAACGGTTACTTTATACGAGTAGTGATTGGTGCCGTAATTCCAGGTAAGAAAAATAATCTCATTTCAGCATATTGATCGTCTGTTTTTGGTACCTCGGTAATAAATATGTTGCCTTTACCCTTTTTACCTTGGAAGAAACGTTTCTTAAAGGTATCTACCGATTCACTGTCTTGGTATTGAATGCTAGCCCCACAAACTTGTTCATTACAAAATACCCCTGAACTTGTTAAATCATTAATTTCAGAGACAATGTTACTCAACTCAATGTTGTAATCAGATTGTCTGAGATAAACGTCATCTGATTTTTGACTTAAAGAAAGTTCTTCTAAGACTTCATTATAATTAGCGCTCGTTATAATCGCTGCGATCTCATCACTTTTTAAGTGACCACTATCTGCATCAAAAATTTCTTTAATAAAATCGATAGCGAAATTTATTTCGCATCTATCTTTAGCTGAGTCTGATAGGCAAAGTTTTGCCTTAATATCTGTTGGTATTTGAGAGGGTTTACTTAATTCCTCATGATGTGCAGTAGTAGCCATATCGGTATCGATAGTATTATTATTTACGCTTACATTTAAATACTCTGCTGTGAAAGGGGAGATTTGAGTGCTTGCTCTTTTATCTTTCTTATCATCGAAAATGTTTGAGTCTTCTATTTTCACAAAAGAAGGTGAGTTATTCAATTCTTTAAAATATAGTCCTGCCGAAACAAGTAAACCTATTGAAAGGGTTATAATTAGTCCATTTTTCATAACATTCCTTGGGTATTCATAAGGTAACCTAGCTAGGTAAATTCCAGTCAATGGTATCGCTACTAACTGTCAAGTTCAACCCTAGTGACTAGTAGGTTTATCAGTATCTATTTAAATATATTGGAGTTTTTGATGGGACTGTGGTTTTTATGTTATATTGTTGATAATGCTGACATTAAAGTGATGTTTACTTTGTTGATAGTTAATGAGAAAGATAAAAATCAGCCTTTCCCAAACGGTGATAATATTTATCCCGACTACTATTTCAAATTACTTATGAATCCTAATTGCATAAATACTTAGGCTTTTTTGTATTTGTTGCTTTCTTTCTAAATCGAGCAGGTATATTCTTGGTTATCGTGTTTTTGACTGGTGTATTAAGGCTAATATTTTGAAAGAAAAAGCGACTTCATTTGATATTGCATACCAAGCAGGTGTCTCTCAGTCTACCGTGTCAAGGGCGCTGCGAAATAGCCCATTAGTTAACGAAGAAACACGACAAAAAATTCAAGCGATTGCCAAAGAGTTAAATTACAAAGTGGATAAAAATGCCAGTAATTTACGATCACAGCAAAGTGATACCATTGCTTTGTTATTGTTTGAAGATCCAACTACTGACGATTCAGCAATCAATCCATTTTTTCTTTCTATGTTAGGTAGTATTACCCGAGCTTGCTCTAAAAAAGGCTACGATCTATTAGTCTCTTTTCAGCAAGCGAGTAATGACTGGCATGCCGACTTTGAAGACAGCAATAAAGCCGATGGTTTAATCTTGCTTGGTTATGGTGACTTTGTCGATTTTGAAGAAAAGCTAGTACAACTTACTGAGCAAGGTACTCATTTTGTCCGTTGGGGGGCAGAGGTTGAAGGACTACCTTTGGTGTCAATTGGCTGTGATAATTTCCAAGGTGGTAAGGAAATAACTCAACATGTCATTGATCAAGGGTATAAGCAGTTGGCCTTTTTAGGCAGTGCCTCAACTCATGCCCCTGAGTTTTTTGACCGTTACAAAGGACATTGCCAAGCACTAAAAGAAAATAATTTACCGATAAATGAAAAAATACAGTTTAATGCCTTGTATACCGAAGAAGCGGGTTATCGTGCCGCCAGTAAACTTCTTGCCAGTGGTGAACAATTTGATGCTATTTGCGCGGCCAGCGACTTAATCGCCATAGGCACTATGCGAGCTTTACAAGAGCAGGGCATTAAAATACCAGATCAAGTAGCGGTGGTCGGTTTTGACGACATTGCCGTTGCTAGTTTAACTTTTCCGCCACTAACGACGGTGAAACAAGATACTCAATTAGCTGGTGAGTTATTGGTTGATAGTTTACTTGAACTTATTGCCGGTAATCAGGTGAAAACGAACTTGATAAAGCCTGAGTTAGTGATCAGAAAATCTTGTGGCTGTTGATGATCATTAACTTTTACCGTTAGTGATAAAAGTTATAGGTGAAGAAAAGGGGCTTAATGCCCCTTTAGTGTTTTAGAATTCTCTGGCCAGCTATGTTAGTTATATTCTCTATGTTAGCTATGTTAAGTATTTAAACTCTCCACTTTAACGGCAATATCCTGTTCCTCACCTTCTTTAATAAATACCACAGAAGCGGCGGCCAATACCATAGAAATCCCAGCTAACATAATAATATAAATTGCCTGATTATCGAATACTGAGGTTAATATCCAACCGGCAAATATACCCGAAATAATTTGTGGTGCAGCAATGGTGAAGTTAAATATGCCCATGTAAACACCTGTCTGTTTAGCTGGCAGTGAACCCGCCAATATTGCATAGGGCATAGCAAGAATAGCGGCCCATGCCATGCCAATACCCACCATAGGTAAAAATAGTGAAACGGCACCTTTAGGCACTTCAATTTGAGTGATCAATAAATTAACTAATGTCGGCTCTGAATTTTGGATAAACATAATGCTTAAATAGCCGATGCCACCTGCTAATAAAGAAAGTGAATATGTTAATTTTCGTCCGATTTTATTAGCTACCTTTGCTAGAAACAGCGAGGAAATTGCGGCAAATAAAGAATATGCAGCGAAAATTATGCCGACCCAATCACCTGCAGTGCCTTTTGCCAAGGCTATTTCTTTTGGTATTACAGTAATCGATTCAAGGTAGCTTGGATCAAACCATTTAGCTTCAATTCCCCAAATATGTTGGCTGATAGCTGGCATGGTATAAACCCACATAATGAACAAAGCAAACCATGAGAAAAACTGTACTATGGCTAATTGTTTCATCGTTTTGGGCATGGTTTTCATTAATGCAAAAAATCCAGTAAGCTTTTGGCTGAAGCTTTCCTCGTTTTTATCCAGCTCTAATTCGGGTAAACCGTTGTTGCCTGGAGCATATTCTTTGGTTTTAAATACCGTCCATAATACCGAGCCTAGCATCACAGTCGCCCCTATATAGAATGCCCAAATTACTGAAGGTGCAACTTCTCCAGCATTCGCTGTATTTTCTATACCAACGACATTGGTTAAGACAAAAGGTAAAATAGAGCCTAATACTGCACCAATGTTGATTAAAAAAGATTGAATAGAGTAACCAATGGTTCGCTGCTCACTTGGCACCATATCAGACACTAGAGCACGAAAGGGCTGAAAGGCTAAATTAAACGAAGCGTCCATAATGGCTAACATCATAGCGCCAAAAATTAATGGCGTGATGAAACTTGCTAAAGTTGCTGAATTTGGCATTAACATCATACCTATAGCTGCAGCAATACCACCCGCTAAGATATAAGGAGTACGCCTGCCTAGGCGATTCCATGTTTTATCAGAGGCAGAGCCTACAATAGGTTGGATAAGTAAACCCATAATAGGGGCTACTAACCAGAATAACGAAAGAGAGTGTAGATCTGCGCCTAAGTCAGATAATATTCTACTGGCATTGGCATTTTGCAAGGCAAAGCCAAATTGTACGCCAAGAAAGCCAAAACTAACGTTCCATATTTGCCAAAAACTAAGGCGTGGTTTTTGCTGGTTATTGGTTTCACTGGTCATATAGTACAACTCTTTTATTTATGTGGGTAAACTTGATAAAAAAGCACTCTTAAACCATAGGCTAAGAGTGCAAATGCCGAAATAACAGGCCAAAGTTAAACAGGGTACGCATTGAACGGTCGATGTCAAAGACATATCAATGGTAATAATATACCCATTATGGCAAGTGACAGCTATCTATTACATACGTATTCAACTGCATAAATCCCCCTTTAATGAAAGATACCCTCATTAAGCAATCAACTAAAGTCATCATTACCTTATGGTTAAGGTGAGTGATTGCTGTTGCCAGTTAAAGTTTAGCTCTAAAGATTGATCTTTAGAGTTCCAATAAGCCAGTGAGCTTTCTTCTTGGCTCACTGTTATGACCTTATCCCCGAGATTAATTTGTTTAGGTTGTCTATCTAAGTGGTGCACTACCAGCTTAATATTTCGTTCTTTAGGCATATTAGGATAAGTACCACTGTGATTGAGTGAAATCGCTAGGCTGTGGTTTTTGGCATCATGCTTTGCAGAAAATTTTAACAGTTCAAATAAACCTTGTTTGATACTGTTACTGCTTTCACCGTCATCCTCAAACATTTCGCCACTGCTGGTGGTAACCGAGCTGTCGGCATAATAATGCAGCACTAATGAGCGGCTATTATAATTTTGGGTCGTTTGAATGTCTTCAATCATTGGAATAAAAGAGCCTGCGCGTACTAATACTGGCAAGGTTTCAAGGGATGTACGAATCTGTGTGGTGACACCTCCTAAGTATTTTTCACCGGTAAAGTAGTTAAACCAAACACCTTCGGGCAGATGAACTGAAACAGACTTTGCACCAGCTGCAACAACCGGAGTCACTAAAAATGCATTGCCCCAAAGGTAACTTGTGGCATTTTCAATAAGGTCTAAATTACTTTCATCTTCAAAAAATAACGGTCGCATTAAAGGCAACCCCGTGATGCTGTTTTGATAGGCTAAAGTATAGTTATAAGGTAACAACTGATAGCGTAACTTAATAAAACGACGCAAAATATCTTGAGTTTCTTTATCGTGAAAAACAACTTCTGCGGCAATGTTATCTTGGCCGTGAGGGCGATAAATCGGTTGGAAAACCCCATATTGCAGCCAACGAATATACATTTCTTTATCAAAGTGTTCACCGCCAGCAAAACCGCCTAAATCCGAATGGGTATAAGCGAGTCCTAATAAACTCATTTGTAAGCTAAGTTCAACCTGTGGTTTAAGGCCATCCCAAGACCGACTAACATCACCTGTCCATGGGATCATGCCGTAGCGCTGTGAGCCAGCAAAACCAGAGCGCATTAAAATAAAGGCCCTTTGTTGAGGGTTTAATTCTGCTTGCAGTTCAAACAACATTTTAGCCCATTGATGGCCATAGACATTGTGAATAGCATCGGCGTTAACAACGTCGCCATTGTCTAAAGTATGTAAGGTATCACTTGGATGAACCTCTGGCTCACCTAAATCGCCCCACCAACCAGTAACGCCTTGTGCTGCTAATTTTTTGTAAATAGACTTAAACCACTCTCTACCTTGTGTGTTAAAAATATCAACAATACCGGTATTGCCAAAATAAAAATCAAAGCGTTTTACTTCGCCATCTGCTGACATTGCTAAGGCTTTGTTATCAACGGCCTCTTGCCATTTTCCTGAATTAGTTAAAATAAAAGGCTCGGTAATTAATACTGTTTTAATGCCTTTTGTTTTTAGATCTTGTATCATTTTTTCAGGGTGAGGAAATGCCTCTTTATCCCATTCAAGATTGCCCATGTGGCCTTTGATGTCTTTACCAAACCAGTATAAATCAAGGACCAGCGCATCAAGAGGGATGTCTAAGTCGATAAATTTATCAACCGTGTCTCGTACTTCTTTCTCGTTTCGATAACCAAAGCGAGAAGCAAAACTGCCTAAGGCCCAGCGCGGTGGTAGTGGTTGTTTACCGGTAAGATTAACGTAATTATTTATTAACTGTGGATATGTGCTACCAGCGACAACAATATAAGAAGAGCGGCCACTGACGGCTTCAAATTGTAAAATATCTGTCTCTGTTTTGCCTAAATCAAGCCAACCTTTGGCCGAGTTATCAAACAATAAAATGTATTTGTTGGTCGACATAACAGCTGGTATGCCAAAATTCATCTGCTCAGATTCAGTGGTGTAGCCATAATGTGCTTTGTTGTATAAAGGCAGGCGATGACCCCGTCTATTCATACCAAGCACACGCTCCCCAGTGCCAAGTAACTTTTCATGTTGTGCTAATTTAAATCGAAAACCATGCCTTGTTGGCGGAAGTTTTATTATATTTTTAGCATCATTTTTTACTTCACTTTCAATAGCAGGGGAATGGGTTAATAGAGGTGAGTTAAGCCCAGTAAAATAGCCACTTTCCTCGGCAATAAGTAACTTATTATCTTGATAATAACTGATGTTAAAGGGCGATTTATTAATAACAGCGGTCAGTGTTTTACTGGTAAACACTAATTGTGTTTTTTGTTCTACTAGGGTGAAATCTTGTTTTTGAGCACTTTCTTTAATGGCAAATGAGGGTAAAGCCACCATGTTGGTATTAGCAGTAGGTTTTTTATAAAGCACTTCAATAGCATCGCCATAAGCGCTAAGCATTATTTGAGTATTCTTGGTATTGAGGATTAGGGTTTTGTTTAAATTATCATTAATCACCTGATGGCTAACATAGTGTTCGCTAACATTCTGTTCAGTAAAATGGTGTTCAGTACTGTGACTGGCTTGCACTGAATTCATCATGCTAGCGCCACAGATAAGTAATATCGCTAAACTGTAGCCCTGTATTTTACTCACTAATACACCCAATATATTCCCCTCAACTTATGCTAAGCATTCTTTATAAACACCGCAAACACAAAAATCAGTCACTAAAATTCTTTAACAATACTCTAAAGAGCAGCAATTTTTTTAGCCATCGAATCAAGATAATACCTTTAGTCAGACAGTAACCACATCTTGAATACGTATGCAGACACTTGTTTATTTTAACTTAATGATACAAAGCCAATACATACGTATGTAATTTACATGATTAACCATGCATACGTATGCAAGGGCTTTTCCAGATGTTTATTATTGCGTATTATTTTTACAGCATTGGTAAATAATGCTTCAGGAAATAAAATAACAATGTACTGGGGTTAATAAATGAGTGAACAAATGTGGTGGCGCGGAGCGGTAATTTATCAAATATACCCACGAAGTTTCAATGATGCGAACCAAGATGGCATTGGTGACTTACCCGGTATTATTGCAAAACTTGATTACATTGCTAGCTTAGGTGTTGATGCGATTTGGATCTCTCCTTTTTTTAAATCGCCAATGAAAGACTTTGGTTATGATATTAGTGACTACCGAGATATTGACCCATTATTTGGCAATTTAGCTGATTTTGATGAACTCGTCGTTAAAGCACATGCCTTAGATATTAAGATCATGATTGATCAGGTATTAAGCCATACCTCGGATCAACATCAGTGGTTTATTGATAGCAAAGAAAATAAAACCAATGACAAAGCTGATTGGTATGTTTGGGCTGATGCCAAAGAAGATGGCACGGCACCGAACAACTGGCTTTCAATTTTTGGTGGTATTGGTTGGACTTGGGAACCAAGACGTCAGCAATACTTCTTACATAACTTTTTATCCAGCCAGCCAGATTTAAACTTTCATAATCCGGATGTTTGCCAAGCCGTACTTGATAATGTTGAGTTTTGGTTAAAACGTGGTGTTGATGGCTTTCGCCTTGATGCAATTAATTTTTGTTTTCATGATGCCCAACTGCGCGATAACCCAGCTAAGCCTAAAGAACTAAGGCAAAGCATTGGTTTTGATGAAAAAAACCCGTACGCTTATCAATACCATTATTACAATAATACCCAAGATGAAAACCTAGACTTTATTGAGTCTATTCGTAGTTTATTAGATAAATACCCTGGAACAGTAGCTTTAGGTGAGATCTCATCGGAAGACTCGCTAAAAACCATGGCACAATATACTCAAGGCGACAGCCGTTTACATATGGGCTACAGCTTTGATTTATTAACCGATAACTTTACTGCCAGTTATATAAAACAAGTTGTTCAATCACTGGAAGCTAGTGTATCTGATGGCTGGCCATGCTGGTCAATATCAAATCATGATGTAGAGCGGGTTGTATCACGTTGGGGCGGTTATAAAAGTGATGACTTTGCGAAAATGCTTTTTGCAATGATCTCATCATTACGTGGCAGTGTTTGCAGCTATCAGGGCGAAGAGCTTGGCTTAACCGAAGTCGATATTGCTTATGAAGATATTAAAGACCCTTATGGCATCACTTTTTGGCCACAGTTTAAGGGGCGAGATGGTTGTCGTACCCCTCATCCTTGGCAACAGGCACAAATCAATGCGGGTTTTAGTGACGCTAAACCTTGGTTACCTATGGCGACTGAGCATGTAAATAAAGCCGTAGATGTTCAAGATAAAGACATTAATTCGGTGCTCAATAGTTATCGACACTTTAATCAATGGCGTAAAAAACAGCCTGCTTTACTCTATGGTGATATTCAATTACTTGATACTTCTGAGCCTATTTTAGCTTTTGTTAGAAAATATCAAGGTGATGAATTATTGGTTTGCTTTAATTTATCTGAGCAAGAGCAGCAATTACCGATTGCATCGCTGGGCGTTAACTGTGAAAACCTTGTTATGTTAACTGAACATAAATTAACAACATCACAAGCCATTGATAAAAAGGCGATTAACTTACCTGCTTTTGCTAGTTTTTATGGCAAGCTTTAGTGATAAAAAAAGAATAAAAACAAAAATCAATATGCCTTTAAATTAGTCGGCCAATAAGAGAATACTGAATGAATAACATACCAAAATCTCCAACTTTGTTCACTACAGCATTAAGCTTGTTGGCTTCGATAGTTTTACAAGCTAGCACGGTAAATGCGTTTGAAAATAGTGCTGAATCAGCTCTTGTTGCCAAAGCTGCAGCGCTAGCCCCTTATCAGACAAGAAGCATTCAAGACGAGGTATTCTATTTTGTTTTACCCGATCGTTTCTACAATGGTGACCCCAGCAACGATTTAGGCGCAAAAGCGAGTGATAAAAAACGTGCTTTATCTCACGGTGGTTTAGACGTGACGCATAAAGGCATGTACCACGGTGGTGATTTAGCCGGATTAACTGAGAAATTAGCCTATTTAGATAACATGGGCGTGAGTGCTATTTGGTTGACTCCTGTTTTGCGTAACCAAGCAATGCAAGCTGACACCTCTGGTTATCACGGTTATTGGATTTTAGATTTTACTGAAATCGATCCCCACCTTGGCACTAATGCCGAGTTAAAGAATTTTATTGACCTAGCGCATCAACGTAACATTAAAGTGTTTTTTGATATTATTACCAATCATACCGCTGATGTTATTAAGTATGAAGAATGTCACGGCAGTGATGGTTTAGCTTGGTTGGTAAAGGGGGACAGTTGTCCATTTAAATCGTTAGCGCAATTAGCTAAAGGTGATAAATATACCCCCCTAATTCCCGCCGGTAACGAGCAACTTAAATCACCTCTTTGGTTAAATGATATTAACGCCTACCATAATCAAGGTGATTCACATTGGCAGGGGGAGAGCTCACTTCGTGGTGATTTTTCTGGTCTTGACGATATTAATACTGATGATGACGCTGTTGTTAGCGGTATGATTCAAATATACACAGACATTATTGATGAATTTAAACCGGATGGGTTTAGAATTGATACCGTTAAACATGTCAATATGGAGTTTTGGCAGCAGTTTTCGCCAGCGTTAGTGGCCCACGCGAACAAACAGGGTATAGAGAATTTTTTCATGTTTGGTGAGGTTTATAGTTTTGAACCTGAATTTTTGAGTCAGTTTACTACCAAAGGAAAAATTCAATCAGTACTTGATTTCGCTTTTCAGCAAACAATGCAACAAACACTGGTTGATCAACTAGGTACTGATAAGTTAGCGGCATTGTTCGCTCAAGATCACCATTATAAGACTACTAACAAGAACAGCAGCAAGGACGCTAATCAATTAGTTAACTTTACGGGTAACCATGATATGGGCCGTTTTGCCTATGCGTTAAGAGCCAGTCAATTTAACTACGATGAAAACGAGCAAATTCAACGTAACTTACTTGCCAATGCCATGATGTTTTTTTCTCGAGGTATACCCGTAATATATTATGGTGATGAACAAGGTTTTGTTGGTGATGGCGGCGATCAAGCATCACGACAAGATATGATGCCCTCAAAAGTCGCCAGTTATAATGATGATAATTTACTCGCGACAACAAAAACTACGGCAAACGATAACTTTGATGTTAACCATCCATTTTATCGTCAGTTTGCTCAGTTATCTGAGCTATACCAGCAGTACCCTGCATTACGTTTTGGCCAACAACAAACACTTTATTCACAAAATAAGCCGGGAATATTCGCCATTAGCCGTGAAGTTAAAGGACAGAAGTTGGTGATTGTTTTTAATACCGCCAATGAAGCGCAAGCACTGACGTTTAAGTCAATTAATGATAAAAACAGGCTAGTTTACCAATCGATTAAAAGTAGCGATAACGGTAAAATAGCGCCGTTAAGTTTTGCTATTTATCAGTAAAACTGACAATAAATTCTTGGCAAAGTTAGGTAACATAAGTCATTTGTATCATTGCGAAAAACGGGGATGGGTATCAGGGTATCAATAGTAGTGAACGAAACTAGGGTGAAATCTACTGATACAATCAGTCAGTAGTATTTCACTATAAAGCGTCGGTGTATTTATTGTCTCTAGTTATAAACCAAGTGACGCCATAAAGTCATCATCAGCGTCGTCTTCTTCTTCTTTCACTATAGGGGCTGGCGTATCAGCAGCCATGTCTTTAGCTGACTGCGCTAAGATTTCATCAGGGTCAATAGTTTCAGCGGCCTCAAAATCATGTAACTGAATAAACTCAGTTTTATCCATAGCAAATTCCAAATAAAAGATCTTGTTAGTTGCCGTTGAAAAGGTGACTCTGCGCATTTGTGGTTTGTCCATGGCAGTATCAACAGAAATTTGAACCAATTTAGTGATTGCCATCATTTTTGGTTGGCTTTGGGTGATATGTGTTTGTAGTTGCTCTCGTACCTTAAAGGTAAAGTCACCAACCATTTGATTTGTTAGTTCGCCTAAAACGTTAGCTACATCGTCAGACATATAGCTCTGTGAAATCTCCGATTCAGGCATGCCCATATTACGCATATAATCTTGGTAAATTTCCAAGGCAGCGCTGCTGGTAAAGTTGGTTACCACTAAGCCATTAAAGCCACCGTCAAAAAGGACAAAACTAGCAACATCTGGCTTTAGGCACGTTTTCGTAATTTTTTGTACCATGGCAGAATAGGTAATATTATTGCCACTGGCTTTAGTCAGTACTTCACAAACCGAATCACACAGCATAATAAGCACTTTATCTGTGTTAATTGTTTTGCTTTTTCTTATAGATTTGTTCACTACGAATTATTCCTTAGATTTGAAATTATTTGTCAACCTAAATTTGTCTGTAATTATAGCAGAGTCCATTCAAATTTTAACCGGTATCATAACTACCTTAACTTTAACCTTAACCTTAACATTATCATTAACCAATCTGATAGAAGTATTGAAAACATCAATGCATGTAAAATTATCAGACAACATAAATTGCTATTATTAGCATGAAGATAACCCTTCAGTATTATTTGGCTTAGCCTGTTTTTTATCGAGATTTCAAATGGTCAGTGCAATACACTTTATTATCACCTTAAAAAAGAAAAGGGGTGTTAAAAAGGGTTTAATGTTCACGAATTAAATACCTAACTGAGAAAATCACCTTAATATGAAAGTTAACTTTCGGATGATACAGTTGACATAACTTTCGTACTATCAAGACGGTACAGGGCACTATTCGAGGTAGATTTTAAGTAGAGTATTTATTACTACAAAACCTTTCCAGTTTGATTAGACCGTAATAATAGTATTAGGGCAGAAAATAAATTCAAATCTTTCGGCTTTAACTAGCTGCTGCCCGATAAATTTTTATATAGTGTTGTACCCTGTTAATCTTTCTTATATATTCCTTCGTAATCCCCTTGTTTTACCCATAATTCTTCTTTTTCTGGTGAAAAAACAAAAGTAAAAGATTCTGCGTAGACTTGCTCGAACAAGAATTTATGATCTCCTTTATAAATCAAACCACCTATTATACCTTCACCTATTTCCAAGATTAGAGCGTTTTTATCATGGGTAAATGAGAAGCTATTTGTCTTGTCTTCAATATCGGTATAAGCACCAGCATATTTTTTTATATCTTCTTCTGATGCTTCCATAATTGAGTCATTAAAATAATAGCTTAACGCTTCAGATAAAATCTCCTGCTTTTTGTTAGCATCTCCATTAGCGGTTATAGCAATTGCTAATTTTTCATTTGGAAAATACATTGCCAAAGACTTAAAGCCGCCTAAGGATCCACTATGACCAAAGCTTTCTCTGTCGTGTACAGAAAAACGAGAAACACCCATTCCATAACTTCCTTTAATGGTGGTCATTAGTTCAATACTTTGTGCAGAGATAATTTTTTCAGAAAATAGCGCTTCCATAAAAGTTGTGACATCACTTGAGGTAGAAACTATTCCACCTGCTCCCATGGGGATAGACATGTCTACTTCAAGTCCTTTGGTCCATTGTGTTGAAAGTTTATAAGCATTTGATTCATTGTTGGCTAGGTTTATTTTAGCTCCATAATAGGTGTTTTTAAGATGGAGAGGAGCAGATATTTTTTCTGTAATTAGATCTTTAAAACTAGAGTCATACACTTTTTCGAGTATGATTGAGAGCAGTACATAATTTGAATTGCTATAATCACCTTTAGTATTAGGTTCAAAATCACTTTGGAAATTTGAAATGATTTCAACCATTTCTTCAGGTGTTTTATATTCGGTGAGGTAGGTTATAAATGCTTTATCATTAGTAAAATTAAAAATACCACTTCTATGATTTAGTAAATTTTCTATAGTGATCTTTTTGGCATTTTCAATATTTGGAAAATAGGTCTCAATCGTTTGCCCCAGCTTTATTTTGTTTTCTTCTATAGCCTTAAGAACTAAGGTAGCAGTAAACATTTTAGAAATTGAGCCAATTCTATATTTTGTGTTGTTAGTAGCTTTTTTTTGTGTCTCGATATCAGCAAAACCGATTGCATTGCTATATATAATCATTCCATCATAAGACAGTGCGATACTACCCATAAATTCACCATTCTTATCAAGTGCTTTAAACAGGCTATCTAATTTAGAACTGTTTAAAGAATACTCATTGTTAGTATTGGTATTTTGAGCACTAATGTTTTGAGTAATGACTTCTTCGTTTTTACCTTCTGCACATGTAGATAGTAGCGTAGTAAAGAACACTACTAATATTAATTTATTTTTCAAGATGATACATCTCCTAAACGTTATTTATTTTAAGGTTATTACTCAATCTTAATCAATAATTGTGCCAAAGCGTTTCCTCTAGGAAGGTGTTGAATGTATATTCAATTAAAACAGTAGGATATCTATATATCCACAGTGGACTTAATGTTTGTTTACAATCTAGAAAATAAATAAACTGTCCGGTTATGAACATTACCTGGTTGGTCAGTTGTTCATTATTGGACATCTGAATGTATTGAAGACATAGTGCTTAGTAAAATTGAAAAGCACGATTTGAAATACAAATACGTTAACGCAGGGCCGTTTACTCCTCGCGGTGAACTTAACAGGCGAATGCCACGTTATCCAAATAAAACTTAAGGAGTACTACTGAAGTTATACTTCTAGTCCTTAAGGGCATGCCCATACATTCAAATGTTCTAATATCCACAATGTCGTTAGAGAAAAAAATGCTAACGTCAACTAAATACACACTAGTCTCTACAATGAAAATATAAAGGGTCGCTTGCGTATCGACGTGATCGTTAGATAAGGTGATTCTGATTCATGAAAGCAGACCGTTTAGTGTATTTAGTGACCCCTTGAATAAATGATTAAATCGATATTTATTTACTGAGATTTAAGGTTCACTTTGCGCATTAGAGACTTCATCCTTAAAGTTTTTTCCATATCTTTTCTAATGAATCACTGTATTCCCTCTGATGCGAAATATTGTGACGATTAGTTGACTCAAAACCTGTGTTGGATTATTTAAGTATCTCCTCTCCAATTGGAAGGTGTATAGTGCGCTCAGTATTTATAACCAGATAGATTAATGATATGCCCAGCTACTACCTTCACACAGAAAATGCCCGACAGGCGCTAGAGGCCATTGCCAAAGGACTGTCCTGCGTTCGGCTCTCCACTGATCTTAATCTTTCACAACAGGACTATTCTTTAAGTGACCAGAGCCTAGTATTAGATGAAGATAATCGACTATCTATCAACGAACTCAAAAAAATCGTCAAGAAGACGCAGAGAATCTACCTTTGTTGTGATGGAGAGATGGATCCGCTGGAAGACCGCAGTTCTGGCTACTACAAGCTCGTTCCAACGGCTGGAGCACCTTTGTTAGAAATTAGCGGTGTTAAGATGCACATTTCGAAGGGAACGGATCCCTTTACTAGTGCCTCCGAGATGGCTAAACAGGCGGTACGTAAAGGAGATAAGGTATTGGACTGCTGCAGTGGGCTGGGCTATGCGGCTATCGCTGCTCACCGACTAGGCGCAAGCGAGGTGCTCAGCATTGAGCTGAGCCCAGAGGTAATGGGGCTGCGCGCACAGAACCCTTGGTCGAATGATTTGGGGAAAGAGGGGATTGTGCAATGTCAGGGCAGTAGCTTTGAACTTATAGTCTCAATGCCTGAGACTTCTTTCGATTCAGTCATTCATGATCCACCACGTTTTTCTCTTGCAGGTGAGCTCTATAGCGAAGAGTTCTACCGGCAGATTTTCCGAGTTCTCAAACGTGACGGACGGCTTTTTCATTACACCGGAAATCCACACGTAGTGAAAAAGGGCAGCAGCTTTGTCGATGGCGTCATCCGCCGGCTCAAAGCGGTCGGCTTCAAGAACGTGGAAAAGGTCGAGCATCTAATGGGAGTCAGAGCGCAGAAATAATCGCATAAAGGGGTTGTGACCATGATTGAGGGTTGTTAGTAGTTGTCTGTGGGCTAACGAACAATTAAAGGCAATTTCAAGCGATAAAAGGCAATCAAACAACTGAGTAACGCTGCACTCATGCAGTCAGTTATCGTGGTGTTAGGCTATAAACAATCTATTCTGAAATGACAAATTTACTGTGATGCCTTAATGTCTTGAGGTGGTATTTATTGACCATTCTAACAGGTGATTTAATCAGTGTGTTCCATTGAACGATTGAACTCACAAGACAAAACGGACGTAAGTATCAAAAATTACCTTAAGACTTCTTATCGCTATATTGCTGACTGACGGTAAAGTAGTCTTGTTCCGGTTTGATGGACACCTTAAATTGACCTAGATTATAGGTAGGAGGTGTAACATGAATAAAAAAAAAAACTTACAAACGATACAGTCCTGAATTTAAACGTGAAGCGTCAATCAAGATTTTATTTCTTCATCTTCAAACATCAGAGCAACTTTTAGTTGCTTAGAGGTAATGGATTTAAAGGGCTTGTCTGCGAAGTGTTTTTCACAAAGTTTATACAGCCTTTTGCTATAAGGAACATCGATATTGTGTTGTTCTGCTAAACTCAACAAGTAGCCATTAATTGTTTCTAATTCTGATACACCAGAGCCCTTATTTAATATGTCTGTAGCCATGCTAGTACTACCGATAAGTGCCAGTTTTTTGCGAAATATACGTCTAGTGAAAATGAGAGGAATATACTTACTCGACATTATCAGCGTCCAAGACGGTAGTAGACTTGATAAACTTTCTTTAAAGCCAGCGGCTTTAAGTGTTTTTACTCCTTCATAGGTCAGTCGAGTTAATACCTGTTGAAGCGGTTTCAATGCCGACTTTTGATGATGGGAATTACCAATTATGGTAGTAACAGCATTACCTAAATTAGCGACAAGTTTTGCATGTGCATCATCTTGAAAATGCGTGGTTAACTTACATTCAATAAAACGAGAAAATAATCCTACTACTTCCTGAGACTCTTTCATTAACTGGTTGTCAGGTGTGCCGAATATTATTGGACCATTAATATTCACGTTCCAGTTAAATGTGTGAGCATTGTCAGTTGAGTCAGTCGACCATGCATTGTAGTTAACAATTCCGTACACAATATTGGAAAAATACTTTGGTAATATTGTCTGATTAATTACGCCATTTTGTAATCCGAGTATTAATGTATCTCGATCAATAGTCCTAGATAGCTCTTGGCTCGACTGTGCTAAATTGAAGTTTTTAACGGTAATAATGAGTAAATCAATCGTCTCACCTGAGTCTATGTGGTCAATTGTTTTTAACGCGGTCGGTGCGATAATTTCCTTGTCTGCCTTTAAAATTCGAATTTTTTTCTGTTTTAGCAGCAATGTCTTTTTGGGACGGGCGAATAGCGAAACATTTATGCCGCAGCTTGTCATCCAAGTAGCTAAGGTAATACCAATAGCACCGGCACCATAAATAACAATTTTAGGTTCTTTGAGCAAAGTCATAACGAATCCTTAAAATAAACATAAATATCGCAAAGTTAATGAAAGCGATACCGGTATAAATGATGGCAGGTAGGGCAAGCAAACTATTATTTAGTAATACCGACGCTATAAATATAGCCGTTGCACTGTTTTGAAGGCCCACTTCAATAATTAAGGTTTTTGCCACTTTATTATCAAATTTTGCAAAGTAGGCTGCTGAATAACCCATTGTCATTGCTAAAATATTCAAAATAAAAAGTGGTATTATTAATACAGCGCTCGCATGCATAATTTGATTTTGATAATTAATCATGGTCAGTAAGATAATTGTCACTAAGAGTAAGTTAGATACACGAGCGACATTAGGCAATAGTTGCAAAGAAAGTTTAGGCTTTAAATGCCTAAGCAACATGCCAAAAATTACTGGCATTATCGTTATTGAAAGTAAACGTAGGCTCGTTGATAACAAGTCCAATTCTACATATTGTTTATTGTGTAAAAAGTGACTGAGAGTCAAGTTGATTAATAGCGGTATTGTAATCATGCCAAACAACATACTAATGGCTGTCATTGAAATACTAAGCGCGGTGTCACCTTTAACCATTTGGGTGAGCAAACCAGAAACAACTGCACCAGCACATGAAACTAGAACCATGATGCCAGCTGAATAGGTGTCAGACATAGGAAAAACCGAAGCGATGAACAGCCCCAAAAGAGGTAGGCCAATCATTTGGCATAAAATGCCGAGAATAATCGTTTTGGGACTTTTTAATAATAGCGTAAAGTGACTTACTTTTAATGAAAGCCCCATACCTATCATCATTGTTCCTAGGGCTATCGGGGTTAGATAGGTTGATAAAAAATCTGCACTCATATATTTCGTACTCTGCTTAGATGAGTGGCTATTTTATCTTAAACAAATGGCTGAGCAATATAACATTTAGCCAAATTAGCGTCATAACTCGCCAACCCTATCAAATTTTAGTTCGAGACTAATTGTGCCTACTATGCGAGTTGTAAATAGATAATATTTACCTATAATCGAGCTTCCTTATTTATCCGCAGGTGAAATATGCAAAAAAATGTCTATGGTTTTTATATTCCTTGCAGCCATGTGGCAATTCTTTCCGCATATAGCCAACAATACAATATCGACATTGAGTCAATTCTAGCCAAGTACAACTTAACTTTTTCAGATATTAATACGCCGAACGCTATAATGACTGCGAGTAAGTATACTGAGTTATTACTAGATGTAGATGTCGCAGTACATAAGCATGATTTTTGGTTTTGTTTTGCTAAACAGTTAGGCTTTGCTACTTATGGCGTATTGGGCCAGGCAATGCTTAGTTGTAAAAACTTGCAGCAGGCTATTAAGTTATTAGTGAAATATTATCAAGTGTTAAGTTGCGGATCTGAATTGAGCTGTCATGATGTGGATGGTTTTTTAAGTTTGAATATATATCGACAAAGTGCAATTGAGTCAAGAGATAGCATTATAAGGTCTGAGCTATTAGTCTCGACTATTAAAGATGGCATGTCGATTCTTCTGCCTGACCAAGGAGAAAATCTTAGGTTTGAATTTGATTATAAAAAGCCAAATCACCATGGTTTTTACCACCAATATTTGAACAAAAATTGTATTTTCTCTGTGAAACAGTCGAAAATACTTATTCCGACAGACTATTTAAACCGTGTTAGTCTTCACGCTAATCCTGTTATGTTAAAAATATTAACCAAACAACTCGACCAATTGCTGACTGATATTCAAGGGCCAAAGCTTATCGCTGCACAAGTAAGAACGTTAATTGCCGCGATACCGGGCAGTTATCCCAAAATAGAGAAAGTTGCACAGAAAATAGGCATTAGCCCTAGAACATTAAGTCGACGATTAAATAACAATAACACCGCATTTCAACGTTTAGTTAATGAAGTAAAAAGTCAGCGAGCTAGTCACTATTTAAAGACGACAAACTTATCGATTGAACAAGTTGCTACATTAACCGGCTTTAACGATAGCGCCAATTTTCGCCGGGCATTTACGGTGTGGACGGGCATGACACCCTCTCAATTTCGCAAAGATAGCAGTGGGACAGTTATTACTTCTAAATAAGGCAATCATTGATACTTACAGCTATATTATCGGAGGAACAGCCGCTGTGATTTAAAACCTCTATGACCGCTTTGGTGGCTTACTTGTCTGTCAGGATAAAAGCTGAACTATGTATTCTGCGTTCCAAATAACCAACAAAACTCTTAATGTTAATTAGGAATGTTTGCTATTAGTGCAGTAAGCTAGAACGGCAGCTATGGGGCAAAGTGAAATTAAATTAGAAAATGTTTGAGCGGCTGTTCCTCGCTCATAGGGGAAGATAATCGGAATAATTTAAATCTCTAACAATTACCACATAACAGTCATTAAGTTTTCACACCATACTGGCAACTATGAACAAAGCGGACTATTTTATAATGTAAACAACTACTTAATAAACTCACTTTGAGACAAGATTAGAATACGTTTGGATTTTTTATCGTGAATTTCTTCTTCAGCAGTGTAAAGTAGTTAGCTACAGATAGTGAGGGACTAAAGGCAGGGAAAAGTACATTGTCAGATACTATAAAAGAAGATATTGCGTTTATTTCATTTAAAGCATCAATAGATTCCTATTCGCCACTATCCGCTGATACCTGGCTTGCTTTGCGAAAACTCTGCAAATTGATTGATGTCTCTAACAATGACACGATATATAAATCAGGTGAAATACCTGAGACTTTTTCCTATGTATATACGGGTTTGTTAAGAGCCTTTATTTGTGATGAAAAGGGTAATGAATATAATAAACGTTTTTTTAGTGAAGGGGCTTTCCCCGGAGCTATGGTCGCTTTGTTATTATCACAACCTTCAACATTTACCATACAAGCCATGGAAGATTCACAACTCATCCTCATAAATCATCAAGGGTATCGGAAACTGCTAAATGATTGTCGAGATTTGCAACGTTACCATATTCAATATTTGGAAAAGAACTGGCTAATTAAGCAAGAGAAGAGAGAAGTATCTCTAATACAAGAATCGGCGACTCAACGTTATCAACATTTTTTAACTGAGAATCCTAGCTTAGACAAGCGTATCCCTCTTTTTCAAGTCGCTTCACATCTAGGGATCACTCCTACCCAACTGAGTCGTATCCGTAAAAAATTAAAGTCCGAGTAAAATCAACCTATGTAAAGGCACGGTAGGTAAGTTGTGCTTATCATGCGCAGATGATTTATTTACCTCTACTGGCATTTATTGCCGGAGTGCTGATAACAGCGCAAACCAGTTTAAATACCCAACTTGGACAGCTTCTTAAAAGCCCTATTTTAGCTACTGGTATAGCTTTTACCTCGAGTCTTGCATTTATCCTTTGTATTGTCGGACTATTTATCAAGCAATACCCAAGCCCGGCAATGGTTAAATCAGTGCCTTTGTATTTGTGGTTTTCGGGAGGACTGTTAAGTGCTGTCGGGGTTGCCTTATTTTATTGGCTTATTCCTAAAATGGGCGCCGGAGCGATGATTTCTTGTGCCATGTCAGGGCAAATTATTGTGGCACTTGTTGCTGGACACTATGGTTGGTTTAACCTTCAAGAAAAGCCTTTAACATTCAATACAATAGTAGGCTGCATTAGCTTAATTATTGGCGTCTGGCTAATTAATCGACACTAGTTTTGTCTTGATGATACACAATTTAGTTTTAAAATAAGGAAACGAAAACATGAAAACGGCTATTGTGGTTGGCAGTGCTAGAAATAAAGGCAATACCGAGCAATTGAGTATTGCCGTGGCTGCTAAAATGTCCGCAACTCTTTTTAATTTGAACGATTATAATATTTCCCCTTTTGATTATGAATTTAATCATGTCAACGATGACTTCCTGTCGTTGATGAAAAAACTGTTAAGTTATGAGCGTATTATCTTAGCCTCTCCCGTTTATTGGTATTGTGCAAGTGGCGTGATGAAAACTTTCCTTGATAGATTTTCAGATCTTCTTAAGGTCAATAAAGATTTAGGACACCAACTTAGAGGTAAACTTACCGCGTTGATTGCCACAGGGTGTGATCAAGTTCCAGCACCTTGTTTTGAAGAAGCCTTTAAGTTGTCTTATGCTTACTTGGGCATGACTTATCAAAGTATGCTTTATTGTTGTGTGGAAGATGATATTGATATTTTGCATTACCAAGATCAAATTGGAGTATTTATTGGAGAACTTATTGGAGAGCTTTATGCTAAATAACCGTCAGGTAGCACAATACCTTAAGAGGATAAACTTTCAACACTCCCTGAATGATAAAAAGTCAACGCTGGTGGCTTTACATCAAGCTCACATGTTGAGTGTGCCTTTTGAGAATATTGATATTCATCTTGGCAATAAAATACGTTTATCCTTACCGCTATTGTTTGAAAAAATCGTGATGAAAAATCGCGGAGGATTTTGTTATGAACTTAATTATTTGTTTGCCGCTTTACTCCATTCCTGCGGCTTTAAGGTGAATTTACTATCAGCTCAAGTATTTGATGGAGACCTTCCAGGCAGAGAGTTTGAGCATCTCCTGCTGTTAGTTGAGAGTGAAGGAATTATCTGGATTTGTGATGTTGGGTTTGGTGATTCTTTTATTCGCCCGCTAAAGCTCAATACTGAGCCAGTAGAGCAATTAGGTTACTTGTATAAGGTTACTTCACAAGACGAAAAATATGTTTTATTTCGTAAAAAAATTGATGGGCGATGGATGCCTCAATACCTATTTTCTTTAACACCACAAAAAATAGGCAGTTTCACGCAGATGTGTGAATATCAACAAACCTCGCCTGAATCTACTTTCACCAAAAAATCAGTATGCTCTATCGCAACTGAATCTGGCCGTTTAACCTTATCTAACGGTAAGTTTATTGAAACCAGTAATGGTAATCGTAGTGAAAAATTAATAGCGAGTAGTAAACATTATCGACAAGTCTTACAACAATATTTTATTATGTTATTACCAGATAATATCTCTTTAACTCAGTGGGAAAAACTAGGTTTGTGAATAATAAATCTTAAATCTAGCAAAAACTAAGGTTTATTTTTGTGGCAATAGTGACCTTTTCTATCTCGAAATGGGGGTGAGAGTGAGATGGGCGATATTAATTGTCATCTGTAAATAAGTGGCTTTGGTCACTGAGCAATAACATGATTTGTATAGTCTCAAAGTGTGTGCACAACCATGAACTTGCGCAATAAAAGAACCTCGTTACTCTAGCTAGTAAAGTGGTTCTCAAACTTCGGATAACAGAAGCTTGGTTAGGTAAATAAATAGCAAGAGAGACTAAAAATCGAACTGCAAATAAACAGTGTTGTAATTACTACCACCTTTTATTCGGCCAAATTGAGAAGCAGACTCGAAAATAGCAGAGCGATGGTGGAGGCTGTACCCGAGCCAAACATGTTCGAGAGAGCGGCTATTAAATAAGTCGCCAATGTTTATATCGAAGCTGACGTCAATATAGTTCAATAGCTCACTTCCTTTGTATCCTTTTTCTTCCATTTCAGTCGCTTCAATGTAGGTTAGGTCAGATACGTAAGATAGACCTTCAGCTACGCCTATACGCCATTTGGTTGGCCAAGGGATGGTAACGTAGGCTTTAACGCCTAGAACATATTCTTGTTCTGAACTTTGAACCTCTGAATTCCAATGCCAAACAAAGCCAGGTGTTAGGTAAATATCAACCGGTAAACCAAATAACTCGTCAGTTAATGGCAGCCCATAGAATACAGAACTAAGTTGGTTATTGTATTCATCCTTGACTCCATCACCACGGAAAATATCTCCCATATTAGAAGGTGTTGCCCAACCGTGAGCCACTCTCAAGTAGCTTTTAGAGCTGAGCTTCTCCTTTTTAGCTACACTCTTGTCATTAAAAAATGCAAAACCTAAATAAACTTCAGAATTGAAACGCTGATCAATAGCGCTACTTTGGTAAGCATTTTTATCTAATCCAGTAACGCCCACAGAGCCTATTAAATAAAGATTAGAATAAACATGATAACGAGTTTCTATATTGGCGTTTACTTCAATACCAGCTCCAATTCGTTCATTTGTTATTTCTTCTAAAGCAAAATACTGACTATTAAATTCGGCGCTTTTATAGCGTGCTGTGAGTGAGGGCATAAACTCCCAATCACCATGTTCAATGTACCAGCTATTTGAAATATTGCCGTAGAACCTGCCATTTATATCACTAAAAATCTCGACGTCTAAATGAGTATCTTCTTGGTAGGTGTTTCGCCATTGAAAGCCAAGGTCAATATTATCACCTTGAATTTGGTTCTGATATTCAGCAGGAATATCAAAAAACCGCATTCGGGCAATAACGTTAAATTGTGAGTTGTCATATTCGTAAAGGTGCGCACCGCCTTCAATACCGCGCATGAAAAAGGTTTCACCTTGATAAAACATTAACGGAACAAAGGTAGAAACTTTGTCTGATTCGGTATCAAAGGCGATACTTGCACCTCTCATCGTAACCCCTAACCCCCAAGGTTGCTCTTGGTAGCTTTTTTCTTCAGCCAAAGAGCTAAAACTAAGAAGTGATATTGTAAAAAAACAGGCTAGTTTTTTGTCCATTAGTGCATTGTTCCATGAATAATTTTTCTGATGTCACTATGTATGAAGCAAGTTACAAAAACAAACTGTTTTCTTACAAAATGAAGCTACAAGCTTTGGTGGAGATGTTCATTAAGGCTGAGCATAACCGTTTCTAGCTTCTAATAACCGATACCAATCTTCACGACTGTAGTTAATCGCTAGTGCTTTTTTAGCGTCAATAATACGCTCGGGGGTTGTTGAACCTATAATCGGGCAGATGTTGGCAGGATGTTTTAATAACCAAGCTAAAATAACTTGCCAAGGTGCACAATGATATTTCTGTGCTTGTTGAGCAAGCTCTGCTTCAATGCGTTGCTCATCATTAGCGCTAAAAGTATTACCCCAAGCAGAATAAACAACGCCGCCCAGTGGACACCAAGCAATAGGAGTAATACCAAATTCCTGGCATTGATCTAACGTGCCATCGAGTAAGGTATCTATGTTGTGGATATTAATTTCGACTTGATTAACCACCAAGGGCATCGATAATACAGATTGTAGTAAAGAGACTTGTGACGGTTTAAAGTTACTTACCCCAAAATGCTTTACTTTGCCGCTCGCTTTTAACAAAGCAAATGTTTCAGCCACTTCATGTGGATTAAAAAGATAGTCAGGACGGTGTAAAAGAAACATGTCTAAGGTATCAATATTCAATCGACTTAAAATGCCGTCAACACTATTGAGTAAATAACCTTCACTAAAGTCATAACGCTTTGGTGCATAAGGATTATCGTCATTTGTTGGTCGAATACCTGCTTTAGAGGTAATGATCAGCTTGTCTCTTAACTCAGGGGACTCTTTTAATACTTCAGCAAACAAGGTTTCACTCTGACCATTGCCGTATATGTCGGCATGATCAAAATGGTTATAACCTGAGTCAATAGCCGCTCTTATGGCAATTTTTCCTTTTTTTCGATCTTCAATGCTGTTATTACCAGCAATGCGCATACAGCCATAAATTAAGCGTGAGCTGGTTAGCTCAGAGGGTAATAAATTAAATGTTTTCATCATAAATTATCCATGGTTATTGAGGTCTGCTGTTTAAAAATTGATAATGATCTTGGAAATTGAGTGAGCAACGTTCGATAAATTGATCAATATGAGGCAAGTCGTATTTGTTAGCAAGTTCATTTTTTTCTAAGTCATTATTTAGTTGAGGAAAAACACCATAACCGGCTAATATTACATGCCAAGATACCGGTGGATAGAAGCTCACCATTCCCGGTTGCACTAATGCCTTATTGAGATCATCACCGTTTAACCAACACTGGACAATTATTTTAAGGCTATTAGATATATTAGGGTTTGCGCCGTTTAAACGCCAATATTGTGTATCTTTTCTATTACTTAATCGATAATGGCTAACGATATAGTCGCGTATACCATCAAAGCGAGCATTCATTTTATCGTTAAAGGCCGCTTGATATTGGTGAGTAAAACCACCATTTTCATAAGCTTCAATAAAACCATCAATAGCTTCTTGAACAAAGTGCAATGCCGTTGCTTCTAAAGGTTCAATAAAACCTTGTGACAAACCCACAGCAAGACAATTTCGATGCCAATGTTTTTCAACACGGCCAACTTTCATTTTTAAATGGTTTGCTTTGATCGATGAATCCGTTAATTTTAATTTCTCTCGTAACTCATCTTCTGCTTGCTGCGCAGTGCAAAAGTCTGAGCTATAAACATAACCGTTACCTGTGCGGTTAGTTAATGGGATATCCCATGCCCAGCCATATTTCATTGCCGTTGAAATAGTTTGTGAATTTAATTTAGCCGTATCCTCATGAGGTGTCGCAATAGTAACGGCGCGGTCATTAAAAAGGTTCTCTTTAAAACTAATAAAGGGTACTTTTAACGTTTTTTGCAATAAGACACTGGCAAATCCAGAACAATCGATAAACAAATCGCCAGCAAGCTTTTTACCATCATTTAGTACTAATGCGTGCAGGTCACCATTAGGGGCTAACTCTGCTTCATTAACTGTGCCAATAACATGTTTAATACCTTTGGTAACAGCAAACGTACTTAAAAACTTGCCCAACAAAACCGCATCAAAGTGATAACCGTAATTGACATCAAATGGAAAGTTCTTATTACCAATGGGAGATTTTTGTTGTTTAGCTAAGGTGGCAGATAAAAAGAAACGGTCTGGGCAGCTATCTACATCATAACCCTTCCGGCGGAACTGGCTGTTATAAACAAAGGCAGGGGCTGTATGAGCATCTATAATTGAGGTAAAAGGATGAAAGTAACTATCAAAATCATCTTTACCAGACCAGTTTTTAAATAAAATGCCATTTTTATAAGTTGCATTACACTGCGGCATCCATTCTTGCTCGGTAACCCCTATTTTATCAAAAAAACTTTTAAGTTGTGGTGTTGAACCTTCACCAACACCAATCACACCGATATCAGCGGATTCAACCAAGGTAATAGAGAGTTGATTATTGGCAATTTTTTTTTGCCATTGTTGCACCATTAAATTGGCGGTCATCCACCCAGCGGTACCGCCACCAAGAATAATGATATTTTTGCATTGTTTACTATTTGTCATTGTTCTTGTTTATCAAATAATTTTTAATGAAGTGAATTTTATACTGCAGGTAAAGAAAAAGAGCAACACAGGTGTTGCTCTTTTATCGACTTAATTTACATTTTATAGTTTACACCGAAGTAAATTGTACGGCCAAAGTACTGGATAGTCCCTGTTCTTACCGTATCACCAAAGTATGAAATATTTGGTTCATCGGTAATGTTATCAGCAGAAATAACAGCTTGGAAATTTTCAGTAAAGTTATACGACATTTGTGCTGAGAAGATTGTTTCTTCTTCAAAATAAGCCGACTGCGAATCACCAATAGCGATTTGTTGGCTTAAATAAGCAGAACGATAACGACTACTAAATCGAGCCGAGAACTTATCATCCCAATCGTAAAACACCGTAGCACTTAATACTCGTGGTGATAATCCTTCAATGGGCCCTAATTCACCATCTTCACCGGGTACTTGTGATTCAACTTCGATCTCACTTTCAGTATAAGAGAAGTTAACATTAGCGCCTAAACCTGCGAAGTATCCAGGTAAGAAAGAAAATGTTTGGGTATAGCCAATTTCAATACCGCGCATGTAACCTGCATCGGCATTGTTTTCAGCATGGCTGTAAGTACCGTTGACATAATCAATTACATCGCCATTTTCATCAACAAGTTTGTTATCAGGTGTTGTTGGTACGTCAATACCGGCAGCAGCATAATCAAAGTTTTTATCTACAGCATCACCCACCATGTTGTCGATATCTTTATACCAAAGAGCAAAGACGAAAGCGCCTTCAGTTTCAGTGAAATAGTGTTCAAAAGAGATATCAAATTGATTGGCATAAAATGGACGTAAAAATGGACTAGTTGAGCTGTCTAAGTTGACTTGATAACGACTTTCATCTTTATCATAGGTCCAGTCAAAATTACCACTGTTAGCCATTGTTGGCATATCTGGGCGAGACATAACTTTTGCATAAGCAAAACGTAATTGGTCATCATCGGTTAATTGAAAGTTCAAGTTAAACGAAGGAAGAAAATCACTGTAGCTATCACTTATTTTTTTACGTTCCCAGTCGTAACTTACGCCGCCAACATCATCATAAATAGCTTCACCATTACCAGAGCCAACACTGACTAAACCAGTACTGCTTTGCTCTGAACTAACATAACGTAAACCTATGTTACCCGTTAACGGTAGGCCAAACAACTCAGTATCTAAGTTCACTTGGGCATAAGCGGCAAGTACTTCTTCTTCAACTAAATTCCCTTGAGTCATGGTCCAGCTATGGTCCCAATCTCGTACCGGGGTGCGATCAACGTTAGGAATCCAAGCATCTAAAATTGAATCATTATCAACAGACAAGAAACCCGGCATGCCAGATAAGTCACCACCAATACTGCTTACGGTTGAATTACTTTCATCTAAAGCAAAAGGAGCGAAACGCTCAATTTCTATTGAATTGCCATCAGCATCTGTGCCATAAGTAATATATTGACCATTACGCATATTAAAATCTGTGGTGCCATACAAGAAACGGCCACGGCTTAATTCATAATCACGTTTAGATGCACGAACACCAAACTCAACAGAGCTAAAGATGTTACTTTCGAGTTGGTAGATAAAATCTACTCTAATTGCATCGGAAGAGTTAGCTTCGATATGAGGGTATGACTCAGTACTAGTCACCATCATATGGTCAGTATCAGTAAAGTCTTGATTAAATGCTATATCTGGGTTGTTTAGACCGTTTAATTGATAACTTAAAATAATGTTGTCATCAATTATAGGTGTGGCAGCACTAGAGTCTTCGAAGTATGCCATACGCAATACTTGATCTTTATAGTTTTCATCACCTTCAGAGTGAGAAAGATCGACACTCATCATTAAATCATCGGTGATATCCCACTCGCCATTTAAACCAAAAGCAGTAGATGTGCTTACAGTGGTATTATCATCGGCTTGAGTTTGAACATTTAAATCACGAGAAGCACCACGGTAGGGTGGGGCAAGTGCGGTGCCATCAGAGTCGCGGTAAATTGTCCCGCCTACTAAAGAGCCGTTAGCTTCTAATGGGTTATCAATTAATAATGTTGACCCAGCAACGGCAATGTTATTTATACCAGAAACACGTATACCTCGATCCCATTTATTTGAATCAAAGGTTGAATGAAATGCATCAAAGTTAAAGCGAAGATCATCTCTTGGCTCCCAGTTTAATGCCAAGACAAACGCATCACGCTCATCTTCACCGCCACGTTCATTAAGTTCAAAACCAGAGGAAACCAACATGCTTTCTGGCGCACCATCATAGGTAGCCGATAAGTCTTGCTCATCAAACTGATAATTAACAAAACGACTTGAAACCGTAGGTTGAAACATGTTTGCCCAGCCAATAGAGAAGCCAAGCGTATCTTCTAGAAATTTACCTTGATAGGCTAAAGTTAAACGACGGCCAAGGGATTCAGAATCATTATTATCGGCCGCTGCTTCGTTGTAATTACCATGAAGAGATACACGAACACTATGTTCTTCATCATTGGCTAATGCATTAGCTGTTTCTAAATTGATTGTTGCAGCAATGCCGCCTTCAATTAATGAGGCCTTTTGAGATTTATAGACTTGTGCACCTGAAATTAACTCAGACGGGAATATATCAAATTGAATAGCTCGGCCACCACTGGTTGATACCATTTCACGGCCATTTAGCGTAGAAAATACAAAACCACCAGATAAACCACGAACATTTAATTCGCTTGATTGCCCATCAATACGTACGGAGGTAACACCGGGTAAGCGTGTCAGAGAGTCGGCAATGGATACATCGGGTAAACCACCAATATCATCAGCAGAAATAGCATCAACAACCGTATCAGAAAAACGTTTCGTGTTTAGAGATTTTATTATACTACCTCTAAAGCCTGTTACTTCAATAACTTCGACTAAATCTTCAGCTTTTTCTTGTTGTTTTTGAGCTTCTGTGGGGGCTTCTTCTGCCGCATAGGCAATGTTTGACATTGCAGCAATTTGAACTCCTCCCATCATGAGTGCGAGAGTGAGGGCACTGGGCTTAAATTTTTTCATGTGTATTCCTTAATACAAGTTGTATTTATGCTTAATGCTTCATTTACGAATAATGCATTACAGCAACTTTGTTATCTTTGTTTTAGTATCGGAATTTAGTTATTTATATATACACAGTTATGTTGTATTTATTATTTTCAATGTTAGGCAAGCAAATTGAGTGTAAAACAACCGCTCTAAAAAACAAGCAGAAATTAGCTGCATACGTATTCATAAAGCCATACACAGCTGCATACGTATTCATAAGAGCTAATCGCTGGCATAGGTATACATGCTAGAATAGTTTGTGTAACTTTTAGTCTGTTACTAATAATATTAATATTCGGAATAAAGGTAACATCTAGTTAGTCCCTACTTAGGCAGCGAAGTAGATTTATATTGGTAAAAACCAGTATAAACAAGGGAATAACAAGAATAATATTATATACACATAAACTAAAACACATAGTTAATGGAGTTATAAACTCATGAAATTAAAATTTAAGCCCCTCATGCTTGGGACTGCACTAGTATTAAGTGCAACCTTAAGCGGCTGTGGTAGTGATCAATCACAACCAGAAATTACAGACATATTTGAAGAAGTGGGCCTTTGGTGCAAAAGCCCTGAAGTCGTAGAAATTGCTAGTGCTGATTTTTACCCCTTGACCGACACTGAAGTAGCAGATGTTAATGCTGCTATTGAAGTGGCAAGAGCTGAAGCTGAGGCTGAAGCGGGAGATTCATGGGATGAAGCTGAATGGCAAGCAAATTTCAAACTTAATGAACTAGACCTTTATGGCATTTTAGGTTTAACCATTGAAGAAACAGAACGTCAAGCGATAGCAAAAGAAGAAGCTCGTGCCTTTAAAATTTCACAAGGCCAAGATGTTGTTTTTGGTGACGACTTTGATACTTGGTTTGATGCCTGGTTTGCCGCTATACCGCCGGCAAACTATTTAGGTGATTCTCAACGCATTAACAAATCAGTTAACGGCACGACACCAGAAATGGATGGCGAAGAAATTTGTTATACCCCTGCATTATCTTGTCCTAACTATAAAGTGCTGGATGAGTCTGGCAATTATGACTGTGTAATACCTGAAGAAAATCCACTGCCAGCTCCAGCACCTGATTATGTTGCTGGTGCCGGTGAAGCCGTTGCTTTCTATCGCCATGAAAGCCACGTTGAAGGCAGTGATAATGCTTCTTTGTATGAAGATATCGTTATTCATACTTGGAACAATGATGATTGTACTGCTTATGCCGATGACAGTATTTCGCCACAATGGGGAATTACTGGGGCAGATTTAGCGGGTATTGATGACAATTACGGTGCTTATTGGGTAGTTAACTTAGTTGATAGCCCATCAAATTGTGCCAATATCATTTTTAATGATACCTCGACAGGCAAAAAGATTTCTGACAGTGATTTAGTTATGCCTTTAGGTCCATCAGGCAACGTGACTTTGCATAACATTGATAAAAATGCATATGCTCATGACGACTTCCCGGTAAACGTTTTAGATGGTTTATTAATTATTAACCAACATCCATTTTTTGGTGCTGAGGCTTCATCAGGTTTAAAAGCTTGTGGTTGGGGTTTAGTTGCTGATGAATCAGGTGAACAATGTTTAGGTGAAGCGCTAGTTTGTCCTGCTGAGTATGTAGCAGTTGGCGTTGGCGCAATAGATATTGCTTCAAAGTGTGTTGCTTTATTTAACCCAGAAGAAACAGCCTTACTACTTCGTGGTGGCTTTAATGGCTGGGGTGATGCAGCAGACCCAGGTTTTGATGCTTCTCAATTAGTTTATGTTAATGATGGTCAATATCGTGCGAACTTCCCATATACAACAGACTGTGAAATTGTTGCACCAGTAGAAGCAACAGATACTACTGAAGCCGTTGACGGTGAAGATTGTGTTAGCACTTACGACTTTAAAGTCGCTGATATTGATTGGTCTGAGCCTAGTACTTTTGGTAGCATTAAAGGTGGTGATCAATCAGCTGTTGGCGCTACTATCACCATGACGGTTGGTGAAGGTATTGGCCAAAACATGAAAGTTGATATGGCTAAAGATAAGATTTATCAGTTCTTAGTCAATGCAAGTGATGTTACCGCGGTTGAATTAACTATTAATGAAGTTCCTGTTAATGCATTTCCAATGTTAACTATTGGCAGTGAAACTATGGAGCTAAAATATTCAGCTAATGGCCAATACGTAACGCGAGTTGAATTATCTGCTGAAACTTATAGTTTCACCATTGCCGATCCAACTACGGATTTTGCTGTAGGTGCTATTGGCAATGATAATGTTGTTATGCAAAGTACACCACATGCACTCGAGAGTGGTGGTGGTGCATTAAGCTTTACTTCAACTGCCGCTGAATATGATTTTGTCTTAGATATGTCTGACCCAGCCGCTCCAATGCTTGAAATAAAACCAGCTCTACCATTTGGCTCAACGCCGGTGTTTATTCGTGGCTCAGTTAATGGCTGGGGCAACCCCGCAGCAGATGAAGTTAAATGGGATGGTGATTCGCGTTCTTATAGCGTTATCTATGGTTTAGAAGCAGACGGAAGTCATAACTTTAAGTTTGCCGATGCAAACTGGGGACCTGTAAACTTAGGCTACGGTGATGTTACTATTTCGACTGATGAAGGTGCTATCGAAGTAACAGATAACGGTGGCAACATGAGCGTTAATGTTACAAAAGCCACTTCTTATAAATTTGAAGTGTCTTATGCCACAGCTGACCCAGTTGTGAAAGTTATCGAAGCACCACTTTATTTACGTGGTGGTATTACTGGCTCAGGCTGGGGCGCTGATGACGGCAATCAACTAGGTTTTATCGCTACTGATGAAGGTAACTCAGCTGAAGCTTCACACATTTACTCTTTAGAAGTTAACTACCCTGGTGGCGCTGCTGAATTTAAAGTGGCCGATGAAGGTTGGGGTGGCTCTTTCGGTTATAACTATGGTGTTGAAGTCGCTGATACTGTTGTTGAATTAGGTGTGCCATTAACGTTAATTAACTCTAATAACAACATCAAAATTGATGTACCAGCAGGTACTTACATCTTTGCTTTTGAAGATGGCGTGACTAAAACCATGACAGTAACTGCTAAGTAATACTAATTGAATGAAGTAAGTTAATCTTACTTACTCAACCCAGATAAAAGCTCTACTTTTAAAGTAGAGCTTTTTTATTTTCTGTAATCTATTTAAACTTTATTTTTATTATAAAACTGGTTATACCTAGCTATTAACTTGTGCTCTTCAACATTGAGTTAAGCTGCTTGGCTAATATAGGGCGGCTATACCGTCATCGGTGATTGAATTTGATGTCGATTCAAATATTTAGACTTTCTTTCCAATACTTAAACTTAAACTTAAACTTAAACCTAAACCTAAACCTAAACTTAAACCTAAAGTCATTTCGAAATAGTTCGCTATATCCATATCAATAGTGTTGTGCTTTTTCTTTAAGCTTATGTACTAAATAAGCGATGTGTTTTTCGGTAGTTAATGTGACCCGTTTTCTGGCATACTGACGGCTAATTCGACCATGGATATATCTTGTCGACATGGTATATAAATAAACATAATAAAAGTAAATGAAATGGGAAGCATTAACATGACAACATATTTTCAAGGGAAAACTGTCATCATCACTGGGGCGTCAGCAGGTGTCGGCGCAGAAACCGCTAGAGCATTTGCGAAAATGAACGCAAACCTTGTTTTATTAGCTAGAGGGCAAAAAGCACTCGATGAAATTAGCAAAGAGCTTAGTGCTACTACTTCAGTGCTAACGATTGCAATGGACGTGTCTAACTCTGTAGATTGTCAAAATATGTTGGTAAGTGCTCAGGAAAAATTTGGAGCTATTCATTACCTCATTAATAATGCCGGGTACCATAAACGAGGAGACGTTGAAAATAATCTTCCAGAACAATTAGCTAAGATGGTGGATGTTAATTTACGTGCCCCTATAGAATTAACCGCATTAATATTACCGTATATTAGAAGGAGTATTGTTAAAGGAGGGGTGGGAGGAATAGTCAATGTAGGCTCTTTAGCTGGCCGTACACCATTGCAAGGTGCGGCAACTTACTCAGCAACTAAGTCAGGTTTGCGTGCTTTTAGTTACGCACTTGCTGATGAATTAAAAGGTTCTGGTATTAGCGTAGGTGTAGTTTCTCCAGGGCCAATTAATACCGGTTTTATTATGTCTGAAATAGATGAAGTAGAAGACATTGTATTTTCCCAACCGATGAGCAGTCCGCAACAAATTACTAATGCAATAATTAGCGTAGCTAAAGGAGAGAAAATAGAAATTTCACTGCCCCACTCAAGTGGTTGGTTAACGACTATTTCTTACTTATTTCCTACATTGAGACGTCTTTTAAGACCTTTACTTTACGAAAAAGGGCGAAAAGCTAAAGAACGTTACAGAAACAAAGAATAATAAAACCAAGTATTAGATCAATTCATGTGAATTACACGCTAGTATTTAGCCATCAATGTAATATTTAGACAGTTATTAATGGTTAATATTACCCATAAATCGATATAGTCCAAATAACCAAGACTGATATGTTTGGTTTAACCACATATTATCAAGTGGTTGACTTTGATCTTACCTATATAAAAAACATAAACTGTTCAGAGGGACAGAATTGAATTGGTTGTTTTCCTCAACATTCTAACAATAGAGTAAAAAACTTAGATGTATAAAAGTAAGAAAAACACAAAGCCGCAAGTGATATCTTATGACCGCGTAAAGTCCTATTTCATGTGGATGATTGAGAGATACGGTGATTACTCTGCCAAAGCTTTACTGCAAAAGGGCAATTTGTTATTTAAAGATGATAAACAGTTTAACGAACCTGCCCTTAATTATTTAATTGAGCGTGATATTGTCAACGACTTACGATACGCTAAACGCTTAACGGCAAGCCTGTCTGAAAAGAATATCGGCCCAAATAAAATCAAAGAAAAACTCTATGCGAAAGGTTTTCCATCAACAGTAATTAATGATTGTATTGGTGGGCTAGAAACATCAGAAGACGATTATTTTGATAAAGCCCTGACCTTAAAAGTAAGAAAGTTTGGTGAAAACCCAATTGTAGACATTAAATTAAAACAAAAGGCCTTACGGCATTTAATATCTAAAGGGTTTTCATATTCAATCGCTAATAAAGCTGTGATCCATTCATTTGACGATTAAACGTAAACGTTAAAATTTACCAAACACAGAGCGATCTAAAACAAGGTATAAATAAACGTTGCCAATGCCGATTGCTGTGAAGCAACCACTAAACCACCTAACAAAGCTAAAATAACAATAATAGGTAATAACCACATTTTTTTACGTACCCGTAAAAATGCCCAAAGGTCAGTTATAAATTCAATCATTAAAATGGTTTCTCCAATTGCTCTTTGGTTAATTTATCAGTTCTTTTTATATAATTTGACTGGCTATCGTTTTTCTTTTTAAACTGTAATTTATTGAATGCTCTTAACATTAGTCCTATTGGAAAAATTAACAGGTAGAAAGTAACACCTAAGATGATCCTAGTATTAATAAAGCCGACTATGCCGCCAATAAACATCCAAACTTTGTAGGGAATATAAATGAGGTTTGGCGCTAACAAGGACAGACTAATAAAACATCCGCTAAGCCATAATGTCCACCACTGTAATCCTAGCCCTAAAATCCACGGCGCAATAACGCCAATAAATAGCGGGAAGGCCCATGCCATGAGCAGGCCAAATTCTTTGAGTTCTTTGTCACTTATCTTAGTGCTGGCTATAGTGCTATTACTAGTTTTTGTGACTTTTCTTATCAATGATAATTTACTCATTAGTCTAACTCGAATTGATTCTGTTTAGCTGCTGCTAGCGCTGCTGGGCTTTGCTCAGCTTTACATAACAGCATATTTTCCATCACTAGATAGTCCATTCCCGTATTTAAGAAACAGTTTATAGCATCCTCAGGAGTGCACACTGGCGGCTCGCCACGAACATTAAAAGAGGTATTAATTAATACGCTGCTGTTGGTGCGTTTTTTAAAGGTATTAAGCAATTGATGAAGCTTAGGGTTCGTTTCATGATGAACCGTTTGCAACCTTGCCGTGTAATCAACATGAGTAATAGCAGGTAAGGTTGAGCGGGCTTGATTTAATTTATCGATACCTTGCAAGCCTTGGGTAACCGGCAGTTTTAAGTCATCGTTAATATCAGCGACAATCAACATGTAAGGGCTAGTGCCTTTATGTTTAAAATAATCACTGACATCTTCAGCTAAAACAATAGGGGCAAAAGGACGAAAAGATTCACGATACTTAATCTTTAAGTTCATCACCGATTGCATTTTTTGATTTCTGGCATCGCCTAAGATAGAGCGGTTACCTAGAGCTCTAGGACCAAATTCCATCTTGCCCTGAAACCAACCAATAACGTTTCCCTTATCAAGTAGCTGGGCTGTTTGGTTATATAAATCATCATTGGGAAGTTTACTAAAAGGCAATTTCTTTATTTGGAGAATTTCGGCGATTTCATCATTGGTAAAACTTGGGCCAAGATAAGCACCTTGCATTAAATCGGTGTTTTGTACCGTCTCTTGCTCGTTTATCTCTTCTGGGGTAGTAAGTGAAGGCTTTTTACCTTCATACCTTCCACCATCATAATAATGATGCCAAGCAACTAGGGCTGCACCTAAAGCACCGCCGGCATCGCCTGCAGCTGGTTGAATCCAAAGGTTATCAAAAGCACCTTCGCGTAAAATGCGGCCATTGGCAACACAATTTAAGGCAACACCACCAGCTAGGCATAGGTTTTTGCTGGTGGTTAATGTTGATAAATGCTTAACGATCTTAAGCACTATTTCTTCTGTCACTACTTGAATGGAACGAGCTAAGTCCATTTCTTTTTGAGATATTTCAGACTCACCTGTTCGTGGGGCTGAGCCAAATAGCTGATGAAATTTACTATTGGTCATAGTGCTGCCAACGGCAAAGTCAAAGTAAGACATATCAAGGACAAAACTGCCATCATCTTTAACGTCAATTAAATGTTCAAATATAGCATTGACATACTTAGGCTCACCAAAGGGAGCCAAACCCATTAATTTATACTCGCCAGAATTTACTTTAAAGCCAGCATAATAAGTAAAAGCTGAATACAGTAATCCGAGTGAATGAGGGAATTGAATTTCCCAAAGTGGAGTTAATTTATTATTTTCTCCTTGCCAGGCAGATGAAGTTGCCCACTCGCCAACACCATCTAAACATAATACCGCGGCATCCTGATAAGGGCTTGGGAAAAATGCCGAGCCAGCATGTGATAAATGATGCTCGCTAAAGAGTAATTGGGGTAGTTTTGTCCGTTTATCTAGATTTGCGAGTAAGCGTAATTCACGTCTTAGTACACTCTTTAAATACAGCTTTTCTTTTAACCAAATAGGCATAGCGCGGATAAAAGAGCGAATACCACGAGGTGCATGGGCTAAATAAGTTTCTAGTAAACGCTCAAATTTTAACAGTGGCTTGTCATAAAAAATAATACTGTCTAGATCGGTTATCTCACAGTTGGCTTCTTTTAAGCAGAATGAAATTGCTTGAGCAGGGAATTTGGGGTCGTGTTTTTTTCGAGAAAAGCGCTCTTCTTGGGCCGCGGCAATAATTTCACCATCTATGATGATTGCTGCTGCACTGTCATGATAAAAAGCTGAGATACCGAGTATTCTTGTGGTCATAAATTACTTCTGTTGCCTGAGCTGCATCTCACTTTAACGATTAAAAGATTATAGACATAAAAAAGTCCTAAAATCTATGTCTTGCAAACGTATTCAATGGGCTTTGTCTTGCAAAAAAATGTCTGGTTAAGTAGGGTGTTAAGCTTGATTAAATAAGTTATGCGAGCATCAAATATAGTGGCTAATTCATTGCCTAGTACAGAGTTTAAATATTTTGCCAAGCAGCTAAGTTTTTACCTTATTTTAATCGCCATTCCTTTTATTATTTTAGCTCTGTTAGAGCTAACCTTAAGGTTGTTCTCTTTTGGTGATGAATATCCTTTATTTATTGAAAAAACATCAACCAATAATCAGTCGACGCTATATTTACAGCCTAACCCTAAAGTGATTAATCGTTATTTTTCCGATGAAAAATTAGCGCCAAAGGTGAGTCCTGATACGGTTTATTTCAAAAAAGAAAAAAGTGCAGGCAGCTTTAGAATCTTTATCCAAGGAGGGTCAACGGCTGCCGGTTTTCCTTATGGGCGCTGGGGATCGTTACAAGGTATGTTAGAGCAGCGTTTTAAACGACTTTATCCGAACAAAGAAATTGAAATTATTAATACCGCGATGGCAGCGGTGAATAGCTATACCTTACTTGATTTTGTTGATGAAATTATTGAGCAGCAACCAGACCTCGTACTAATTTATGCTGGGCATAATGAATACCTAGGAGTAATGGGTGTTGGTAGTGCTTTTGCAGCCAAAGGTGGCAGATTAGCGACGTTATTGCACTTAAAGTTTAAAAATTGGCGACTCTACCAATTATTGCAAAAAAGCTATTCCTTGGTTTTTTCTCCTGATGAACAACCGAGTAAAACAAATAAATCCTTAATGTCACAAGTCGCTAAAGAAAAAGAAATTGTCTTAGGAAGTGATTTATACCAACTAGGCATCGAACAGTTCACCGGGAATATGTCATTGATATTGCAAAAGTATCAAAGTGCTGGAATTCCAGTGGTGTTAGCTAACTTAGTGAGTAATGAAAGTGGACAAGTGCCTTTCTCTAGTGTAGCAAGTGTTGATTGGCAAGCGATCAAAAGTCGCTTAAGTAAAGATAACGCCTCTGCAGAAATAGCTCGATTACAGCAGAGTTTGTCTATCGATAAAACTGCAGCTAGTTATTATCAATTAGCGCTGAACCTAAATTTATTAGCGCGTTTTGATGACGCTAAACAAGCTTTTGTTTTAGCAAAAGATCATGACTTATTACGTTTTAGAGCGCCAAGTGAATTCAGTGTGATTATTAAGTCTTTATCGAAGCAGTACGGTGCTGATTTTGTTGATGTTCAGACGATGTTTAATGAAAATTCAAAAAACGGCATCGTCGGCAATAAACTCATACTCGAGCATTTACATCCAACAATTGAAGGCTATTTTTTATTAGCGGAAGCTTATGTTGAGCTGATAATTCAGCATAAACTGATTCCTTCATCGAGTGCTTCATCGAGTACTTCTCCTATTGCTTACCCAAGAGCTAAGGCGCGATCTGACATTCCGGTTAGCGCTATTGATGCGCTTTATGGTGAGTTTGTTGTTCAAAAACTCATCAATGACTTCCCCTTTACCTCAGCAATGAACCAAGGAGTAAAAGAGGTTGTTTTGCCTGCGAGTCGAAAATTTGAAAAACAGGCATTGATCAAGCGCATTGAGAAAAAAGAGTGGCTCAGTATTCAAAAAGGTTTGTTAGTAGAGTATCAACAAAGAAAAGAGGTGCCTGAGGCAGCCAAAATTGCCGCAGCAATTAGCACGGCAATGGTTGATAACCATAAAGCATCGTATATAGCTGGGCAGTTATATCAGCAATTAAAAGACTGGCAGTTGGCAAGTTATTACCATAACAAAGCTCTGCAACAACAAAAGAAAAACGTGCATTTTGGAGTCAGAAATTTCAAACTATTGTTTCTCAAAATTAGTTTTGATGAAATTTTCACCAAAATGACGGAAATATTCAAAAACAACTTCCGCGGCGAAAATCAAGCTGAAAATAGATTTTGATTCT
>JALJPB010000007.1:0-59593 GCA_022969175.1 Colwellia sp. | reverse complement strand
TTTAGCACAAGACTGCTTTTTTTTACAACAATACCATCAGAGTTTATCTTTATTGGAAAAAGCTGATAGCTTAGTGGTTAAGTCATCGCCTCAAAAACAACAAATTTTGCAACATATAGCCCGTGTTAATCAACGAATGAAAAACAAGGTGAACAGTAAAGTCGATACTAAGGTGGATGGCATAGCAGATAGTAAGGGAAGGGCTACTTATGAATAAAGCCGTTATAAATAAAAACAGAGTTTATCAATTGATCGCTTTGGTCATACCTTTGGCATTTTTTGTCTTATTAGAAGGGGGCTTGCGTTTTTTTGATTATGGCAGAGAATTGCCACTTTTTATCGATTATCCAAAAGCTGAAAATAGCACTGTGCCGGAATACCTATTACCACGTCCAGATGTCGTAAAAAGGTATTTTCCACAAGGTTCAGCAGCACCGTCTGTAACTATTGAAACTAACTTTTTTTTAAAACATAAACCTGAAGATGCTTTGCGCATTGTTGTGCAGGGTGGGTCAACCGCGGCAGGTTTTCCTTTTGGCTATGGCGCTTCTATTGCAGGCATGCTTGATTATCGTTTAAAACAAAGCTTTCCCAACAGAACAGTAGAAGTGATTAATACCGCACTGGCGGCGGTTAATAGTTATACGGTGTTAGATTTTGTTGATGAAATTATCGAGCAACAACCTGACGCGGTACTCATTTATGCAGGACATAACGAGTATTTAGGTATTTTGGGTGTCGGCTCTGCTTATACCGCCGCTAACTCACCTGCTGCAACCTTGTTGTATTTAAAGTTAAAAGACTCAAGGATTTTTCAACTGCTGCAAAACCTTTATTGGCAATTGACTAAAGCCAATGTGCCAAAAAATGCCGGAAAATCACGTACTTTTATGTCTAAAGTCGCTAAACATAAAAACATTCCTTACGGCTCTGAATTATATCAGGCCGGTTTAAAGCAATTTGAAAATAATATCGCTAGAGTAATCGCTAAATATCAAGCTGCAGGTATTCCAGTATTTATCAGTACTATCGCCAGTAATTTAGCAGATCAACCGCCTTTTTCTTCTAGTGATACTTCTACTGTTGATAAGCCTAATGCTGGCCAGTCAAACCAATTAAGTGCCGATGTTTATTATAAACAAGGCCAAGTGTTATTAGCACAAGGGCGTTATCAAGCAGCCAAACAGTCATTTATTGAAGCAAGAGATTACGATTTATTACGCTTTAGAGCACCCAGTGCAATAAATGATATTATCGTTGAATTATCAAAAAAAGAGTCGGTGTATTTTGTCGATGCTAACAAAGCATTAATGAATGCAGCAGAACATGGAATTATTGGTAAATCATTAATGTTGGAGCATTTACATCCCACCATTAAAGGCTACTTTGTGATTGCAGATAGTTTTTACCAAGTACTTGCGCAATCCAAGGTCTTTGGCAAATTTCCACGAACGATTAGCACAATAGCCGCAGAAAAAGATAAACCTGTTTTTGATGCCGAGGTTTATTGGGGAAAGGCTAAAATTGCTGGTTTGATGGCAGATTATCCCTTTACTAAAACGCCGCAAACAGTTCAATTGCCATTAGTGAAAACCCCCAGTGATCGCTTAGGTTTATCAGCCTATAAAAGCCAAATTGGTTGGTTAACCATCGCCACTGAAAACTTAAACTATGCTAAGAAAAATGACATTCCACTTTACCTTAAATCGGCTAAGCTACTTGCTGATGCCATGCCCTTTGATGCCGCTCATAATTACCGAGCGGGAACGGTGTTAATTAAGTATAACCAGTCTGTTCAAGCGCCACGATATTTAAAACGCGCCATTGAAATAGACAGTCAAAATGTTAATTATCAATTAGCACTCAGCCATGCTTATTTAGAGCAAGGCAAATTTAGTCAAGCTCTGCCTTGGTTAGAGTCAGCTTTGGTGATTGACCCTGAAAATGCTACTGCAAATGATGTATTAACTAAAGTTAAGGCACACTTAGTTAAAGGAATAAAATAGCGTATTGCTAGTCATAAATTGTAGGTGTTATTTAGGTATTAAGTTAAGCCTTAGCTCTATACATAGATTTTCAGTATCGCAGCTCAATTTAATTACACCATAGTGTTACTAACGGGTAACAACTTCATCAGTGAATACGTATGTAGTCACTGTTCAACTTATAAGCAAAGCTTTAGCATGAAAGGATAATATAAATAAAGGATAATATTTTGATATTACCAATCAGCTTTAAAAAATTAATAGTCATCAGTTTTTTTACTATCGGTATTGCCGCATGTGGTGGTGGTAGCAGCGGCGAGAAAACCGGAGGACCAAGCTTCCCTGAACAGCCAGTAAATAATGCACCCACTATCAGTGAATTAACTGCAGAAGTTAGCAATACTTCACTATTAGAAGTTACCTATACATGGGTTGTAGCTGATATAGATAACGATGCATTGTCATGTGTATTATCCCCCGGTGGTGGACTTGCCAATGTAACTATTTCAGATTGCCTAACGACAATGTCAACAACTGTAACTTATGCCGCTGCAGGTAGTATTACTGCTAATTTACAAGTTAGCGATACCAGCGCTGAAAAAAGTGATAAAGATGTTGATATCACTCTTGAAGAAGACACCTCATTGCCTGCACCAGTTGTGACCGCTGGTGATAATGAACTAGTTGTTTTTTATAACCGAGTTGACAGCACCTATACCGGTTGGGGTTTGCATTTATGGGCTAATGATGCCTGTACCGCCTACGGTGGTTCGGCTGTAGACTGGGCTGCACCAGTGGTAAAAACAGGTGACGATCCAAACTACGGTGCTTATTGGCTGGTTAGTTTAAAAAGCGATTTTAGCACTTCAGATTGTTTAAATTACATTATGCATAACGGTGATAACAAAGCGCCTAATGATGCCGATCAACAAGCTGACCTTTCTGGCGAACGAATGATTTGGCTACTTGATGGTATTAATGAAATATATACTGAACCCACGTTATTTCCTTCCGGTGTGCTTATCAATAATACGGCAGCCCATTGGACTAGCCTAAATACAGTGTTTTGGCATGTTAGCTCAAGTAATGTCGCCAAAGTTAGAGTTTATAGCTCTGACGTTAGTGACTTAGCTTATAACGGCGATACCGGTATTAGTGGTGATAACTTTATTGAGTTTATGCCGACCGCTAACTCTGCCAATGAGTTAGGTATGCCACGTTATAGCGTACTTGATGCCTTCGAAGCCTCCAACCCTGACAGTGCTAAAGCTAAGCAGATGCTTACTGGTAAATTACTTGCCATTGCCTATGACTCAAATGATGCAGTCGTTGCTGCTACTTATGTACAAACACCTCGGGTACTTGATGCTCTTTATACTGCAGGCAATAATGATGCTGATGAAGCTGAGCTTGGCTTAAGTTATACCGCGAGCGATATTAGCGCCAGCGTTTGGGCGCCTACTGCCCAGCAAGTATATTTACTGGTTTATAATAGCTCTAAAGTATTGCAAAGCACTGAAGTAATGACTGTTGATGCGGCAACAGGTATTTGGTCATTCACTTTGCCTATAGCTAACGACAGGCGCTTTTATCGTTATGAGCTAACACTATACCATCAACAAAATCAGCAGTTTGAAACGATTTGGTCAACAGACCCTTACTCTGTTTCACTGTCTAGAAATGGGCTATATTCTCAATTTGTTAATTTAACGGATGCCGACTTAAAACCTGTTGATTGGGACACTCATACCATTCCAGTTATTGACGGTATTGAAGATGCCATTATTTATGAAGGTAATATTCGTGATTTCAGTGTGCGTGATGAAAGTACCAGTGAAGCCAATAGAGGAAAATATTTAGCCTTCACAGAAGACAACTCAGTACCTGTAACTCATTTAAAAAGTTTAGCTGCTGCGGGTTTAACACATTTTCAAATTCTGCCAGCTAACGATATCGCTAGTGTTGAAGAAGACTTTAGTAAACAAATTAATTTAACCAATACCGTTGCCCAGCTTTGTGTGCTTAAAGCTGACGCACCAGTTTGTGGTGTTGAAGATAATTCATCAACATTATTATCAGTATTTGAAAGTTATGACACCAGTAGCACTCAAGCGAAATTACTAACGGAAGCACTTCGAGACCTTGATGGTTATAACTTTGGTTATGATCCTAAACATTTTAATGCGCCAGATGGTGGTTTTTCCTCTAACGCTGATGGCGTTAGCCGCATTATTGAAATGCGTGCAATGAACAAAGCATTACATGAAATCGGTTTAAGAACCTCATTAGATGTGGTTTATAACCATACTAACTCTGCTGGCCTTTGGGACAACTCAGTGCTTGATAAAGTTGTTCCAGGTTATTACAACCGCCGCGATTTAACCAGCGGTAATGTAATGAACGAAACTTGTTGTCAAGATACTGAGACTGAACATCGAATGATGGATAAACTGATGCTCGATTCATTAGTACTGTGGGCAACAGAATATAAATTTGATGCCTTTCGATTTGATATCATGGGCAGCCATTCAAAAAGTTCTATTTTAAATGCGCTTGCTGCGGTTAAATCCATCGATCCTGATACTTACTTTTACGGTGAAGGTTGGGGACGTTCAGACCAAGGTTATCAACAAGCTGCACAATATGAAATGGCGGGTACACAAGTCGGAACTTTTAACGACAGACCGCGCGATATTATTCGTGGCGCTTCATTATTTAATGATGATGCTAGCTTAAATGATCAAGACATTATGCGCTTAGGGTTAGCGGGTACTTTGCAAGATTATCAGTTGCAAGATAAAGCCGGAATTATCAAGGCAGGAAAAAACTTCTCTCAATCATCTTACGCAAAAGATCCGGCAGATATTATCAACTATGTCTCTAAACATGATGGTTCAACCTTGTGGGATAAATTACAGTATGGCTTAGCTACGGAACTGTCGGTTGATGATCGTGTTCGTGCACAAAATATCGCTATTACTATGCCAATTTTAAGTCAGGGAATTCCATTTTTACAAATCGGTGGTGATTTACTTCGCTCTAAATCAATGGATAAAAATAGTTATAACAATGGCGATTGGTTTAACTGGGTCGATTTTACCAAAAATTCTAATAATTGGAATGTTGGCCTACCGTTAGAAATTGACGATGGTAAGTCGGTTGAAGATGTAAAAGCCATTATTGCTAATGCAGAAACGTATGTACAAGCTAGCCATATTGAATTTGCTAGCCAAGTATTCAATGAGTTTGTCGCTATTCGCAGTAGCAGTAAGTTATTTAGGTTAGCGACTGCGCAGGATGTCTATGACCGAGTAGGATTTCATAATACCGGCTCTAATCAAACCAAAGGTTTAATTGTCATGAGCATTGATGACGGCAACAGCTTAAGCGATATTGATATTAACAATGACGCAATTGTTGTTATTATTAATGGCACCATAAGTGAGCAGTCACATACCGTGCCAACCGCTACTGGCTTTGAACTTCACAGCGTTCAACAAACATCTGTTGATGCAAAAGTGCAAACCGCAAGTTTTACTGTTGGCGCCAATGACGGTACTTTTACGGTTCCAGCATTAACTACTGCGGTATTTGTTAAACCACAAGGCGCAAGCCAAGGCGTAGGTTTGTCTGCCGGAGCTACTCGCGATGCACCGGATATTGCTCCCTTTGGTAATAATACCATTTACCTGAGTGGTTCAATGAATAACGATGGAGCTGATGGTTTTACTAGCGAAGATACCTTTACCTATGACGGTAATGGTGTTTATAGTCTAGACGCCACGTTAACTGCAGGTGTGCAAACCTTTACCATTACCTCAATTAACGCTGACGCTGTAGATTTAGGTTTTAGTGATGTGAACATTGCAGCAAGTTCTATTGTGTTTTCTGAAAATGGTGATGGTGATAGTATCGATTTTACCGCGGATGCTGAAGGTAACTTTACCTTCACCCTCGATGCATCAAATGCAACGCCAGAATTAACCATTAGCAGTGTTTCACCTAAGGTTGATTGTACGGCTTTAGCTGACTCTGCCGATGCCATTCCATTTGATATTGCAGGTGATGGTCAACTGTATGTTAAAGGTGACCATTCTGGTTGGAATGCTGAAGAAGCTTATCGTTTGCATTACAAGGGCAATAACGTCTATCAAGCCGTTGCCAATTTTGATGGCGCAATGCAGTTTAAATTAGCATCAAGTGATGGCGATTGGCAAACTCAACTATGGGCACAGGCCGACGGTAGTACTGAAATTAATGGTTCAGATTTATCGATAGGAATTACTTATCCTGTTGCCCATAATAATGCAGGAACTGACAACAACCAAACTACCTTAGCTGCGGGCTCTTATAGCTTTTTATTAACACTCAATGACGGTAACCCGGCGCAAGGTGCTAATGTAGGAAGCTTGATTATTCAGCAGTGCCAGCCTTAATATGTAGGATTTTCTGAGCATATATAAAAGCTTGTTGATGAGAGTCGACAAGCTTTTTTTATGTAGATATAAGGACAATCAGCGGAGTATTAATAACAACGGTGGATGTATTGCAAAAGGGCTAAACATGCCACAAACAGTTAGCTCACTTGATGTACTAATCCTGTATGTTGTGGTGCTAGAGGAGTCATTTTCGTTAAATAAGGGTAAGCCCTTCTATACACGTCGACCAGCTCAAGTTGTTTCACTTAACTGTTTGATAAAAAAATAAATCCCTGTATTGTAGCTTTACTTAAAAACATGAAGTAGGGTTTTAGTCGTGTTTAAATATGGACTTTACTCTTCTAATAAACTGTTAGAGGTTTTATCAATGAGGGGGCTAAATTGAAGAATTTATTAATTTTCATAGTTATTTTCTTAGGGGCTTGGCAGTTCTTTTTAAAAGATAATACTCAGGTAGAGTCAACTAAAAAAAAGGCTGTTGCGGAATTTAAAAGTAGTGCTGCAATGCAAACTTTAGCTAAAGCCAAAGAATTAACTAAACCTAAAGTAGTTTACAAATGCGATGGTAGACAATACTGCTCACAAATGACTTCATTCGAAGAAGCAAAATATTTTATTCAACATTGTCCAAATACTAAAATGGATGTCGATAATGACGGTATAGCGTGCGAAAAACAATTTAATAAATAGTAGTGCTTTTAAACTGATCTTGCACCACTTTGGTAGATAATTTAGCTAACTATTATCCGCCTTTAAATGGGCGTTAGCTTTCATTCAATACGGTGGTAAATATTAATGTTCGGAATAAATGATTTTTGGTTATTTGTAGTATCAGGAATAGCCTTGAACTTAATACCAGGTCCAGATTCTTTATATATAATAGGCCGAAGTGCTAGCCAAGGGTTTCGTGCTGGTTCATCGGCTGCCTTAGGGATTGGTGCTGGTACATTGGTTCATATTTTTGCTGCAGCTTTTGGACTGTCAGCAATATTAGCAACATCTGCGACGGCGTTTACAATAGTAAAGATAGTTGGTTGCATCTATCTTTTTTATATTGGTTTTTCAATGCTATTTAACAAAGGCTGTAATGACGCTGTCGAGTCATCAAATCAAAAAAGCATACCGTTATCAAAGATATTCTATCAAGGGTTTCTAACAAATGCCTTAAACCCTAAAGTTGCCTTGTTTTTTCTTGCATTTGTTCCTCAATTTATTTCCCATGAAGCGCCGAGCAAAGCATTAGCGTTTATATTTTTAGGCTTGGTTTTCAATTTTAATGGTATGATTTGGTGTCATTTGTTAGCTTGGTCTTCATCATCACTTAGTGTAAAAATAAAGCAGAACAAGTTAATAACCAATGCTCTTAATAAATTAGCTGGTTGTTTGTTCATAGGTTTTGGTATTAAATTAGCCATGAGTAAGCAAAGTTAAGCAATTCAAACGGACAAAAAAATCAGTTGGCTGCGTTCGTTCCTCATTATTATAGCCTACAATGTTTTTCCGCTTATGTAGCGTTATATTTTTCACACACTTTACCAAAAGGAATATGGTTTGAACCTACGAATAACTTCAGTAATATTATTATTTATTTTTACCGGGTATACCCTTTATACGATGTCAATTGCAGAGCAATCATTGTTAAGTTTTGGCTATCAATTAATTTCCAGCCCTGATACTGCACAAGTTGTCTTTGATCTGTATATTATGGCACTCTTAGCAATAGTTTGGATTTATCAAGATTGTAAAAGCAGAGGGAAATCAACTATGTACTTTCTTCCTTTTGCCGCACTCACATTGGTATTTGTATCATTTGGTCCGTTACTTTATTTGGCATTTAAACCAACTAAAGAGGCAAGCAAAATATAAATTGCTTAAACGAATGAAAACAGTTGGCTTACGTACAGACCTCACTAATTTTAGCCAACTATTTTACACCACTTAGCAAGGCGTTAGCAGCTTAAGTAACTCAGGTGGGGACTTTTAAATTCCAAGGTGAAAATCGTGAAAAGTGATGATTTAGATAAGGTGATAACAATTAAAAAAGTGAAAGTAAAAGGTCAGTTATCATCAACAATAATTTTATACAGTAAAGAAATTATCATCGCAGTTATTGTCGGTGTGATGATTACTGTTTTTAGTGCTGTTATTTTGGACTACTTTTCTGCTGAAATCGATATGGAAGAAGATGCTGTCTATTTGCAACCACCCTCCCAAGTAGTAACGGTTAATCATAGGAGTTATATCGTTCGGGCAGGCTTAGCTAATGTACTTGCAAGTCTTACCCCTTTAAAAATGCAGATACAGATGCATTTCCAGATGATGGGCGAGTTCCCAACAAAAAAGAAAGATATTGCTATGTCTTCATTTGACCTAGAAGAGTATGATCAAATTAATTCATCATTTATGACTGAGATAGGCGGCATAGGTGTTTATCTTTCTGAAGTTTTTGGTAATGAAAAATTTTTGGTATTAGAACCTAAAATATCAACAAATGGCTCTTTTATAAAATGGCGCTGTGTAACTAACGTAAATGAAAAATACTTGGGTATCCCGGCAAACAGAATTTGTGATTTTCAAGATAGTTGGCAATAGTTGGTGTTTAATCAGCTGCTAACAATCACTTGAAACGGCACAAAGGTCCGTTGGGCAACACACTTCAACCAACTATTTTTGTTCGCTTAAGTGGACGATAGGAGATTACTCGTACAAATGGCAATCGCTGATAAAATTAACTTTCCAAATATGCTCCTAAGTCATGTTGAATTATATGTTAAAAATATTATTCAAATGGAAACGTTTTACACTAAAAACTTGGGATTTGTCATTACTGATAGAGGTGAGGGTAAAAATGGTATGGTTTTTTTAAGCCGTAGCCCAGATGAACACCATCAAATTGTTTTAAATCCGAGACAATCCCATAGGACAATAGAGAGTCCTATAGATCATATTTCTTTCCGGGTTGAATCTCTATCTGAATTGAGGGTTTTTAATTTATCCTTAAAGTTAATACCTAAAATGAAGATGCAAACAGTATCCCATGGTACTACTTGGTCTATATATTTTCGAGACCCTGAAAATAATAGATTCGAAATTTTTACAGATACTCCTTGGTATGTAAATCAACCTTGCAAATTTATAGTCGACTTAGGCTTGTCGGATGAAGAATTAATACAATTTACTAAGAAGAAAATTGAGAAGTTACCTGGTTATTCTATTGCTACCGAATGGAGAAAATCACATCAAGATAGCTTAGAAGTATTGGAGTCGTAATCACTTAGTATATTTTTATCGACAACTGATGCGCATCACGCTACATTTATTGCATGATTAAATATTTCAAACACAAAGGCCTTAAAAAATCCCCTCCGGACGGGTAGTATTTCAGTGGCTCAGGTAAAGCATCAAGGTAAATTGCATATGTAACTTACCGCTTTTGATGCCGCACAAGATATTGATGATATTAATTTTTTCGGTTGCAAATAACCTCTTTTTTAAAGAACATCGGGATGGGATTTGGTCTATTACTGTACGTGGTAACTGACGCAGTACTTTTGAGTTTATCTATGGTATGGATATATTCTCAACTATGAGGACTATCACTAATGAATATGGATAATCCGCCACACCCTAGAGGGTTATCTACGACATTTATCTAGAGCCAGCTGGTTATGTCGCTACTTAGCTAAACAGTTAGATGTTGCATGGTCTACTTTAAATCGAGTTATAAAAGATCAAAGTGCAATTTAACCTGAAATGGTATTGTGCTTATCTAAAACAATCGGCAGAACTCCTGATAGTTGGCTATCAATGCAAGGTAACTCTGATCTTTTGCATGCTAAACAGCAAATAAATTTAACAGTTGGTCATGAATTCGTTATTATAGCCAAGCATTATTTTCCGCTTAGCAGAGCGTTGTATGGCAGTGGTGCAGATGGATAGAATCATTGAACTAATTAAGCTAGATGAATTGCGACTTAATGCATTGGAGTGTGTTCGTTTACTTGATTTACCTGAATGTTATTTAGCCGCGGGATTTGTTCGTAATCTTGTCTGGGATAATTTGCATCACAAGTCAGAACCAACACCTTTGAACGATGTTGATGTTATATATTTCGATTTTAATGAATCAAATTCTGATAAATTTATAGAATATGAATCAAAGCTAAATGAGTTACTACCGCAATTAAATTGGCAAGTTAGAAATCAGGCTTTGATGCATATAAGAAATGATGATGATCCTTACCTTAGCTCTTTAGATGCTATGAGTTATTGGCCAGAAAAAGAAACGGCTATAGGTATTCGTAAATTGTCTAATGGAAAATTTGATTGTATATCAGCCTTTGGATTCGAATCTTTGTTTAAATTACAGGTCACATATAACCCTAAACGATTGAAATCAGTATTCGAATACCGTATAAGGTCAAAAGGTTGGCTTATTAAATGGTGTAACTTAATTGTTGCGCTATAAAAAGTTACTCAAACGGACGCTAAACAGTTGGCTAGCTTCGTTCCTCGCAATTTTAACCAACTATTTTTGTCCGCATCAGTGGGCGTATACCTAAAGGATAATTCATGAGCAATACTAAATTTTCTGAAAGTTGTTATTTATGTAAATCAGATGCTAATTACACTAAAACGGATAATGAGAATAAACGCCATTATTTATGTTCAAATGAAAGCTGCGGTGAGTATGAAATATCACTAAGTGCTATGGAGCACTTAACTGATAATAATGGCTTTAAATCTCAATTATTACCATTAGCTAAAAGGTGTAAAGGTACAGATGGTTTATTGATGATCTCAATAAGAGGGACAGCTATAGAAGCAAAAGTTAGACCAAGATCTGGAGAGTAATTTAGCTATAAAAAGTTACTCAAACGGTGGCGATTAGTAGATCACAATGTAGTTCTGTGTTTGACATTTTATCTAACGCTTAATAGCTGTTATGTGTTGCTCAGAGTCAGGGAGACTTAAAGTGGATTTGAGGGTAAAACAAAAGTTTGAAATATATCCTGAGGATATAGCATCTTTATTAATGCAGATTCGATCAACCATTTTAAATGTTGCACAGCAAGATGAAATCTCTTTAACTGAAACTTTAAAATGGGGGGAGCCAAGTTATATTTCAAAAACTGGCAGCACAATCAGATTTGATTGGAAAATAAAATACCCAGAACAATATTGTATTTACTTCAACTGCAAAACAACACTGATTGAGACATTCAAAGAAATCTATGGTGACGTGTTTAGTTATGATGGCAATAGGGCAATTATATTTAAAAAAGGCACTGAGATCCCTTTGAAAGAATTAAAACATTGTATATCAATGTCTTTACGTTACCATAAAATAAAGCACCTAGCTTTACTTGGTGCTTAAACATAGGGTTGGACATCGCTGCGTGATTATAGCCAACCCTTAATTTCAGTTTATTAAGGCGTTATATTTTTAGCTTATTAAGATGTTAGGTTTTCAGTATCATTCAAAAAAGTTAGGGAGAAATTTATCAATTCATATCAACTTCCATTTGCAACAATAATTATTCTCAGCGACTCAATAGCTGAAGTCATAATAAATGAGAATGTCGAAATGACTTTAGCAATGGTAGACCAATACCATGAGTTTCTCCTTTCACATTTAGTTGCCCCTTTTTCTCTACTAATTAATAAGGTTAATACTTACACATATGATTTTGACGCTCAGGTAAATTTAGCTAACTTAAAAGAAATTAATGCCATGGCTGTTGTTGCCTATACTAGGCCGACGGAAATCGCTACAGAATATTTGAAATCAACAGTACCTCATAAAATTGATTGGAATTTGAAAATATATTCTAATCGTGATGAAGCTTTAAATTGGTTACAGTTAGAGCAAGGTTCTCTAAGTAATTGTTAAATAATAGTAATGTGCAGTTGCGCTTGCTTTGTACCTCAACATTTAGCCAACTATCTTTTCCCGCTTATGCTAGTGTTAACTGGTTTTGTATTTGCCACTACTTTAGCGAAGGAATAATAAAGAATGAATAACACCGCGTGGTATAAAAATCCTGAGATGATAGTAGCCCTTTCTGCTCTACTTATTGGTTTAGTTACCGCTTTTACTTCAATTTATTCAGCCTATGTTGACCGTGAATATGCAAGAGCCGCAGTTTGGCCAAGGTTAGAAATATTCAGAAGTTTTAGTGGTAATTCGTTTAGTTATGGAGTCACTAATAGCGGCACCGGTCCAGCATTGATAAAGTATGCAAAAGTTCAAGATGGTTCAAAATATATTAAGATGTGGAAGGACATCGAGTCATTTAATAATATCAGGCAGTCACATATAGGTAATCGTACGTTACCACCTCAAGACACTATTACCCCTGTTTCATATAAAGGCGAAGATGCCAAAATACTTGCAAAGGCTGATAACTCAATAAGTATAGAGCTTTGTTATTGTTCTATTTATGAAGAGTGCTGGGTCATTGATAGGAGTAACCGTCCAGCTGCTGTAGAATTATGTATTATCGAAGATAAGCAAATATTTTTACAATAAATATTCAGATAATAAGTTGTTTGAACAGCTAACAAACGCATTGATTTTGATATATTGAAATTTGCCGCTTAGCGGGCGTTAGGAATTTGGAGGCTCTATGGATAATATTGAAGTTGTCGATGCATCAAATGATTTTAAAGATGTCGCTGATTTAGTGAAAGATTTATTGATTGAACTTGACCCGTCTGCTAAAGATGAAATTGAAAATACAGAATTAGAATCAATAACAAAGAGTTTGTTGGACTCATCAAAAATTTGGGCATTCTTAGCAAAGTCTAATGATAAAAGTATTGGTGTTATAACGCTTCATGAATGTGCTTCAATATACGCTGGAGGGGTTTTTGGCGAAATATCTGAGCTTTATGTTAAACCAGAATTTCGCTCATCTAATATCGGTGAACTGTTGTTAAACTCTGCTATTGCTAAAGGTAAAGAGCGAGACTGGAAACGGTTAGAGGTTGGAAGCCCTGCTACAAATGAAAGCCCTAGAACAATGAAGTTCTATCAGAGCAAAGGTTTTGAATGTACGGGCTCAAGGTTACGACGTTTACTATAGCCCCAACAATAACGGCAAACGAAAATGTCATTAGTAATTTCCACTTAGTTCAACATTTTAGCCAATAATTATTTAGCCCGTAAATGCGGGCCTATTCACATCGATATTCACTTTAACGGAGCTGTTATGAATCAATTTTTGTCAGTATTAATATTCTTTCTATCAATTAATGTCTTAGCGACAGAGTTAGTCGATAAAAGAGTTGTCGACAATGTAGGGGATATACACTCTATTACACTTGATAATAACCAATCTCTCACGGTATATTTACCCGAAAAATATTCAGAAAACAATTCAGAAAACAATGATGCATACCCTGTGATGTATGTAATGGATAGTGAGAAATATTTTCTTCACGCTATTGCCTATCAAAAAACACTGACTTGGCAGGATAAATCCCCTGCCTTTATTGTGGTTGGCATTAATACTGAAAATTTAAAGCGTAGAGACTTACTTGCAAATAACGCCCTTGAATTTATAGACACCATGCAAAATAAAATTGTTTCCCACGTTGAACAGCATTACCGTACTAATGACATGAAGATGTATTTTGGTTGGGAAATGGCAGGCGGTTTTGCATTAGAGTTATTCGCTAAAAGGCCAAAGCTTTTTGATGCCTATTTTTTAGCGAGCTCCACGCATTTTTCAATGGAGCGACTTAAGAGCGTTAATGAAATATTGAAGAGCAAAAAGTCTACCGCTGAATTTTTTTATTATACTTTGGGCAGTGTTGAGTCTTGGTCATTAGAGTCTCACCAAGGCCTCGCCAAAATATTTACCAGTAACAATAAAAATGATTTGAAGTGGGAATTTAATTTATCAAAAAGTGATGATCATTATTCAACACCTCTTGATACTTTTAATAAGGGACTTGCTCTATATTTTAGTGACTATTCACCGATAAGGTTCTATTCAATTAAGCAGTTTAAAGATTTTGGTGGCATGATAGCTTTAAAGAAATATTATAAAGAGAGAGGTATTCATTACCAAATAAGCCAAGACATTCATGATGATACTAAACATTACTTGCTGAACCAGTCGATAAATGAAGGTGATTTTGAATTTTTCAAAATGTTAGTAAATGAATTCGATGGCTTTATTGAACGGTTTGATTATTCAATAGGGTTCATAAACAAAATAGCTCAATTTTATCTGGATAATGAAGCCGTTGCACAGGCGATATCTCTCTATCAATCGGAATTGATTAAAAATCCTAACTCTGCTGAATTACTCGATGCGTTAACTGCAATAAGCCGCAAGTATCAACAGTAGTTCTTTGGGGAATAGAAAAGTACAGTATCATTTAGCGATATCACTAAGATATAACGTGAATAAAATACGGTGTAGAAAGCTTAATTAAAGTATTAATCGCTTGGTAATAAGCTGAATACGTATGCAAAAAAGCAAAGCTGCTGTTTAAATAGCTCGTGACCCAGTAAATTACTTTTAACAGAATCGAAAAATTAATTTATTGGACTTATTATGCAAACAACTAAGCCGTTTAGATGCTCATTGACGTTAAGCACCATATTGCTTTTTGCAACCTCGCTACTTTTTTCCTGTGATAATGGCGTGCAACACAAAACGCAAGCAGATGCAGCTATGCTTGATAAAGGGCAGTTTTCACTAGAGCAACTAGCCAATTTACCTAGCGATAGTTCTGCTCATTGGTTATCACCTCAATTAATTTTACTGCCTAGTTCTGTTAAACAATTCAATTATGCATTAGTGAGCATTAAACAGAATGAAGTAAAACAAATAGCACTGACTAAAACTGAGTTTAGTCAGAGTATTAAAGATAAATTTCCACATTTAACTAGTTTTCAAGCTTACAAGCTTGAGGTCAGTAATGAGCAATCTAAGCGATTGTTAAAACAACAACTGATGGTAGTGGCTGTTGATGAACAACAACAAGTACAACAACTATCTTACCTGCAAACCGCAGTTGTTATTGATGAGCTTTATACCGCTAATGATCAAGATGCTAATGAGGTTAATGACTTAGGCGCTAACATTATCGAACAAGGTGTAAGCTTTAAGTTATGGGCACCAACCGCACAAAGGGTAGAATTACTTTTATTTAATGATGATCAGGTAACGTCTCATCGCTCTGGTTCTGATTTAGTCCCAGTAGCAAGTAAACTGATGACGGAGGATGCCAAAACAGGGGTTTGGTCGTTACAAACAACGCCTTCATCCAAGAGCAGTTATTATCAATACCAAATAACAGTTTACCACCCCGCATCAAAACAAATTGAAACATTGATCACTACAGATCCCTATTCATTAAGTTTGTCAGTCAATAGTCATTTCTCTCAAGTGGTTGATCTAAACGATACTGATACTCAACCTGATAACTGGCAAGGTCATAAAGTGCCACAAGTGAAAAACGTTGAAGATTTGGTGCTTTATGAAACTCACATTCGTGATTTTAGCTCGATAGATTCAAGGCTGTCAGATGCAAGTTTTCGAGGAAAGTACAAAGCCTTTAGCGAACAAAACTCCTATGGCATTAAACATTTAAAAGCGTTAAAACAGGCTGGTTTAAATACTATTCATTTATTGCCAACCTTTGATATTGCCACCGTGAATGAAGATAGTAGTCAAGCGATTGATATCAACGATAGTATGTCGAAGGTTTGTGCAATAGCGCCAGAAACAACTGTTTGTAAACTTGGCTCTGTGATTAACGCTGGACAATCTTTAAAATCACTATTGAAGAGTTATGATCCTAAAACAAAACAAGCCCAACAATTGGTCAGTGAACTCAGAGAACTCGACAATTTTAATTGGGGGTACGATCCTTACCACTACACAGTACCAGAAGGAAGTTATGCCATTAACCCTCAAGGAAAGGCGCGTTTAATTGAGTTTAGACAAATGGTACAAAGCCTTCATGGTTTAGGTTTTAGGGTAATAATGGATGTAGTTTACAATCATACTTATCAATCAGGCTTAGCAGAAAAATCGGTTTTAGATAAAATAGTGCCTAATTATTACCACCGCTTACACCCTATTACTGGCGCTGTTGAGCAATCAACATGTTGTGATAATACCGCAACAGAACGGGTGATGATGGCAAAGCTGATGACCGACTCTTTAGTAGTTTGGGCAAGAGATTATAAAATTGATGGCTTCCGATTTGACTTAATGGGGCACCAGCCCAAACAAGCGGTGTTAGACGCTCGAGAGGCTGTGCGTGAAGTTGATGGCGATACTTATTTTTACGGTGAAGGTTGGAATTTTGGTGAAGTTGCCAATAATAGCCAATTTGTACAAGCGAGTCAGTTAGAGTTAGGTGGTAGTGAAATAGGCACTTTCTCTGATAGGTTACGAGATGCTGTTCGTGGTGGCGGTAATAATACCCGAAGCGGTCAAGGTATGGGTAATGGCTTATTAACATTGCCTAATGAAGTAGTTAGGCAGCAACAAAGCCAAATGGGTTATGACTTGAAGATGGCGCAATTACGCATTGGTTTGGCAGCTAACCTGGCTAATTTTCCGCTTACTAATACTCAGGGAGAGAGGGTACTTGGCAAAGATATTCCCTATGGTGATCAACCAACAGGTTATGCCTTAGATCCAGCAGATACCATTAATTATGTCTCAAAACATGATAACCAAACGCTTTGGGATAACAGCCAGTATCGTTTATCCTTTGAGGTTTCAACACAAAACCGTGTTCGTATGCATTTACAAAGTTTGTCGTTTACTTTATTTGCTCAAGGTATACCGTTTTTACATATGGGCTCAGAGTTTTTGCGTTCTAAATCATTTTTACGTGATAGTTATGATTATAGTGACTGGTTTAATCGGGTTGATTTTTCCAAACAAAACAACTTTTATAACGTCGGTTTACCACCCGCAGCCAAAGATAAAGACAACTGGGGGTTAATAAAAAAAGTAATGGCAGGGCACGAAGGGCGCGATCAAGTTAGTGCAAAGCATATAGAGTTTAGCAGCCAAGTCTTTAACGATATGTTAGCTATACGCATGAGTTCGCCACTGTTTAGATTAACCAGTGAACGTGCCATTATTGATAAAGTAAGCTTTCTTAATACCGAGAATAAAAGCATGAGTAAGAAGCACCAAACAGGGCTGATTGTCATGAAGTTAGACGATACTAAAGGCACTGCGGTTGATGAAAACTACCAAAGTATTATGGTGATATTTAATACCAGTGATCAAGCACAAACCTTTAACTATTCAAAAGCAAAAGCTTACCAACTACACCCGATACATCAAAAGGGTGATGATGCCCTAGTTAAGCAAAGCTCGGCGAATGAGCAAGGATTTACCGTGTCAGCTTTAAGTAGTGTGGTTTTTGTTAAACTGAAGTGATTTATGTAGATAGCTAACAAGATAGGCGTTTTTCTGTATATAAAGAATAGCCGCCAATCTTTCTTTCACGATAAGGTTGCTTTTAAGTGAGAATATTTAAGAATCAGCCTTTCTACTTATACTTGCATTGAAAATTTCAATCGATTTTCCAAAAGTAATAACCGTCTCTTTTTAATGATTTAACCCTTCAAGTTACTGAAAGATATCAGTAATCGGAATCTATTACTAAAAACTATATTTATATTGTTTCTAATCTATTAAAAATATGGAATATTAAGTTAAATTAAATTGAGGATAAAATTATGAAAACGATGACTTGCAAACAATTAGGTGGCGGTTGTGATATGACGTTTCAAGCTAACTCTTTTGACGAGATAGCTGAATTAAGTAAAGCACATGGCATGGAGATGTATCAAAAACAAGATGCCGCACACCTTGAAGCTATGGGTAAAATGAGCGAACTTATGCAAAAACCTCAAGCATTAAAAGACTGGTTTGAATCTAAGAAAAAAGAATTTAATGAATTAGCTGAAGATTAATCAAAAACTCTAAAACCCGTTCTTTGAAATTTACAGCAAATAAGAGAGAATATGGACTATATAATCACTATTGTATTATTCGCTATTTCAGCGTCTGTTACTCCTGGGCCGAATAATATTACAGTGATGGCTTCTGGCGCTAATTTTGGTATTCGAAAGAGTCTGCCGGTATTTTTTGGTATCTGTATTGGCTTCGCCATAATGCTATTGTTGGTTGGTATTGGTTTTGGGCAGATATTTGAGCAATTTCCAGTGCTGCATTTATTGATAAAGATTGTCGGTACTTTGTATTTACTTTATTTAGCTTATTTAATTGCTTCCGCTACTGAGGTATCTACATCGGATGCTCAAGTTAAACCATTAACTTTTATCAATGGTGCATTATTTCAATGGTTAAATGCCAAGGCTTGGGTGGTAGCGACGGGTGCTATAGCTGCTTTTACCACTGTTGGAGCAGATTTTTATAGTCAAAATTTTACTATTGCCTTAACATTTTTAATTATCTCTTTTCCTTGTGTTGGTCTTTGGCTCTTTTTCGGTTCAACATTAAAAAACATTTTAAAATCAGATCTGCATCGCAAAATTTTTAATTATTCGATGGCAGGTCTACTAGTCATGTCAGTTATACCGGTTATTAGAGAATTAACTATTCAGCTAGTTTAGCAAGGTACAAACAGCGGTAGGAGCACCAATGAAATTTAATAGCAGAGAGTTAATCTTTATTAAAAGAGGATTAAGGTGCACCGCAATGGTAACAGCATTAATTTTGCTGATCCCTTTAGTGGCAATGCAACTTACCAATGAAGTGAATTGGGGGGAATTAGATTTTATTGTCATGGCTTTACTTTGCTCTATTGTCGGTGGTAGTTATGTCTTGTTAGCAATAATAAGGCCTCAGAGTCGGGTGCTTATCGGTATTAGTTTAGCTGCACTGTTTGTTCTTATATGGGCAGAACTTGCCGTGGGTTTTTTATCCATTTGACCAGATAACTGATTACCTAGAGAACTCAGGCAAAGCTGCTATTGAATAATTTAATAATTTAATAATTTAATAATTAGAAAATGAAAAAAGTGGCTCACAATAGCCACTTTTTTCATTAATTAAAGCCACAATAAAAGGCGCAAGGTTAAATAATACAACTATGCACCTTTTAGGTGGTTCTATTGAGGTGTAGGCTCAGCTCTACATCGGTCATAGGTACAAATGCCTCTCATTAACCTAACATCACGAGAGTTGATAATACCATCTTCATTTAAATCAAATGAAATATGAAGATCTTCACCGCGGCGAAGTGCTAAACCAAACGCTCGAATGTCGTTTCTATCAACATCGCCATCGCCATCCATATCGCCTGTTACAACATCAGGTTCACCGGTATCAAAAAGATCATTGGTAATTTCGTAATCATTACTCGTCTCTTCTTCTGTCATTACCGCAACGCCAGCACAGTTATCACTTTCATCAGTTATTGCCGCACGGCGGTTACCAAACCATTTCCATGTTTCAATGCTGTCGTAAGTTTCACCTTTTGCTAAGGTGGTAAAGCCAAAGCTTTGGTTTAACTCACCCGTTATATTGTCAACACGATAAACACGAACGGTATGATCTGAGTTGTTAACGAATGAAAAGTCACTTTCAAAAGGGCCGACTAAATGTGGCGCTTTTAAATCACAGCTGCCAATATTATTTGCTGCTGGAATAACTTCAGGTGCAGCAGCATTCACTACTATAGCTTCATCAACGGTAAAGCTAGCAACTTGATTATTTAATACGCCAACACTTAAACAGTTTAAGCTGGTATCAGTCACCATTAAGCGGCGATCACCATACCAAACATCATTGCTATAGCTAGCACCTGGCGCTAATGTGCCATAACCATGAGTAAAGGCATCAGCACCACTAGTGGTGATGATTTTACCTGTGGTATTGTCAATTCTAAACAAACGCACTGGTGTATCAGAAGTATTGGTGATAGTAAATGCATGTGACTCATTAGCAATTAGATGAGGTTTTGCTAAGTCACAGCTGCCCATTTGGTTGATTTCAGGAATGATTTCTACAACAACATCTTGAACTAACGCTTCATCGATAGTGAAAGTATTTTCATCTTCAGTCATTACCGCAACACCTAAACAATTCATATTGCTATCACTTAGCATTAATCGATCGTCATTTCTCCAGTTACTTGAAGTGTAAGATTCGCCTTCATTGAGTGTTGCGTATTTATTGGCAAAATTTGCTTCACCGGTATTACTATTTACCCAAAACAGTGAAACAGGCACATTGGTGGTATTAGTAAAAGTAAAGTTTATTTTACTGGCATCAAAATATCGAGCATATTGCTGAACTAAATCACAGCTGCCGATAGTATCTGCAGCAGGAATGATTTCAGTTACGGGTGCAACTGCTTCAGAGTTAGCTAAAACAAATGCTTCAAAACCTGAGTCTGTCCGTTCAACTGCACCCTTTAGTGCTGCAACGTAAGCGTCATTATTACCGGCTTGTAATGCATCAACAATAAGCTCTATCTCGTCTTTATGTTCTTCACCTAAATAACGCATGGCAAAGTAGCCCCATTGATACAAATCGTCATAATCATAATTCATGAAGACAATATTATATAGCGGTGGAATAGTTTTACCTTCTAGCGTATTTAAAGTGCGGGTATGTTCTTGACCCATAGACATATACTCAGCCATACCTTCAGCCCAAGCCGTATTAAAGTCGAATGAACCATATGAGCCCGCTTTAACATAACGACCATCAAGGTAATGAGTAAATTCATGTCTTAGGTTGTAAACTTGATCTTCATATTGACATGAATAACCTACCCAAGAGTCAGGGCATTGCATAGCAATAAAGCGTGCTTGGTTACCTGCATTAGTTGGTGTACCTTCTAGATACATACCGCCATTGTCGGTAGATATACCGAAAAATTCACCGGCATACTTTTCATAGTCGTCAGGGCTGGCAAAGGCAATGACTTCAATATGATCATTTAAGTCACCAGCTACTGGAGTTCCTGATGTATCAAAGAAATCATGAAATTGAGTTTCTTGCAATGCCATATCAGCACATGACTGATCAAGTGTGGCTTGACTAATTGAGCCTTGTGCACGAATTGTTATGTTATCTGTACAGGCATGAGTTACCGTTAAAATATCTTCTATTTGGGGCGGAACAATACAACTACCAAATAAAGCATCACCTTCTTCACAGCTACGTCCGGCATTTTCTAAGTAGTTTTTAGTTACAATAATGCTGGCGGTTTCTTCAGAGATATCAGTAATTACTTTGCCATGAGCTTCTAAAATAGTGCTATCAAAACGTGCTTTTGCTTCATCACTAGCAATTGTAGAAATTCTACCCATAGCGTTGAAAGAATGAGGCATGATCCATTTTATATCGTCTTCTGCAGACCAGCGTAAATCAAGGGAAGTTTCACCTAAAAATACAAATGAGCGCATAACCGATAATACATCCAACATATTTTCGTTATAAGCGGCTTTAACTGCAGAGTCGCCATAATAGGCAGCATCAGAAATAGAACCCATTAATGCCATGGTAGTATCGCCAGCATTAGATAAAGAGAATGGGTTGCTTTGCTGAGAATAATATTGAATAAGACCTAATAAGTGCGGTAAATGATCCTTAAACAATAATGCCCCAGCGTCGCGGCGTAAGTTGGTTAACGCATAAGCATAACCTTCTTGAATAACACTACCAGCAGAGGTCGCAAAGTCAGTCATTTGCGTAACAGCTAACAGAGCCGTACTTAATGCTTGTGCTTCGACATCAGTCATCGCTGGTGCGTAATATTTATAAGAAGCTAAAAAGTATAATAATTGGTTTAGATCTGGGTCAGTTAGATCGTCAGCATCGCCAAGGTAGTGAATCGCTGCAGCAACATCAGTAATCGGGTCTTCATCAGCGCCAGCAATTGCTGCAAAGTCACTATAGCTTGCCGCTAAAATACTGGCAATAGTAGCGCCATATTGTGCTTTAGAGCTGATAGGGGCAGCAGGTACATCAACATTGGTACTTGTTGGGTAAATAATATAATCACCCATTGGTGGTGGTGGCACTGGAATATCACCACCGCTAATGTTAACAATTATACTGGTTTCTTGGATATTACCGCCAATGTGGAAGTAACGTTTACCAGCACGCGAAACAAATGAAATACTCTCATCATTGGTATCAGGGGTAGAGCTACTTTCTTCAATATCTCCGTCGCCCCACCAAGTCCCTGGGTAAAGACTAATATCGGCATCAGAGCCAGTAAAAGTACCACCAGAAGTAGTAATAGTGACATCGCTATTATCATAAGGCACATCGACATATAAGTAGTGACCGTAATCAGTAATACAGTGTGTTTCGTTTGCCGGTACTTCGCCTTGGCGAGGTAGTGTTTTCTCGCCACACATGTCAGCAGCTTGTACATTGGTGACATTCATCGCCAGCAACATTGCGCTAGCAAGTAGTGATTTTTTTGTTAATAATTTCATAGTTAGACCGTTGTAAGTTTTGTTAATTTTTATAGTTACTTAGATAGGTAAACATCCATGTACCGAGAAAGCTGCGCAGACAACTTTCTCGGTTAACTCAATACATCCGTTTATTGCTATATTCTTTATAGATTTAATCGTTAACTTGATTCTTTATTCGACAAGTTATTGTTTTTTACGACGGCTGCTAGCAAAAGCAAAACCGGCTAACAATAATAATGCCGCAGAGCTCGGCTCTGGAACAGAAGTTGAACCTGCACTTACGTTAACTGAACTTGCACCAGAAAAATCGACAGTGTGATCAACCCAAGTCCAATCGTCATAAAGATCTGTGATTGAGAAATCAAATGAGCCTGTGGCATCAGCAATCAAATAAAAGCTAGCCAGTACAAAGTTACCTGCTGCAAATATTGAGTCATCATCCGATAAAAAAGTTAAATTTAAGCCAAAATCTTCAGTTACTACTTCTAGGCCATCAAACATAGGGGTATCTATACTTAAAGCTAGACCACTAGTTAATGAACTTTCTTGGTAAATCATCCCTGAATCGTCAAAGTTAAAGTTAAAGCCAAAGTCAAAGCTTTCTTCAAACTCACTCGCACTAATAGTAACCAACACAGAATCGCCTACTGAAACTTCATCAGCTGAAAGATCAATTGTTAGTAAACCAGCAGTAGCATTAAAGCCAACAAGTAGAGTAAGCATTGCAATAAATTTTTTCATGATTTTTCCTTTATATTATTTAGTTTTATTATTGATTTATATTAAAATTTTATATGAAGCCAGCTAAACCACTGGCTTCTTTTTATGGTTTATTCTTGTCGTCTATTTAAAGTATTTATTGAACAGGGCGACAGCCTTGAGTATCAAAATCAACTACTAGTGTCGCGTTTTCAGCGCCAACAATTTGGATGTAACTCCAGTAATTGAGTTCGTCGTTAAGCTCAAGGGTAATACAAGCTTGGTTATTCGCCTCTGTAGATGCAGCGTCATAGGTATCAGTTGATGGCCAGCTTGAATTACGGTAATACAAGGCAACATCTCCAGAGCCATGAGCAATTGTTATTGAAATACGTTGATGGCTGTTAACGTCAGGAATAGAAAAACTTCTACTTTGCTGTGCGCCTAAGCAAATAACCTGACCTGCATCAGCTCTGCCATCGACAAATTCATCTTGCGTTGCACAGCTATCAACTAATGCACCATAATTTACATTAACTACGACGGTATCGGTTGCTGTCATACCATCGTTGTCAGTAACGGTTAATACCGCAGAGTATTGACCAACTTCTTGATATGCATGACTTGGGTTAGCCAAAGTGCTGCTTGAACCGTCGCCAAAATTCCATGAGTAGCTAACAATATAGCCGTAACGATCATTTGAACCGGCGCTGCTAAAAGACAACTCACTAAATTGATCCACATTACTAGTACCCGAAGCTAGGGCTGTTGGTGGTTCTGGAGGAGGTGCAATTGAGCTACAACGCTCATAAGAGCAAAGAGCTCTCATTAATCTAACATCGCGTGAATTAATGATACCGTCACCATTTAGATCAAATGATTCATCTAACGTTTGTCCACGACGAAGAGCTAAACCAAAAGCGCGAATATCAAGCCTGTCAACATCACCGTCGCCATCCATATCACCTGCAGGGTTAACGATAACTTTAGCGGTAGCAGATGCACTTGCACCGTCGTTATCGGTAACAGTTAAGATAATGGTAAATTCGCCAACGTTAGAGTAACTATGTTCAGGGTTCTCTAATGTACTACTTGTGCCATCACCTAAATCCCAAAGGTAACTTACAATTGTGCCATCTTCATCACTTGATTCAGCGCTGCTTAACGTAATGGTGTTGTTGGTTATTGCTAAATAATTACTACCGGCATGGGCGATAGGTAATTCATTGGGTAGAGAGTGGTCGGCATCATCTCTAATGTCGTAGTAGGCTTTGAAAGTAACATCGCTGTAATCCAAAAAGGGATCAATCATGACGTTAAAAATGCCACCTTCAGTAAATTGACAACTTTCTAATGCGCCAGGTCCTTCCCAAGGACGACAGCTGAACTCTTCAATTGATACCGGTTTATTTTGGCTTACATGTAAATCGGGATCGCCACTTGAACCAGCAACAATTTCGAAAACAACAAGTGATGCTGCATCAGGTACACTAAATTTATAAGTTCTTGGCTCGCTGCCTTTCTCAGCAGATAAACCAATTTCTTCAGTTAAATAAACACGGCTACAACCGTCGCACAATTCAGCATCATTTGGGTTATAAAGCGTAATGCTAACTAAGGTTGTAGTTGTGCTGCTAACCCCTTGGTTATCAGTAACTGTTAAGCTCGCAGTGTAATCACCTAATTGGGTGTAAACATAGACTGGATTAAGTTCTTCACTGGTATCACCATTACCAAAATTCCAAAGTTGGCTGACAATTTCACCATCAACATCAACTGATGAGTCACCTTTAAAATGAACCTCATGGTCAATCATTGCTTGATACGTTGGCTTAGTATTGGCAAAAGGAGGTTGGTTACTTACATCTCTCGTTTCGTAATATACATGTAACTCGGCGTCCCAATATTCTGCAAATGGGTCGATTAAGATGTTAAATTCACCACCTTGAGAAAACTCACAATACTCTGCTAATTTAGCTGCGCTAAACGGTTTACAGTCAGCTGTTTCCATATCAACAGGCATATTTTGGCTAATATACATATCAGGATCACCACCGTAAGCACCGGCTAAAACAATTACCACTTTTTCAGCACTTTCTGGAATAGTAAACTTGAAGTTTTTAGGTGAAACGCCGGCTGTAGACCATAAGCCACCCTGTTTAATCACGTGGTAGCGTTTGCTACCTTCAGTTAGTAATGGATCTTCAACCGCTAAAACTTGCAAATTAGCATTGTCGTACGCACTAAACGCATGAACTGCAGCATGATAAGATTCATTGTTTTTAGGGCCTAAAATACCAATAAACTCTGGTGTAGCTGTGGCTTGGAAAGAGGTGTAATCAGTTTTCCAAGTACCGTCTGCTAATAATTCAGGTGCTTCGCCAGCTGCAACATACATATCAGGATCTTGAGAAAAACCTGATAAGTAAAATGCTAATGCTTGAGTACCATTAGGTGCATCTATAACAAAGGTATCAATCGCATCTTTGTCTGCTGAAAGGTTATCAAAACTCGCTAACATTTCACCTTCAGGCATAGTATCAATACCTGAAATACCATCCCAAGGATGATCTGCATTACTGGTAAATTCGCCTAAACCTGTGGCTACTAAGTTTTCATTTGACCAAAGGCTACCTCGGGCATCGCCGTGTAGAGCAGCGGTCATACGCGCTACTTGATCTTGAGTAAACATTGCATAATTACTGGTGTAATGCATGAAGTTTTCAGTATTGGTTGGCTTACCAAGACAATTTAATGAATTGTCATACATGTCGGTAGATAATGACATTTGTGGAGTATCACAACTTCCATCACCGGTTAAACCACAAAAGGTTTCATTTTCTAGTGAACAACTTTCTGTGGCAAAAGTATGAGGTAAGTTTAACCAATGGCCGAATTCGTGAGTTAATACCGAACGGAAGTTTTCATCGGTGTTGTCACCGACATACCAACCGTTATAAACAACACGAGAGGTATTAGCTTGCGTCATTGATAGATCAGGGTACCAAGCAACACCTGAGTTATTCGTACTGCCATCATCATACAAATCGTTCATAATATAAACGTTCATGTATTTAAAGTTGTCCCATGCATCAGCAGCAATTTGCTCATCAGCACCACTGCCGTTACCGTAACCGGCTTGTTCACTAAGATGGCGAACAATACCATTGGTTACTTCGCCGCTTGGTGTTTTTTTCGCTAAAACAAATTCAACATTTAGGCTTTCACGAATGGCTTGAAATTGTTCTGCGATAGGACCATCTTGGGTATTGGTGCCACGAAAATCTTCATTTAAACGCTCTAGGGCATCAATGACTTTTTCATCGGTTAAACAACTTTCTTCGGCATTATCACAAGTAAATAGCTCACCATATAGATGGAATACAACAGGAATATAATAACGGCCATCGATGCCATTTCCTTCACCTATATCAGCTTGCTGTATAGCAGAAGAGAGGGATCTACTGCTGCGACTTACCAGTTGATTTTTTCTAGCTTTGTCGGCAGAGCGTTTGAGTTCTTTACTAAGTTTTTTTTGTAACTTTGACCAGTCTTGACCGTTGTCTTCAATGGCACAAACTTGAGTCGCATCACTAAAGTGTGAAGTATTCGTTTTAGTGATGTTATTTTTTACTGATTTTTTTGAGAAAGAAACTTTTTGAGTTACTTTATTCGTTTTTACAGTTTTTACAGTTTTCACTTTTGAAAAAGTTTTATTGGGGTTTTGCTCACCCGCATGTACCGTTAATGATGTGGTTAACACCATTAACATGGACAGACTCATTAATTTTTTATTGATGAGAGTCATGGTCGTTCCCTATTTTATTTTTATTTATGACAGTTTCTTTTGCTTTTTAGCAAGTACTACGATCCATTCCATTGAACAACTTGTGAAAATCAAAGATATATCGTTCTTTTTTATTTTAAGTACGAAATATCGACAGTAATGTAAAGATTTCGTAAAGATTATGATAAAGCAAGAGGAATAAATAGTATAGTATAAAATATATTGTATGATAATATATTTGACGCAATTGGTGTGAGCACTGTATGTAGCACAGCTCGACCAGTTCAAATATTGTTTTTTTATGTTTTTGATGCAAAATAAAGTTCATTTAGGCCGTTATCATGTCAGTTCAAATACCATCTGAGAACGCAGAAAAAGACACAATCACACAATATCGCCCGCACCGAATACGTCTTTCCTGCGACCTTGTTTATTGACCTCAGCCAAATGTTTAATACTAAAAATGCTTGTTAAAAAATATGGCTAATCATCTGATAATTATAATGTTACTGCTTAGCTGTAATTGTTCTCAGAAATATGGCATATTTTGCGGCAATAGCAGCAATGCTCAATCAACAGTCAGGAAATAAGTGGTGAAATTAACGAAAGGTTTTACATTAATTGAATTAGTGGTAGTTAACCTGAGCTCGAGATAAGCAGCACTTGCTCAACATTCCCCTTTATTCAATTCTCAGCGTTAAAACGTCGATAAATAGCCAGCTATTGATAAACGTTTTGCCTTGATAATTAAATAAATTGAAACATTGATTGAGTCTATAGCACCTTTAAACTTATTATTGTTTTTATGTATCAATATAAGCTGTTGATTTTACAGAAACATCAAGCACTCATTATCCCTAGCTCAGGTTAGTTATTGTTATTTTGGGCATTCTTTCAGCAACCGCGTTGCCAAAATTTATTAATTTACAAAGTGATGCCAATGCCGGTGTTGTTTCAGGCACGGGTGGTGCATTTAAAACAGGTATTTCATTTGCTCATGCAAAGTGGCTAGCAGGAGGGCATCAGGGTCCAGTGGACAATCTTGATCTTTATGGCTCAGGAGATGATTTAATGGATATTAATTCGTTTGGCTGGCCGGCACAAAGCTGGTTTCCTTTTGAAAGTGATCCCAAACTTAATAATACCGCTGATTGTATATCGGTTTGGCAAGCAATTTTAGATACTAATTCCCCTACTGTCGCAACAAATACAACTGAAGATTTTCAAGTGACTTATAGTGCGAATACTTGTACATATACTTTTGTCGCACAAGCAGATTTTTCAATTTTTTATGACTCAACTACTGGCGAAGTATTGATTGATACTAGGTTATTATAACTAAGGGCGTCGTTTGTGTTATTGAGTAAATCCCTTTCATTTGTCTTTGTTGATTAAGGAGGATTACGCTCCTTAATCTATTTAATTAATGCTGACGTTATTTAACCAATTTAGCAGCCAGCAGTAATAATTGTTCATCCAACCGTACTTTATAATTAATATTTACATAACTAAATTGTACTAAGCCGCTGTCATCGACAACATAAATGGCCGGTGCTGGTAATACTAGGCGCTGATCACCTGCTTTGTTTTTTTGCAAAGGGTTGGTTAAGTGCATCATCGCTAAATACCGGTCAGTAACTTTTTGTGATGCAAAATAGGCTAAGCCAAATTTTTCACTGACCTTTGAGTGATAATCAGAAACCAATTGATAGTTGAGTTTTTTGTCTTTAATGCTTTTCTCTAAATCGGTAACAGAGTCTGTTGAAATCCCCATTAATTGAAAGCCAAGTTGTGTTAACTCATTTTCAATGGCTTTTAATTGCCCCATTTGGGTATTACAAAACGGGCACCAACCACCGCGATAAAAAAATAACACTGTTTTTTTGTTTTCTATTAGCGATAACAAATCAACTTTTTGATTGTCTACTGTGGTAGTAATCACCGAAGGAATTTGTTGACCATTGAGTAATGGACTGATGTTGTTTTCTGATTCAGCAATTTGAGTTGCAGATAGAGAGGTTGAAATTAAGTATGAAACCAGTAAAAAAATGATACGCATGAAAAATCCTAAGGCTAACTAAAAATCTAATTATTGACTAATAGGACACGTATTAACGTAATTTGTATTCATGGGAGGGTAAATTAAATTTATTTAGCTTCACCTAACCTAACCTAACTTCATTTATAGGGGGACTTTTTATCCTTGGTTACTTTAATTTATTAACAAATGTTTGTTTGAATTTTGCCATTTTAGGTGAAATTAAGGCTTGGCAGTATGGGTTTTCTGGATTTTTATTAAAGAAGTCTTGATGAAATTGTTCACCAGAATAAAAAGTGCTTTGCGCTGTAACTTCAGTTACCACAGGGCTCGGCCACATTTTATCTTGATCAATTTCTTTAATTATCTCAACCGCTGATTGCTTTTGACTGTCATTATGAAAAAATACTGCAGAGCGATATTGTGTACCAATATCATTACCTTGACGATTAAGCTGAGTAGGGTTGTGCAGCGTAAAGAATATTTCAAAAAGTTCTCTGACCGATATTAGATTTTCATCAAAGGTTAACTGTACCACCTCTGCATGACCTGTTTGACCGGTAATGATGTCTCTATACTTAGGACTGTCGGTATGACCGCCCATATAACCAGAAACAGCAGTTATAATTCCTCGAACGCTATTAAAAGCACTTTCAATGCACCAAAAACAACCACCGGCTAAAGTTATTTGATTAATGTTAGCGGTATTAGAGATGTTAGTTGTCATATTGAAGGCTCCTGTAAATATCTTCATATCATTGTAGTGTACAATAATGTATGGACGTTTAGATGTCTAGATGTTTTATTGGTATTTATAATAAAAATTAAAACTAACGACGATTTGCCATCACTTACACTGTTAATGTGAAGTATTTGTAAAGAAAAGAGGACTATAAAAATAAGTCAGTTGAGAATAAGGCCGTAAATGAAAGAATCGATAACGAACAAAAATTATCGGCTGAGCAAGTAGAATTGAAGTATATTCAGCAAGTATTAAAATATAACGATGGCAATATTTCAGCCACTGCACGGCAGTTATCTATGCACCGAAGAATCTTGCAAGATAAATTACAGCAATGCCCAGCACTGTAATAATGCTGGGTAATTGTCGGCCTGATATTGAATTTTAAAGCACTCTGTATTTAAGGTTAAATATTGTAAGCAATGTGCTGATGGAAACGAACAGTGATCTGATCCTTCTCGGGTATCAGTTCTAATTCTGTGACCATCAAACGTAATGCTTGTTCGATATGATTAAGAAATCGTGCATATCCAGCTTCATGTTTTTCATTTTGTTGAGCAACAAAGATAACTTGTACCTGATCAACTAATTGATTGGCATCCCACTTACTCACCATACCACATTGAGTATTTTCAGGATTGTAGCCTAACATTTGCAGCTCACCTTCCTTTACAATACTTTCATTAATACTAAGTCGAACGATGGGCACTAAACCATTGGCAATGAGCGTACCGTTATTTAGGTTAAAGTGCTTACTCGCCACAGTAAAGGCATCGGTAATCATGGTATAAAGTGGGTTGTATGGATCGGGAGACTGAGGATCAATATCTGCGAGATTTAGCAGTGCATTAGTAACGGGTATAGTCACAACGGTGTAAGTGATTTCTTTATGATCTAGTGGCAAACTCACTTGCTGACTTGCGTAACGGTTTGTTACTTGGCGCAGCTTATGAGCAACAGATTCGGAAGAGCCTTTTTGTTTGGCAAACAAGTCATAAGTAAGATGCTGATGATCTCTTAATCTAACCATTAATGAGTCAAGATCAATGCCTTTAAACAAAGCCGTTAAAAGCTGATTTATTTTTGCGTGAAATCTTGCTGAGTTTAATCGAATATCTTCTCCTGACGCTAAAAACAATAGGTTTACTTTTTTAGCTCTTACATCGCCATCATAAAAAGTTTTCGTTAATTGATGAATACTTGGATTGTAATAAAACAATATTTGCTGATTAGTTTGCCATTGATACATTTCGTTGCTGTACCGTACTCGAGCTAATTTGTCGTTAGCAATAAATAAACCGTTGTCTATTTCAAATTGTTGGCATAAATCGAAAAAACTCTGTGATAACTTTTGATACAGAGCTAAATATTTTTGTGACTCTTGGTTTGTCCATTGCGGCGTTAGTTTGTTAAGTAGTTCATCTGTTAAGCTAAACTGGGCAATTATGTATTGGTTATCTCGAGCATTATTGGGAATATAGGCTTTTGGGGCTGCACTGCGTTTGCGGATAATTGACATACTAATTTCCTAAGGGTTAATTTCACTAATTCCATTTAAAAGCATTTAAGTTTTTGCGTTAAATAGTTAATTTTTGCAGAGTATAATGTCGGTATGTGACATTTTTATGTCAATGACGGGTGAATACGTTATTATTCCGAACATTATCAAAATAGAAATGCCCACCTATGTTAAACGATCAAAAATTGTTAGTTGAAGCGATTAACCAAACGATGCCTTTTGGTAAATATGCTGGCAGAAAGCTTTTACAATTACCCGAACCTTATTTGGTTTGGTTTCATTCAAAAGGTTTTCCTGAAGGTAAGCTTGGTCAGCAATTGGCTTTGATGTATGAAGTAAAGCTCAATGGCTTAGAGCAAATGTTGCAACCCTTGTTAAAATCGTAAAGGTCTTTGTGGTACTGCAATTTTATAGGGGACTAAAGTACCATTGCTTTTTATCTCGAGTTTAAGAGATTATCTCAACATTATTCACTTAATGTTTGTTGATTATGTCATTAAAATTTCAGGCTTATATTTATTGCTTCATTTCTTTAGTTATTAGCAGCCCATCTTTTGCTAAATTCCAAACCTTGGTCAATTTTGGTGATAATCCAGGTGAATTAACAGCAAGTTATTATCAACCAGAATCAAGCATTAGCTCTGTTGTGGTGTTATTACATGGTTGTGTGCAAAATGGCGAAGAATTAGCAATGCAAAGTGGTTTTGCTGAACTTGCAAAAGAGCATAATTTTGCCTTACTCATTCCACAACAAAAGCAAAGTAATAATGTTAAATCCTGTTTTAATTGGTTTTCTGAACAAGACAGCCTTAAAAACCAAGGTGAAGTACTGTCGATTAAAAATATGGTTATGACATTAAAAACTAAGACAAAAGTTAACGATGTTTATATTGCTGGTTTGTCGGCCGGTGGTGCTATGACTAGTGCGTTGTTGGTGCATTATCCTGAGTTGTTTTCTGCTGGCGCAGTAGTTGCTGGCTTACCGTACCCTTGTGCTAATAATTTAGCTAAAGCTATATCATGTATGAGAAATGGCCCTTCACAATCAACAAGTGAATTAGTTGCCCTAGTTAAGCCGTTAAAAAAAACCATTCATCAATGGCCGCGATTACTGGTAATTACGGGTAATGAAGATGTGGTGGTTAATCCCAAAAATGCCACTAGTTTAGCTTTGCAGTGGGCTAAATTAACATCAAATAATAGTAAAGAAATCTTTCATTCGTTTTCTGATTTTCAAGTACGTTCCTGGTTAAATAATAAAGAAGAGACGTTAGTTAAGTTAATAACCATTGATGAGATTGGTCACGGGATAAGTGTTAATACAAGGTTGGGAAATCGAAACAGTGAATCTGCTTTTTTACTTGAATCTTCAGTAGATTCAGCAAAAGAAATAGTCGATTTTTGGTTTTTATTAGGTAAAGTTGATAAAAATCAATGAGTAGTGCGTATACTACTATAGTACAGATTATTTTTTTAAATTTTTGTTATAGAGTTTTAGCATCAGTAAAAATATCAAGCAAGCTGATTAAATATAATTACAATAAGGCATCAATATGAAACGCTATAACAAAAAATTAAGTTACCTCGCTTTAGCTATTGCCAGCGCGTTAACGACCAACATTGCAACTGCAGCTGAAGAAGTTAGTGAAAAAGAAGTAGAAAATGACTCAGGTTTAGAACGTATTCAAGTAACCGCTCGTAAATCTTTAGAGACCTTGCAAAATGTTCCGGTATCAGTGACCTCTGTTGGTGCTGAGCAGTTAGCGCAAAATGGTATTGTGGTAATGACTGAAATTCAACAGTTTTCACCAAATACCACCTTGCAAAGTAGCCGTGGTACTAACTCGACACTAACTGCCTTTATTCGTGGTGTTGGTCAACAAGATCCACTTTGGGGATATGAATCTGGCGTTGGTATTTATGTTGATGATGTTTATTTAGCACGCCCTCAAGGCGCAGTGCTTGATATTATTGATGTTGAACGTATCGAGGTTTTACGTGGCCCACAAGGAAGTTTGTACGGTAAAAACACCATAGGTGGCGCGATAAAATATGTCACTAAAAAAATGTCTGGCGAGATGGAATTTGATTTAGAAGCGACCTTCGGCAATTATGCCCGTCAAGATTATAAAGTGGCGGCTAAAGTACCAATTATTGATGACAAACTTTATCTCGGCTTTGCCTTGGCAAGCTTAACCCGTGACGGTTATGGTGAGTTTCTCGAGTCAGCATTAGCAAATCAAGATAGAGAGAACTACAATAAAGACGTTTTTGCCGGTCGCATTACCGTAGAGTTTGAACCGAATGACGATTTGTTTTTCCGTTTTAATTACGATAAAACTACCGACGACTCAAATGCTAAAGGCGGTTACCGTATTCTACCAAGTCTACTTACCGATGCGCCAGTTCCAGACAGCGTTTACGACTCATATACTAGCTTACCGACCACTAATTTAGTTGAAAATGAAGGTTGGAGTTTAACGGCTGAGTATTTCATTAATGACTTTTGGTCAATTAAATCAGTAACGGCAGCGCGTGAAAGTTATTCACCTACCAATATTGATTTTGATAATACGCCTCTGCAAATTTTTGATGTACCAGCAATATATGACGATGAACAGTTTTCACAAGAATTTCAGTTAAACTATGCTGGAGAAGATTTAACCTTGGTTTCTGGTTTGTATTATTTTACTTCAGAGTCTTGTGGTCATTATGATGCCATAATTTTTCAGGCACTTACCGCAGATAAAGCGGGTTGTAACGATAGTGAAAGTTACGCCCTTTATGCTCAGGGGTCATATAACCTCACTGAAGATTTATCAGTTACTTTAGGTGGGCGTTATACTCAAGAAGAAAAAACGGCCAATGTAACTAGTGATCTATATTACACCATAGAATATCCAGAGTCAGGTTGGATTCCTGGTTACGTACGTGGAGATGATATATTACAGACTGAAGTATTAAACGGCGAAAAAACATGGAACCGCTTCACACCAAAAGTAGGCGTAGAGTACCAAGTAGATCAAGACATGATGATATTCGCTAGTTATTCGCAAGGCTTTAAAGGCGGTAGTTTTAACCCTAGAGCGTCAACTAATGAACCAGCGGTTAACCCTGAAACAGTCGACTCTGTTGAAATAGGCATAAAAAGTGAGTGGTTTGATCAATTACGTATAAATGCGACACTTTTTGCGCTAGAACATAAAGACCGTCAATACACCAGTGTTGTGCCAAATGAAGACCCTTCAATTCTTGAGCAGCGCTTAGGTAATATTGGCCAGTCGGAAGCGACAGGTATAGAGCTTGAAATGGAATATGCAGCAACAGATGATTTACACTTTAATTTAGCCATAGGTTATATTGATACTGAGTTCACGGAAGTATTGAGTTGGAATGGCAGCGGTTATGACGATATTTCAGATACCTATGTTGTCGCTAATACGCCAGATATTACGGCTAACATGGGGGTTTCTTACAGCATGGAAACCGCGATAGGTTCTTTTGTCGCTAACGCTAACTATTATTACCGTGGCGACTATGCGCTCATTGAAATACAAAATAGATTAAATCAAGAAGCTTATGGTTTACTTAACTTTGGTCTTAACTGGTATAGCAATGATGGTGATTGGACAGCTTCACTGCATTGGAAAAATATTACCGATGAAGAATATATGGTTGGCGCATACGACTTTACCGGTGGCCAAGATGAAGATGGTACATGGTTACCGGGCTTTGGTGGTGATACTACGCTAATCGCTTATTACGGTGATCCATCGACGGTTGCTTTAACTATCGGTTATACTTTCTAAAGAAAGCTTATTATGGAAATAGCCGACCTATGTCGGCTCTTTTCATCATTGAATGAGAAAGTAAAGAGAGATTATTTATGAGCCAACCAAAAGTAGTGATAGCAGATGACCATCCTTTATTTAGAGCCGCGTTAAAACAAGCGGTGGTTGAAAGTTTTTCTGCCACAGAAATACTCGAAACTGATAATTTTAATAGTTTGTTAACCGTTGTCGAACAAAATGACTCTTTAGAGATAGTTTTTTTAGATCTTCATATGCCGGGCAATAATGGTTTTACCGGCTTAAGCCAACTTCGTAATCATTATCCAGATATTGTGGTGATCATGGTATCTTCTGATGACAGCCCTGAAATCATGCGTAAAGCTATTGCTTTAGGTGCTGCGGCATTTATTCCTAAGTCTGCCGATTTAGTGACAATTTCACAGGCAATAGATTGTGTTTTAGAAGGAGAAGAGTGGTTACCCCAAAGTGCTAAAAATACCAACAGCCAATTGAAATTGAGTGATTATCAGTACTTAGCCAAACAGTTAGCGCAATTAACGCCACAGCAATATATTGTATTAACTTACATTGCCGATGGACAATTGAACAAACAAATTGCTTATGATCTTAATATTAAAGAAACCACGGTGAAAAAACATGTTTCGGCAATACTGGCAAAGCTTGAAGTGAATAATCGTACTTTAGCAGGCCTTGCCTACCAACAATTACATTTAACCAGCGCTGAAAATACTACGGTAGTTGTCTAGTTGTCTAGTTGTCTAGGTTATTGGTATTTGTAATGCCCATAGACATTATAAAGTCATAAAAATTAATACACTTCAGCAATAGTTTCTTCAATTAAGTTGACCAACTCTTGATAACCAAAAACAACAAGGGGTTTACCGTTGACGAAAAATTGGGGAGTAGCACGAACTTTTAATTTTTTCCCGTCGAGTACGTCTTGAGCAATAATTTTGGCCACTTTACTACTTTGCCAATCGCTCTCAAGTTGTTGATGGTCTAACGGTAATGTTGTTATACCTGCTAAGGCACTTTGAGGATTTGATACGTGATGCTTTACCCAACCTTGTTGATTAGCAAATAACAGCTCTAATGCGGGCCAAAACTGACCTTGAAGATGAGCAGCTTCAAGCATTTTTACTACATCTTCAGAGCCTTTATGTAACGGCGCATAACGCATAACTACTTTTACTTTACCACGATACTTTTTCACTAAGTTATTTACCAACGGATAAAATTGACTACACGTACCACACGCGGGATCAAAAAATTCAACAATGGTAACTTTTGCATTTCTGCCTCCTTTAAATGGTGCATTCTTTAGCTCTAATGCCGGTAAGGCTTCATTGGCTATCTGTGAAGTTTTCTGGCTTTTATACACGGTTATCGAGGCGATAAAAGCTAAACCAAATAATAGCGCTGCGCCGATAAAAAGAGTTTTGTTATTCATGGTTATTTCCAGTAAATTGTTTTTTAGAAAGAAAGAGTAAGACGCCGATAATAGTAAAGGTTATTAAAGACATAATGGGGATGTTTAAAAAGCCAAATAAATTAACCTGTGTTTCAGAGCAGGGTATACCCTGCACACATGGTTGCATACTTTCTGGCACTATGCCCGCCACCACAAGGACATGAAATAACGCAGTAAACCAGCCGAAAATAACTAATGGACTGGTATAACGGAGGATCTTAGCATCATACGGAAAAAGAGCCAGAGGCAGCATAACGACCAAGGGGTAAAGTGCGATTCGTTGATACCAACATAATGCACATATTGGCACCTGCATTACCTCACTGAAAAATAAGCTGATTAAAGTACCACTGGTAGCAATTACCCAGATGAAAAAAAGCAAATACCAACTTCGCCCAGCAGGGCTAACGGGAGTTTTGTTATTCATGTTGTTTTTGAGTCCAATAGCATTGCGACATGACTTCTACCTGTTAAGGCAATAATAAGTTAGAAATTATATCACTACTTAAAGCAGAGATGCAGTCATAGATCTAATCCTATGTAGAAGTTAAATAAAGATCGAAACAATCTTATTACTGTACATATATAGCCTGATTTTTGATAATTAGGCTATATATGTGATTGAGCAACTAGAGGTAGGCAATCAAAGACCCAATCCACTGTATAATTTTACCTAAGATATTGAGAGGATTATCCTTATCGGTAAATACAGTAACGGCTGCGGTTGTACCTTCACGTTTGATATGCTCCGGTACATTTTCCGGCATTATTACTGTCAAACCATACACAGGTCTAGCGGCTAAAATATTATCCAAAGGACGTTGCCTATCTTCTGCAAATACTTGCCCTTGTATCAAACCTGATGAAATGGAGGCAACCTTCGATTGGTAAATATCTCCCGGTGAAGAGGAAAATACTATGCCAACTTCATCACCTACTTCAATATTACTCATCCCTGTTTGCCCAATAACGACGGCAAGCCATTGTTCACCACTCTTTTGCATAGTTAACACAGGATTTGTTCGGCCTACCGTTTGTCCAGGCGTTAAAGCAGCAGCAATTATTTTACCGTCAAAAGGAGCTCTAATTACGGTATTGTCTAAATCATATGTTGCTTTATCGTATAGGGATTGAGCTATTTTCAGTTCTACTTTATAGATATCTAAAGATTTTTCTCTTTCTACGCCTTTTTCAACTAGCGTTTGAGCATCGGCATATTTTATTTTAGATAAATCTAGACTGGCCTTGCTGCTAGCGACTATTAATTCAAAAGGAGTTGCATCTAGTGTAACTAAAATATCGCCTTTTCGAAGCAGGCCTTTATTGTCATTAACCGTTTCTACTTGCCCCATTACCTGAGGATAAATACGTTGGCTTTGAGATTGAACAACTGCTGAGATAGATGAGGGTACGTAAAAATTTAATGCCCCGATTACAACTAGAGCAATAGCCAATGCAATGCCATAACAAGTTATTTTCCATCCCTTGTTCCAAGGTAATACTTTAAATTTAAAAAATATTGCCCAGATGATTAAAAAATATAGTCCTAGTACAATTAACATTAATTATTCCTTTTTGAATGATGAATTATTTTTTATTATTTATTAAAAAGTGTAAACAAATAAAGGTTTATAAGTTGCGCAACGTTAACTTGCTACATATGGAAATTAATATGTCATTTGCATGCAAGTTGTTTACTTGATGCCCTTATAATAACGAATAAAGCATACAGGTCATGTGTACTTCTTACTGCAAGCTGTGTGTTATTTAACAATAACTCTAATCAAAAACGCATTAATAATAAAAAACATTTAGTCAAAGGGTTATTATTATCAATAAAAAAGGGCTGCCTAACGAATTATGCAACCCTTTAAATTTCTGCTTATAGCGAATAACTACTTATCTTCTGGTTTAGTTCTTGGGTCTGGGTAATTAAACTTTCTGCCAAATATTTTTTCAAACTCTATATAAATAGGCTCAACCACATCATCAACATCTAGGCGATGATTCAAAGTATCCTGACTGAAATCCAGATCGCTAGTTTTTATACCAATAGAAGCGGCAAACGCATCACGGTCTGACTGTAAAGGTGCTATGCCAGGAACAGGTTTTTCCGGTGTCCAGTTATCCTGATCAGCCACCACCATACGTTGACGAATACCGTCTTTTTTCACGTTCCAAACCATATAATCTTTAGCTAGGCTCAGCGGTCCTGTATAAGACTGTCTGATAGAATCAAGAATATTAACCACTGTGCTATTGTCATAGAAAAAGTGATAAGCAACCGCCAGTTTTGGTTTTAGTCGACTCATTATTTTACCGAAGGCTTGTGGAGCAGTATGAGCCTGAGTGCCGGCAAATAAGGCAGATTCAGGGTCTGCTTTTAAGCCATTAACCACGTCAATTGCAGGGATAAACGACTCATGAATTACTAAATCGGCATCTCGTGCATATTCATCAAACCATGTATTAGGAGCAGTATCACTACTAAAGACAAACTTCAGGTCATTCCATTCCAGTATGAAACTAACCGGGCCTTCAAGTGCGTGAATAGCTGGAATAGAACGTACTACCACACCATTTTCTTCATAAATGACCGCATTTACTTTTTTGTAATCAAATTCATGGGTTTCAAATTCAAAACCACGAACGTCAACATATCCTTGACGACTGGCTTTGTCCCAAGTAAAGGCTTTTGCAAGATGCTCAAGTGCATATGCAGTGCCTAACTCAGGCGTTGGTCCATTTGGACCCCAAACTCTTACCGGTCCTGTTCTGCCACCTAAACCACCACCAATAAATAATGCACCTAAGTCACCAAAGTGATCGCCATGTAAATGGCCGATAAAGACTTTATCTAAATATTCCCAAGGAATTTGCAAGGTCACTAGATTATCAACGGTACCTTCACCCATATCGAAGATAAATTTATCACCATTACCCAGTTCAACCAAAAAACCTGGTCCGGCTTGAGAGCCACGAGGCCATGGCATGCCTGTTCCCAAAGCAATAATACGCATTTCATCGGGGTCAAGATCTTCAGTGCCGGGATAATAAACAGAATCCGACATCTGGGCTTTTACCGGTGAAATTTCATCTGCTGATTTAGCTTCTGCATTTGGTATCGCAGCAGTAACAGGGTTTAAGTCTGGATTAGAAGTAAAAAATGCTCCAGCGCCAATGCCAGCAATAAATATCGCAGCAATAAACGTCTTGCCAACTTTAGTTGTCATGTTAGGTCCCTTTCATAGTTTTTCATCGTTAGATAAATTCAAAACTCCTTAAAATTAGAAAGGAAAATCCAAATAAATCAGTTGTAATTTTTAATAAAGCAATAAGAGTGTAACCCTTTGACGTTATTTTGCAATTAATAATAGTTATCATTTAGTTAGCAAGTATAATGATTCGTTTTGTGCCTCATTTTACGAGTTAACCTAACTGCAACAGTTCAGTGCTTTTAATGCTCTATTTATGATAATGTCTTTAAATCAGTAACATAATTTGCTCTAATCATTAGCAAATTACCTCATAAACAGCTCTATCAAGTTGTACAATTTAGGTTTTATCTTGAATCGATTAATTGCTCATTTTATTTTTTGTTATTTTATCATTTTTTCTTCTTCAGCCCTCGCTGATGCCGTAGTTATTAACAAATCAATGCAAGCGACAACGATTGCGCAATATTACATTGATGATAGTGGTGTAAAGCTGAACCTTGAAATTGAGGTTAGCTCAATCGAACCTTTTAAAAACTTATTACCTGATGAGCTATATAAAAAAATGGGGTATGGTGAAATGGCCTGGGCGGACAGGTTAGGACTCTTATTCACTAAGCAACTTGCCCTGAAAGATGAACATTTACAACTTTTGTCAGCCAAACTTACCTCGTTAGATACCGCCAAACGTATATTAAGAGACCGAATCACCGGCTTGCCGTTGGCGAACCAGCAAGGTGCACCTACAGTTTTAGCTGTAGAAATAGTGTATTTTTTTAATGACGGAATAAAACCAACGAAGCTCACCTTTATAACGCCAAAAGATGCCGGCATAGGTTTTATTGCTTATCATAACAATGTGGCAATTAATGATTTTCGTTATCTTTCCACTGGCCTCGCACTAAACTTAGATTGGCAAGATGCCTGGTACAGCCATTTTGATTCCCTGACAATGAAAAGACAGTATTGGGCTCCGATGAGTGGATTTCTTTACATAGAGCCTTTCGAAGTGCGTAAAGAAATTATTGTTAGACCTAAAGATATTCAACGGTGGCTTGATATAGGATTAGCCAATGCCACAAGCACAACCATTACACCGACACAGCAGAAAGTTATATTGGATAAGATTGGTGACTTTCTTAAAACTAAACATCCAGTGTTAATCGATGGTGTTGCGGTTAAAGGCGAATTACAAAGCATTAATTTTTTAGCACGTACGTTAAACAGTTCAAGTGTTATTCCCCAAGGTGAGGTCGTTGACGTTGATTCAGCAATTGTTGGTGCTATTTTTATTTTTCCGCGTAATGGCACCTTGCCTAAACGGGTAACCATGAATTGGGATTTATGGGATGAAAGAACAGCTCAAGTCCCGGTATCTGCCGTAGATGAACTTGGGCCGATGCCATCACTTATCGATGCAGGAATACCTACCCTAGTGTGGGATAACGTTATCCAACATCCCAAAGTTCCCGTTCTGATGGATGTACCGAAGCCTGCCTCAGCTTGGCAAAGTACTTTGTATAAAGTTCGCTACATCGTATTAATTTTATTTTTCGTGATTTTAATCTATTGGCTCAGACAGAAAAATCGCAATCGAAACAATAAAAAGCTCACAATGATTGTCGGCATTTTATTAGTAGGCAATTTAAGTATATGGGCTTTTGCTAAGGGCAATATTACCTCTGATGAGCGGGTCAAGCTTATTACCAAGGATCTATTGCATAACATCTACCGGGCATTTGATTACCGTGACGACAATGATATTTATGATGTATTAGCTTTAAGTGTTACAGGTGATTTGCTTACGGACATTTATTTGCAGACTAAAAAAGGTCTAATTTTAGCTAACCAAGGGGGCGCTAGGGCTAAAGTGAAAAACGTCACTTTAGATTCCGTTAAAATAAAAGATAAAAAAAGTGATAATGAATTTGTTGTCGAAGCTTCTTGGTTAGTGGATGGTTCGGTTGGACATTGGGGTCATATTCATCAGCGCAAAAACCGCTACCATGCGTTGTTGACTATTGCCATAGTAGATAATTCTTGGAAAGTTGAAGCTATGACGGTATTACAGGAAGAGCGAGTTCAATAGTGACCATGATAATAAAACAACTGGCCTTTAGTTATCCTGAGCAAGCATTGAACCTATATATAGAAAAGCTTAGCATTGCCCCAGGAGAAAGTGTTGCTCTGGTTGGGCCAAGTGGCTCAGGCAAAACAACCTTGCTTAATTTAATGTGCGGAATATTAACACCACAGTCGGGTAATGTGATTATTGACGAAGAAAACATTACCCAAATGCCAGAAAAGCAATGTCGAGATTACCGATTAAACCATATAGGTATGATTTTTCAATCGTTTGAGCTGTTGGATTATTTGACTGTTTTCGATAACATTCTATTGCAGGCACGTTTATCCAAACAGACGGTGGTAAATGCAAAAATAAAAAGTAGAGCAAAGGCCATTGCCGAACATCTGGGTTTGTACAATAAATTATCGCGCAATGTAGTCGAACTTTCTCAGGGTGAACGCCAGCGAGTTGCTGTTTGTCGGGCTCTATTACTTGAGCCTTCAGTAGTATTAGCAGATGAGCCTACAGGTAACTTAGATCCTGAAAATAAACTTACCGTACTGCAAAAGCTGATAGAAGAATGTAAACAGAAAAATAGAATATTACTAACCGTCACTCATGACCACTCACTATTAACCCACTTTGATCGTGTATTAGATATGAAGGAATTATTAATACAGAGCGGTAAAGCTCATGAATGACATCTTATATATCAGTGGTCAATACATTCGCCATCACAGAAAAAAGTTAATGCTGCTTGTTGGTGCCGTTGCCTTAGTTATTTGGTTGCCTATTGCCATCTATACCATAGTGCAACAAACCTCGGTACAGCTACTATCTCGAGCGGAACAAACCCCCTTAGTATTGGGCGCAAATGGCAGTCCATTAGAGTTAGCGTTAGGCAGCCTCTATTTTCGCGCTAAAAGTGAAAAGACAATTCCTTATAGTGAGGTAAAAAAAATACAGCAAGGCAGTTTGGCAAATGCAATCCCATTATATTATCGTTTTAATGCGCAAAATCACCCTATTGTTGGTACCAATAATCAGTACTTTTCCTATCGCCAATTAGAGCTTGCTCAAGGCCGTTTTATTGCCATTTTAGGAGAGGCTGTTCTGGGGAGTAAGGTAGCAAGAGAAATGAACCTATCTCTAGGTGACTTTGTTATATCTTCACCTGAAAGTGCATTTGATTTAGCGGGAGTTTATCCATTAAAAATGAAAGTAGTTGGGCTATTGAAACCTAGTTTCAGCTCTGATGATGAGGCTATTTTTGTTGATGTTAAAACTACTTGGGTTATTCAAGGACTAGGACATGGTCACCAAGATTTAACGACAACAAAGTCACAAGCTAGTATTTTAAAAGTACAAGAAAACAATATTATAGCTAACGCTTCTTTACGCCAATATAACGAAATAACAGCGAACAATTTAAGCAGTTATCACTTTCATGGTAACTCGGCGGATTACCCCATTTCCGCCATCATACCTGTGCCTCATTCAACTAAAGCCGAAACATTGTTATTAGGTCAGTACAAAACAGAGCAACCACAGTTATTAATTGTCCGTAGCAAAAAGGTTATTAAAGAGCTATTAAGTACGGTTTTCACCGTCAGCCATTACATCATTGCCAGTATGTTTATTATTACTTTAGCCACTGGTGTTGTTGCTTTTTTAGTGTTTTCATTGTCATTACAGTTAAGAAAAAATGAGCGTTTTACCTTAGCCCGGATAGGCGCAAGCAAACAACAAATTCATTTTATTATGGCTATAGAAGTCATCACTGTGATAGTTTTTGGCAGTTTACTCGCCGTTGTTTTGTCTGTGTTAACTAATCAATATGGCATATCGCTAATACAAAATATCATTGTTTCTTAAGGTTATTAAATGTTAAAAATGAAAATTTTTGTTGTTTTATTATTCGTTAGTTTTTGCATGATTTCATGTGGTAAACAGCAAACTCAACTACAAACAGAGCAAAATAAAATTTCAATTACTACCGTTAATTATCCACTGTATTATTTTACTCAACAATTAGCTGGGGATTTTGCTCAAGTAAACTTACCAATCCCCAAAGGAATTGATCCCGCTCAATGGCAACCCAATATTGATGATATTTTACTTTTACAACAAGCAGATTTGTTGGTCTTGAATGGCGATAATTACTCTCCTTGGTTAACTAAAATATCAATAGCGGACAATAAATTAATTGATACCTTGGCTGGGCTTGAAAGTGAACTTATACAATTAGACACGAGCTTAAGTCATAGTCACGGACCTGAGGGTGATCATTCCCATGATCAGTTGGCTATTACTACTTGGATGGATATGAAGTTAGCTAAAAAGCAAGCTCAGAACATTATAAAGGTATTAACCAAGCGATATCCTGAGCACAGCCAATCGATCAAACTCAAGGCTATTAAGCTTATTAGCGAACTAGTTGCTTTAGATCTTGGCTACCAAGAGCAAATAACAAAACTTCAAAGTAAAACATTGGTTTTTTCACACCCTGTTTATCAGTATTTTAAACAAGGCTATCAATTAACGGGCACCTCTTTACACTGGGAGCCCAATGAAATTCCTAACAGCAGGCAATGGGCGAAACTATCTAGTTTGTCAGAAAACAGTAGTGATTTACTCTTTATATGGGAAGATGAACCTAACGATGAAATTAAAACCATGATGGATAACCTGAATATTGAGTATCTAGTTATCCGTCCTGCTGCAAATAAGGCCGCTCAATCCTGGCTCACTATCCAACAAGTTAATATTAGCCAACTTAGTGGCTGTTGTATTATTATAATTCCTTAGCAATGTTATGGTTCTAATGTCCGGTTTGTGGCTGTCCTTTTGGTTTAAAGTTTCGATGACCGTTTAGCTGGCTTAGTTGTCTGTCAGCCTGAATGACAAAAACTTCCATCAAAAAAATATATGTTTCAATCTATGGGGAACGTCCGTTATCTAGACTGTTAACTCAATGTGGTTGTTCAACCGTGTCCGCTCTAGATCAAAGTAACTTAAATTTCTTGAAAGATATTTTCGTACCTAAACATAATAATTCCAGTTTCCGACTTTATTTAGAACCCAACCTATGCAGAGCGCATATTTTATTACCAGAAGGATCGCGTAGGTAAGCAAGATAGAGCTTGCCAATTACTCCTTCACGCTCCCCAGGTGGATTCTCACAGGCAATACCACCATTGGCGAGACCTGCCGCATGCCAAGCATCAGCTTGCTCGGTGTTTTTTGCGGTAAAACCTATGGTAGAGCCATTGCCATGACAAGCTGGTTCGTTATTTATCGGTTTAGTGATGGCGAAAACACCACTTTTAGTAAAGTAAAAGCAGCGGCCTTTTTCATCTGTTACTCCAGGCTCATAGCCCAGTGCACCTAATATAGCATCATAAAATACTTTTGATTCTTGAACGTCGTTTGCACCAATCATAATATGACTGAACATTTTATCTCCTCATTTATTATTTACTGTATTAAATTTTGGCTGTTAAGCCAATCCATAATTTTAATCGAGCCAGCAGAACAAAGAGATTTGTTATGATAAGCAATGAAATCTATTTCTTCTATTTCTGCATCTGGAGACAGACTTCCTTGAAAGTCAGCAAAATAGCAGGTTAGTTTAACAATGATGTCACTATTTTTACCATCAGCTTGAGCGGTAAATGTTTCTGCATATTTAATTGAATTAGGAATTAAATCTACTGATATTTCTTCTTTAATTTCGCGTATAAGGGCTTCCTCATCTGATTCGCCTTTTTCGCGTTTACCCCCAGGGATATAGAAAAGTTTTTTATCTTTCGAACGGGCACTCAATAGTTTACCGTCACGAATATAAAGCCAAGCTAATTTATCTATTACTTTTTTCATCAATACTCCAAAGATGAGTAATCTCACTAAATCCCTAACAGTTCAACAAGAGGGAATGCTAGTGAACTCATGTTCGCTACAACTATTTTGTCATATTAACCCATAACATCAGCCTAGCGACAAAAAAAGCTCAACATTAACTAATGTCTAATTAATGGAATTTATTAAAGGTGAAATTTTTTTGTTTACCAATTTACTTATTATTGGTTAGATGAGCAAAAGATTTAGACCGTGATGAAGTTTCCATTTTTTATTAAAACATTCTACACTCGAGCATGATAACGCCTTAATTTAGGTAGAATTAATTTAGCTATAGTCAAAATTGTTAACTGTGATCTGGATTATGCTAAGGTATTTGATTAGTAGGCTAAAAGAAGATGTGTATTTATGACAATAAAGAAAGGACAATTTAATGACAACTGAACATATACCAAGTTATTTGGCAGGAGCTGATGGTGATCCTTTAATGATTGGCATCGCTATTACCCTGATAGTCATGGTGCTTATTGGCGGCGTTTTATACTTTAAGTTACACGCGGTTCCTGAACATATTGCCCATGGCAAAAACCATACACAAATTCAACTCATTTCAATTTTAACTATCTTGGCACTATTTACTCACAATAATGTATTTTGGGTGGCTGCTTTGGTCGTTGCGGTAATTAAATTGCCAGATTTTTTATCACCGTTAAAATCTATTGCCCGATCTTTGTCAATAATCGCTAAGAATGAAAAAGCTAAGTTAGCAGCGGATGTCGTAGATAAAGTTGATACCAAGGAGGAGTGCTAACATGTTAGAAGTTATTTTATGTTCACTTTTCACCATATTGCCTGATTATTTATTTCGGAAATACCGTCAAGGTAAACGTTGGGGGAAAGAGATTACATTTTTTACTATGTGGTATGAACTACGATGGGGAATATCAGCTTGTATTATATTAACGATTTCGCTAGTAACCTTGATTTTTTATTATCACCCATCAACCACCAACGCTAGCCCCTTGTTCCGTACCGTATCAATATTACCGGAACAAAGTGGCAGAGTTCAGCATGTTTTTGTTAAGAATCATCAACAAATAAAAGCCGGAACGGCGATTTTTAGCATGTATGATCAATCACAAATGGCCGCAATTGAAAGAGCAGAAGTGCAAATAAAAGAAGTAGAGGCCGAGTTTTCTACCGCCTATGCTCAACTTGACGTCGCCAAAAGTAGTGTTGAACAAGCTAAAAGTGCCTATATGCGCGCTAAAAATGAATATGACAGGAAAAAGAAACTTCAGTTACAGGGCCAACATTTAATTAGTGCCAGTGAAGTGCAAAAATTGGCTGATACTGTTGCGATAAATAAAGCAGGACAAAGCGCAGCTAAGGCAAATCAAGCGATAGCACAAGCGACAATAGATACCATATTACCGGCAAAAAAAGCCAGTGCGACAGAAGTATTAAATTCTGCCATTGTTGAAGAAGGTAAACGTACAGTCTATGCACATATTGATGGTGAATTGCAGCAGTTTACCTTACAACCTGGAGATTTTGTCAATCCGATGATTCGTCCTGCGGGTATCATAGTGCCGACTAACGGCTTAGCTTCTGGAAAAGAAGGTGTGCAAGCGGGTTTTAATCAGTTAGCTGCTGGCGTTCTAGAAGTAGGTACTTATGCTGAAATCACCTGTTTGTCCAAACCATTCACCATTATCCCGATGAAAATTGCCAGCATTCAAAATGTAATAGCCAGCGGACAATTGAGAACCAATGAAACTTTGCTTGATGTTCAGGACAGAGCTAAACCAGGTACTTTGACAGTATTACTGAAACCGTTATATGAAGGTGGCCTTGATGGTGTCGTCCCTGGAACTAAGTGCCTTGCTAATGCGTACAGTTATCATCACGAGTTAATAGCCAGTGGTGAGCTGGGTACGTCAGAGTTCATTTATTACCATATGGTTGATGCTGTTGGCTTTGTCCATGCGATTATCTTACGTTTACAGGCATTATTGTTGCCAGTACAGGTACTGGTCTTTTCGGGGAATTAATCTTAAGTAACATAACCACTATTATGGTGGTTATGTTACTTGATAATACTAGAAATATGCAGTGGTCTGCTTATGCCTTTTTGCAAACCGCTTTAATTCGTATTTTATCTGTCCAACTGAGAAATCCATGATTAGTTAAATACTCTACATTAATCATCGATGTTCCATTCGGGCATGTAAGTAAAAGTTTGTTATAAGCTTGATCAACATAATTAGTATCATAAACAAAGCCGAGGATGATTTTTTGTGATTTTTCAATTTCAATAACTTCGTCACTCTCAAATTCACTATGATTACTGGCAACATTCATTTGTGACATATGAATACTGCTTGTGCATGCACTAAGCATTACTGGCCAAAACAACAAAAATAGCTTTTTCATCACTACACCTCATTACAGTATGCAGATACAATTATTTCTCTCTTAAACACAAGGATATAGCCGGTAGTTTGGTGCTTGGTATATACCCCTTCAATTTTTCCTGTTGGGCACTGTGCTTTCAGATTTTCTATGGCTTGATCAGCAAAAGCATTGCTAAAATTTATTCCTATAAAATTCCAGCTAGATGAATTAGTCGTGATTATGTTATCCCTTTTTGCTGGAACTTGAGTCATTGATACGGTATTTAAACCCGTACAACCAGTCAGTAAAAGTGCAAATAATGAATATGATATTGTGTTTCTCAACATGGAAAACTCCTAAAATTTAGTTAATACAGTAACCTTTAATACGTACAACCTCGCCACTTACTGGGCCGACTTTGGTTGCTTCACGTACTGACGTTAATCCAGTTATTTTTTGACTTGCACACGTTTTACCAATTTCATAGATCAACTGGTCAGCATAAGCATCGTTGTAAACAGGGTTACCTGTTTTAGGGCCAAAATTACTTATCGCTAGTATCAAGGCCACCAACTCCAAGTTTTCACTGGTCGAGGCAGACTTTGCTACTTCTGCTCCTATTTCTGCTGTTCTAGCAACATCAAACCCCAGTTCATTTACCTCAATAGTAAATGGAGTTAACGTACCCTGTGATTGGTCTATATCACCAATATGAATATGATGAAGTTGACTACACCCACCAATAAGTAAAGAACAAAGACCAAGTATACATTTCAATTTTATCGGCATAGTGCCTACCTATTTCTAACGTGAATTGATAAAAATTGATGATATTATGCCCTTTATTGAAAGCCATAATAGCGCTGTATTGTTTAAAAAATGTGGAAGAAATGTGAGAAACTGTAAGTTAGAGGTCTAGATATTTATATAAATCAAGCGTTTTTGATGAATCAATTTTTCCATGCTATTGAATTACTCGCGAACTTGTTTTTTAGCAGATATTAAAAATGTATTACCTTTCAGATTTCCTTAAATCTTTGTATTCAAAGGGGTCAATATAAATATTCTTTGATGCTATGCCGGCTAAAAACGCTTTTTTTCGGGTAGTATTAACCATTTCTGGATTGCCACATAAATAGAGTATTGTCTGTGGTGTTGGTTGTAATTTCTTAATTGCGATTTCGTTACAGCGACCGACGACAATTTTTATTGCAGAATCATTCGATCCTAGGTTTGATAGTAAATCATCGTTATGGGAAATGCTTGGCAGATAATTAAAATTCGAATGGCTTTTATCTAAATTAGATAACATATCGTGTAAATAAAGCCCTTCAATATTTCTGGCTCCATGGTAGAACAAGATCAAACCTTGATGGCCGGATTTTAATGCATCCCTTACAATGCCAATTAATGGCGCGGCTCCAGTTCCTGTGCCAATAAGTATCATTGGCTTATTTTTATTTTCTGAAGTATAAAAACATTCACCAATTGGACCTTGAAAATCAATATTATCACCAACATTAAACTCATTGAAAAGCCAATGGCTCATCGCACCGTTGGTTTTTTTATGAATATGTAATTCAATTAATTGTTGTTCACTTGGAATATTAGCGATTGAATAGCTTCTGACGATACCTTGAGAGTTTTTGAGGTTAATAAACTGACCTGCATGATAATAGAGCGGACTTACCGGCTCAATAATTAACTGACAAATATCATTAGAAAACAGTTGTTTATTAACGAGTCTGGCGTGACTAAAAATAAGTTCATTGTCAATTGATTCTGCTTTTTGAATAGCTTCAGCTTGCTGCTGACAGGCGAGGAAAAATCCTTGTTCAATAGCTGTTGGTTTTAATCCCTTTTGTGCTTTTTTATCTACGTCGCCTGCTATTGACTTAAGCAGGCAAGATTGGCAATTGCCTGTTTTACAAGAGTAATCTATTTTTAGCTCACACCTAAGTAAGCATTCCAAGACACTTTCGTTTTTTTTGACCTGATAGCTGATATTATTAAAAATCAAAATACTTAGTTACTAACCTATAGTTTCTAATAAATAGTTTCTAATCAATAGTTTGCTAATTAATAGTAATTTGAGCGATGTTTGGCGCTGAAACTACAGACCTAATACATCATCATGAGTACTACCGGCAATAGCCATCACTTCATTGGTTAATTCTTCAGGCACGCCCAATTCTTGTAACGTCGCTTGAAGGTGTCCTGCCACCGCACCAAAGTGAGATTCATTGAGACCTTTTTCAACGAGTGGTGCATGGGCTTTTCTCATATCGGTACCGGTATATTCGTTTGGCCCACCAAAAGCCATGGTTAAAAAACTCTTTTGTTTGGCTATTTGTCCATCCATATCGGTATCATCAAAAAAATGAGCAATGGAATCATCATTTAATACTTTACGATAAAAAATGTCGACCGCTGCATCTACTGCGCCTTCACCACCAATTTTGTCAAATAATGATTCACTCATTTAAATATCCTTATGCTGATAATATAATTCACAATTAATTTGTTTTTGTTCATATATTGTAGTAAAAATATTTCAATGATCAAATTCAGATTATCAAGTGAAGTAATTGTACGATCTGACAACAATTGGTAATCTTTACTGCGAAACACGCTAACTAATTTAAAATTTAATTTCGCCTTGTGCTTAGTCAGAGAGCTCTGTCAGTATGAAAAATCTGTTCCATTACCTATTTACACAAAGAAATACATTCTATGTTAATTGTTTTATTAACCGCCTCAGTGCCAAAGGTTTAATTGGTTTGCGAATAAAACTAAATTGAGCATCACTGGTATGTTGGCGTACAGCTTCAGAAGGATCGGCTGAGTTAATTATACAATTAACTTGCCAGTGATTTTCTTTAATAATGCCTTGTACTAAATCAACACCATTAACTTGGTTGTCTAGGTAATAATCGGCAATGATTAACATGGGTGACTGACAAAAAAGTAATCGATCAAAAGCTTGTTTATCACTAATGCAAATAACTTTGTAGCGCCAACTTTCTAGTAACGAAACCATGGCTTTTAGTACCAGAGGATCATTATCAATAACTAAGATAGTGACCTGATTTTCAATTAAATCATTTGAAAGCTCAGCCGGCTTAATATGTGCAGTTTTCGAGTCATCGAATATTTTATCTATCTTGTCAGTCTCTTTTAAAACACTAATAGGAACTTGTACTTGAAAACAGCTGCCCTTATTAAGGGTTGAATTGAGAGATATTGGTGTATTAATTAGCCTTGAAATTTGCTTACAAATAGCCAAACCTAAGCCTAATCCGGGTTTGTCTTGATCAATTGATAGCCTTTCAAACTCTTTAAATATTAATTGTTGCTTATCTTGAGCTATACCTGGCCCATTATCCCAAACTTCAATTTTAACGGTGTTTTTTTGCCGGCGAACGCCAAGAACGACTCGACCTTTAGGGCTGTATTTTAAGGCGTTACTGAGATAGTTTTGCACGATACGGCGTAATAGGTTTTTATCTGATTCAACGGCACAGTGGCAAGTTTGATAAGAAAAAGAAATGCCTTTATTTTTTGCTATGACTTTAAATTCTTGAGCAAGAGGGGTTAACAAATCATCCAAATCAAAAGTGGACTCATTTACTGATTGTGAACCACCTTCAAGTTTTGATATTTCAACTAAATCTGAAAGCAATGCTTCGGCGGCAACTAATGAGTCACTAATGTTGTTGGTAATTTCAGCTAACTCAGTACCCTGGGCTTTTTGTTTAAGCACAGAAGTAAATAAGCTTAAGGCGTTGAACGGCTGCATTAAATCATGACTTGCCGCAGCGAGAAAACGAGTTTTACTTTTATTGGCGGCCTCAGCTTCTGCTTTAGCTTGGGTGAGTTCGGTGGTGCGTTCGGCTACTCTTTTTTCTAAAGTTTCATTGGCTAGTTGCAGTGCTTTTTCAGCTTTAATATGTTCGGTAATATCAGAGAATGTGCTAACAAAACCGCCTCCAGGCATTGCTTGGCCACGAATTTCTAGTACGATGCCACTAGGCATTTCTCGTTGAAAGTAATGGCTATTGCCTGCTCTCATATGAGCTAATCGACGTTCGATTAATGCGTTGTTTTCATTTCCCTCAATATGATTGCTAACAATAACGCCTTGCTCAGTATTATAGCGAATTAAATCGGCAATAGGTGTGCCTACTTTAACAATATCAGCAGGGTAATTTAGCAAGGTTACATACCGTTGATTCCATGCGACAAGGCGCATGTCGGCATCAATAACACTAATACCTTGTTCAATGTTTTCAACCCCTGCCTGTAATAGCTCTCGGTTAAACTGAAATAATTGGCTTGCTTCATCAACAATATTAACAACATCTTCCAATGGCATAGTTTGTTGTTTAGTTGCTGCCTTCATCACCATACGTGTTGAAGCTGAACCTAAAATACTGGACAACTGCAAACGGGTAAAATCAATCAATTCATTATCTGCAACTTGATTGTTGGCTTTTTTATCAGTTGAAAGTTGTAATAATTGTTCCGCGGTATCGTGATTAACAAATCGCTGCAATAATTGGTATAAATCCTTGTTACTTAGGTTGTTTTCAATTGAAACTTGTTGTTTATTAATAAAAAGTTCAGCTTGAAGTTTTTCGCCTACACTGCGGTGAGTTAACAGTGAGATAAGAACGTAACAAGCACTATTAGCGAGTAAACTTATCAATAAACCGTGAGTAATATTATCAAAAATAGATAATCCTAGCAGTGCATCTGGTTTTAACCAAAATAAGTTAAAGGGACCATTAACGACCCAAGGTTCATTTGGCATCAAAGTTGGTAATAATAAGCTATAAAGCCAAATCATACTGCCGACAACAAGACCGATAAATGCAGCATTCGATGTTGCAGTTCGCCAATATAATGCACCGATTACCATCGGTGCTAACTGGGCTAATAATACAAAAGATAATAAGCCGATAGTGGCTAAATGGTTTTGTTGATCGAGCACTCGCTCAAAGGCGAAAGCCAGTAATAATAATAAGGCAATGGCAAGTCTGCGTATGTTTAGTAATACGTTCGGTAATCGGGTTTTCTGTTGAGAGAGAAAACTGTTGTAGCGTAATAATAACGGGTTAACAATTTCAGTTGTTACCATAGTACTTAAAACAATAGTGGCTACTATCACCATGCTAGTTGCCGCGGCTAAACCGCCAATGTATGCCAGTCCTCCTAGCCATGCTTGTTGAAAAAATAAAGGAATGGTGATCACATAAGTGTCGGCGTCGACGCTGCCACCGGGAAATAAATTTTGCCCTGCAATGGCTATGGGTAAAATAAATAAATTGATAAGAATTAAATATAAAGGGTATAACCAACGAGCTGTTCTTAACTCTTTTTCATTGTGGTTTTCAATCATCAACATATGAAATTGTTGTGGCAAGATAAAGACGGTGATCATGCCCAGTAGTGCTTGTGAAATAGCAAAATAAGTGCTGCTTGTTTTTGGTGTATCATTAATAACCTTTGCTTGCGCTAATAGATCGCCAACACCATCAAAAACAAAGAAAGTGGCAAAGATACCTATGGCTGTTAACGAAAAAAGTTTAATAATCGAACTAAAAGCAATCGCTAATACCAGACCTTGATTTTGTTTATTAATAACAACTTGGCGGGCACCAAATAAAATACTAAAGACCATCAGTACGACTGTAACCACAAAAGTGGTGCTAATGCCTGATTGGTAAGAGCCGGTGAGTAAATCAAAGCTTTTACTGATAGCTCTTAGTTGAAGAGCGATATAGGGAATAGTGCCCAACAGAGCAACTAAAGTGACGGTAGCAGCAATTAATGGCGATCTGTCATATCGACAAGCAATGAAATCAGCAATAGAGGTGAGGTTTTGTTGTTTAGTTATTCGCAATATTCGTAAGAACATCGGCCAAGCAAAGACAAAACATAATATTGTGCCGATATAAATGGGCGCTAGCCAAGCGCCGGTTGTTGCCGCTTGACCGACGGTGCCGTAAAAAGCCCAAGAAGTACAACTGACCCCAATAGATAAACCATAAACCCAAGATTGATTTAGCCAGTTTTTATCGGCATTTTTTTGTCCCCAGTAAGCAACGACAAAAAGAAGTAATAAATAAATGATGGATAAGGAGGTAATTAACCAGGTATCAAGAGAAAGCCAAACTAACAAATAATGCCCCTAGTTAAGTCATTGCTTTAATGAAATTGATTGGTGAATAAGGAGCAGCATACCATGGTAAAAAATTATTCGCAGTGCACCAAGGTAGTACATCAAAATATTTGTCATTTAGTTAAGCTGATGGAAAGTACTCATTTAACATTGAAGCTATCTCTATGAACTTTCTGACTATCAGCAACAAATACCTCGTTGCTTTTATTGTTTTTATTAGTTACACCCTCTTTGCTATGGCGTGGGTGGGTGGTACGGCAAGTATGGGCCAAATTATGTCATCAATGCATGTTGATAGTTTAGCGTCTGCTAGCTTTATCAGTGGTGCTGTAACCTTAGCAAAAATAGTGGGTACTTTTGTCGCCGCTTGGCTTGCATTGAAAATAGGCATTAAATACGCATTTTTTCTATCAGGTGTATTGATCTCAATAGGTTTACTTACCCCGTTAGCGCCTAATTATGAATTATTACTTATCAGCCGATTTTTAATGGGCCTAGGTGGGGCATTTATGATTGTTTATTTTAATCCCATCGTGATGGCTTGGTTTGAACCTGAAGAGCGTCCTACAATTAATGGCATTAATGCGGTTGCTTTTAATGTTGGAACGGGAATTATTTTGTGGCAAATGGCTAATTTCAATGCCTTAACGGGAAGTTGGCAAAATACATTGTTAGTCTTTTCTTTAGCCAGTATGGTCTTAAGTTTAGCCTGGCTGTTAGTGAAAAATAAAGATGGTGGTACGAAAGAAAAAACCAATCATCAATCATCACATCCCCTGGTACAAGAGCAGCATTACTCTTACCTTGATGGTTTGAAAGACAAATTCAATTGGATTTACGCACTCACTTACTCGGGAATATTAGCGTTTTATATTTGTTTATTCACCTTTTACCCTCAAGCGGGTATTAGCCAAAGTGCATTAGTGATAGGTGCCGGTATTGTTGGCACCATTGCCGGTATTATTTACAGTAAAAGAGTTGCTGCGCGTATACCTGTTATTCGTTGGTCAGGGTTGATAGTTACATTAACAGTAGTTGGTTTATCATTTAGTTCTTCACAGATAATGCAAACATTATCTGCGATGGCCTTAGGTTTTTTCATTTTTTTTCCGGTGACAGCTTTAGTAACTATTCCTCATGAACTGCCGAAAATGACCGGACAAAAAATAACGGTGATTTTTAGCCTTTTTTACTCTATCAGCTACCTGGTTGGCACTATTGTTTTATGGTCGTTTGGTAAGTTGGTTGATATTAATCAGGGTGACTATAGGGTAGCTTTTGCTTTAATTTGTATTGTCAGTAGCACGTCATTTATCGGTAGTTTTTTCTTACCTGAAACGGCTAAGCCGCAACCTAGAATACCTGATAAGGAACCAATTTAATGCGAGGGATAATTTCAGAGAAGTTAAAGGGCTTTATTGAGCAAGTTAATCTGGCCGCAGCTGAAGCTAAACAAAATGGTGTGCAATTAACACCAGAATTAGTGCGTAGGAACCTTGAAAAATTAACCCTGTTCATTGGCGAGGGGCCTGAGCTAGCTTATGCAAAAGAAACTGAGTTAATTACCAATGATGCTGATAATCATGGCATTAAAGTGCGTGTTTATAGCCCCGCGCCAGAACAAGCACTTCCTGTTGTTATGCATTATCATGGCGGTGGACATATGTGCGGTAGTATTGCGTTGTATGATGCTGTTAGCCGGAAAATAGCCAAAGCAGGGCATTGTATCATCATTGCTGTTGAATACCGTTTAGCGCCGGAATTTCCTTATCCCTTAGGTAATAATGATTGTCAGTATGCACTAGAGCATTATAAAGAAATTTTAAATGAAGTTAGTTTTAATGATCAATTAATGATTATAGGAGACAGTGGTGGTGGTGCGATATGTACGACATTAGTCAGCAATAATTTGAAAGTTGATTCAATAAAAATTGATAAACAAATATTGATTTACCCGAGTGTAGATTACACCATGAGCTGTGCCTCGGTTGATGAAAATGGTACAGGTTTTTTATTAGAGAAAGAAAAAGTTATTTGGTACTTTGATAATTACTTTCAGAGTGGCGAGTCTAGAAATAAAGTATCGCCGCTGTTCATGGCTATGGATGAAAACATGCCTGCAACGCTTATATTTACCTCTGGCTGTGATCCTTTAAGGGATGAAGGTATTGCCTATAAAAACGCTTTACTTAAGCAAGGGGTTAGTGTTGAACATCATTCGTTTGATGGCATGATACACGCTTTTATGCTGCTTGACAGTTTAGTTGAAAGTGAGTGCCAACAAACTTATCAACTAATCGGAGATTTTATAAAAGCTTAAAAAATGAAGTGTAGGAGGCGTTCAAAGCAATGGAGGTGAGCTATAACTCATTTGATAACGTAGTTAGTGTTTAAGTTCCCTGTTGAAAACAACAAGAACTAATGTTGGCTATACGTTTAAGTGTTTCAATATTTTCACCTGACCAGTACTTAACTTTGCCGACTCCCTCACAGCATATTATTCCCATGGGTTTGAAGTCGTTATGCAAGATAAAATCAAGTAATGAATATATCTTTAGTGGCTCAAAATATGATTCATTAAAGCATTGAGTAAAAACGTGATCTCGTGCCCGTGGCGCATTAATGACTTCATTTTTTATTATGGCATCAAAATATTCAGTGTAGTCATCTCTAGATAATTCTTGCCCTGAAGTAAATTGACCAGAATTGGTATCGAAAGATAATAATGAAGTGATTTTGTTAAGACCTTGGGAAAAACTCCATAAGCTAATTCTGTCAGCACCTTCAATGAGTTGATGAGTTCTTTGGCAAATTTCAATCAACTTATTGTCTACAGAAATTGTAGGGTTGGTCAGCTTTTCTGTTAATTCTGTAATTGGGTCCATAATAATACCAGTTTGATTAAATTTGTGATCTTGTTGTGCGTAGGGAAAATAAATCAGGGCAAGGCGCTCGATTGACCGATAGCTGGCTATCGGGATTGAGAACAACGCAGCCGTGGAGTATTTTAACCCGCACAAGTGGGCAATAACTTAATAAAATTGGTATCCATTACTTAGCGCTCATCCTTTATTTATTTAGGTTAACAGAAATACGATTAATAACCTAAGTCATTACCTTTTAATAAACAACTCGCTATTGTTTGATGGGGTCAGCATATTCTTTGCCTGGCTATTTGATTATTACTCAGTCGTAAACTAGCTTTAGGCCTATCCTTCTTTGCATGATGTTAATTCTGGATGGATAGTAAAAAAAACATAGTAGTTTTTAATTGTACTTGTACAAAGAAAGCTCGTAAAAATGCATTGTTCCTTCTTGTGCGAGATTAATAAATATAAGGAAATGATGATGCTTAAAAATATAATTGTTTTAGGACTAAGCTGCATTGCGTTAGTTTACACACCTTTAACATCTGCTAAAGATGCTAAAAGGTTTGACGACAGTGTCATGTGGAAGAATGTCGTTAAAATTAATTTTAAAATTGGTAAAAGGTCGGATGCGTTAAAAATTATTAATGATCACTTTAAACCTGCCACTAAAAAAGCCAAAACCTCTCCTCCTGAATTGGTCTTAGAAATGTCGACAGGTGACTATGATTTATTAGTCGTTTGGCACATGAATGGCGGCATTAATGACATGACTTGGGATGTTAGTCCCGACAATATAACTTGGCGAACAGCGCTCAATGATTTATCTGGTGGTAAAGATAAAGCGCAAAAAATTCTTGATGAATATCGCAGTTATATTGAAAGCGCTGAAAATGATATTGCTATGGTTAATCCTTAAATTAAGCCAGTATAATAAAGGACTGTGATGTTAAAAGTTGAATCTTTAACTGTTTATTACAGACCTTTATATATTAAGCTGAAAAATGAGCCTTATTTTTTTGTAGCGCTTATATCGCTATTTAAATACTTCATTAGCTGCTCGAAAAGCTTCTTGAGCGGCAGGTGCACCACAATAAACTGCACTGTGTAATAAGACTTCTTGTATTTCATCGATCGATGCACCGTTGTTTAATGCCCCTCGGATATGGCCTTTTAATTCTTGGGGAGCTTTAAGTGCGGCGAGCATAGCAATAGTAATTAAACTGCGAGTTTTGAGATCTAAGCCTTTACGTTGCCAGGTTGATCCCCAACCGTGCTCATTAATGTAATCTTGCATTGGTTGGTTAAAATCATTTGCGTTATTTAGTGCGCGATCGACAAAGTCGTCACCCATAACCTGTCGTCTTGTTTGTTCACCGTTTTCCATTTTTCACCCCTGTTTCTCTATTGCGTTAACTCTTGAGTTCGCTGCTACGTTAGCTTAGCTCAATGGCAATGGCTACTGCTTCGCCGCCACCAATGCACAATGACGCAATGCCTTTGTTAAGTTGTCGATTAATTAGTGCATGAACCAATGTTGTTACAATGCGTGCTCCACTTGCGCCTAATGGATGCCCCAAAGCACATGCACCACCGTTAACATTGACTTTAGCTGCATCTAATTTTAGTTCATCAATGGCTACCATAGTAACCATGGCAAAGGCTTCATTAATCTCCCATAAGTCGACGTTATCTGCTTGCCAGTTTGCTTTTGTTAATAAGGATTTAATCGCGCCAATGGGTGCTAAGGTAAAGTCTTTTGGGGTTTGTGCATAACTTGCATGGGCCACTATTTTACACAGCGAAGTCAACCCTTTTGCTTTCGCAGTTGATTGTTTCATTAAAACAAGTGCAGCAGCACCATCAGAAATAGAGGATGCGTTAGCGGCAGTAATCGTACCGTCTTTGGCAAATGCAGGACGTAATGAAGATATTTTATCTTTGAGCACAGCAGCTGGCGCTTCATCGGTGGTAATAAGGGTATTCCCTTGACGACTTTTGACCATAAAAGGAATGATTTCATTATCAAAGGCGCCACTTTCAATGGCTGATA
>JALJPB010000069.1 GCA_022969175.1 Colwellia sp. | reverse complement strand
GAAGCACCCGTTGATACTTTATTGGCGCCGTAAATAACTTCTTCAGCAATACGACCACCATATAATGATGAAATACGGCTTTCTAAATGTTCTTTAGAGTGGCTGAATCTGTCTTGCTCAGGCAAATACATGGTTACACCAAGGGCACGACCACGTGGAATGATGCTTACTTTATAAACAGGATCATGATCTGGTACTAAACGACCGACAATAGCATGACCTGCTTCGTGGTATGCTGTCATTTCTTTTTCTGCTTCGTTCATTACCATAGAGCGTCGTTCAGCGCCCATCATGATTTTATCTTTAGCTTGGTCAAACTCCGCCATACTAACAACACGGCGTGATGTACGTGCAGCATATAATGCGGCTTCATTCACTAGGTTTGCTAGATCAGCACCCGAAAAACCAGGTGTTCCACGAGCAATAACCGATGCGACAACATCATCACCTAATGGCACTTTACGCATATGTACTTTAAGGATTTGCTCACGACCACGAATGTCAGGTAAACCTACTGTTACTTGACGGTCAAAACGACCAGGACGTAATAATGCAGGGTCTAATACATCAGGACGGTTAGTTGCAGCAATAACGATTACACCTTCATTACCTTCAAAACCATCCATTTCTACTAACATTTGGTTAAGTGTTTGCTCACGCTCATCGTGTCCACCGCCAAGGCCAGCACCACGTTTTCGACCTACCGCGTCTATCTCATCGATGAAGATAATACACGGTGCTGATTTTTTAGCTTGTTCAAACATATCACGAACACGAGAAGCACCAACACCAACAAACATTTCAACAAAATCTGAGCCAGATATAGTGAAAAAAGGCACTTTAGCTTCACCGGCAATGGCTTTAGCTAATAACGTTTTACCAGTACCCGGCTGACCAACAAGCAAAATACCTGATGGGATACGGCCACCTAATTTTTGAAATTTTGTCGGTTCTCTTAAATAATCAACTAACTCAGAAACTTCTTCTTTAGCTTCGTCGCAACCAGCAACATCAGCAAATGAAATATTAATTTGATCTTCACCAAGTAGCTTGGCTTTTGATTTTCCAAAAGACATAGCCCCTTTTCCGCCACCACCTTGCATTTGACGCATGAAGAAAATCCATACACCAATAAGGAGTATCATAGGGAACCAAGAAATGAATATGGTTGTCAAAAAGCTAGTTTCTTCTGGCATATCACCAGTAGCTTTAACACCTTGCTTAACAAGATCGTTAATTAAATCGCGATCATAAGCACCGGGAATCACAGTAATATAACTATTACCGTTTCGCATTGTGCCTTTTATTACGCCATCTCTACCAACATTCGCATCGCGAATTTGCCCTTGACGGACATCTTGGATGAAACGAGTATAATCAACTTGCTGATCATTTGCCGTATCAGGAGTAAAACTCTGAAATACTGACATCAGTACTACTGCAATGACTAACCATAAAATAAGATTTTTTGCCATATCGCTCAACTTAACAACCTCTTGAAATTCGTAACTTTATTTGTAAAAGTTACTTAAAAAAACTTTATAAAAAATGGAAAAACCATTCCTTTGCTCTGACCAAAATGTACTTAGGTAACATTAAACCATTCACTGAACCGTAATTTACTACAATTTAAAGCCAGTAGCTACCAGATAAACTTCACGTGACCTTGCTCTTGAAGATTCTGGTTTACGGGTTTTAACCACTTTAAAGACAACACGAACATCTTTCATAAACTGTTCAAAGCCATCTCCTTGGAAAACTTTTACTACAAACGAACCATTTTTCTTTAAAACGTCCTTACACATCTCTAATGCTAGCTCGACTAAATACATACTACGAGCAGAGTCTGCTGTATCATTACCTGTCATATTTGCTGCCATGTCAGACATAACTACATCGATATTTTTACCATCAATACGGTTTAACAATGCCTTTAATACCGTTTCTTCTCTAAAATCGCCTTCAAGAAAATCAACTCCGACAATAGAGTCCATAGGAAGAATATCACAAGCAACCACTTGACCTTTGTCACCAACAATTTTTACCGCATATTCAGACCAACCACCAGGGGCTGCTCCAAGATCAATCACTTTCATGCCCGGTTTGATCAGTTTATCTTTCTTGTTAATTTCTTCAAGTTTAAAAACTGCACGAGAGCGCAAGCCTAATTTTTGCGCTTTTTTTACAAATTCATCATCAAAATGCTCTTGCATCCATTTTGTGCTGCTATTGGATAATTTCTTTTTAGCCATTTTTCTCTGTATTACTCAAGTTAACTATCAATGTTAATCACAAATGAAGCAAAGATGATTCAAAAAATAAACATTTAAGTGCTTTATATTAGTATTACAAACTAGATGAGGGTAAAATAGTGTTAATTCAAGCTAACTTGTAACGAAAATTGTTAATGACTTTAAATAAAAAACAAATCCAACACTTAAAAGGTGTTGCACACCCTCTTAAACCAGTAGTTTTATTAGGAAATAACGGATTAACTGAAGCGGTAGTCGCTGAAATTGATTATGCCCTTAATCACCATGAATTAATAAAAGTAAAAATACCTTCTGACGATCGTGAAAACAAAGCATTAATTGTTGAAGCTATTTGCCGTGAAACCAATGCAACTAAAATTCAAGTGATTGGTAAAACCTTAGTAATTTATCGCCAATCTGAAGAAAAGAAAATTCATATACCTAAGCTTTAATACATAACTCTGCTCAAAACTTTTGTTCAGAACTCGGCTTTTATATTAGGCATACTTTCTAGTACTTAGGGCGTGTTGATTTTTTGAATTCATTTTCTCAAACATCAGCCCCCTGCTTTAATCGTTCATACACTCCCAGTTAGTTTCATAATCACCTAACTAGTTGCTTCTTCATTGAATTAATTAACTAATTATTTGATATATAGTAATTAAATCAAATATATTCTAAATATTTATTGCTACAAAAGTGAATAATAATCCTAAATCAATACCAATTGACTGAAATGAAAATTATTAATTAATTTTCAACTTTGTCATCAAAAAATGACTAAATAAATCTTTTGTCGTTAGACGATCAAATTAAGGGCAACAGACAAGCAACTTTTGATCAAAGTTCAACCACTGTCTAACTCTAAAGTCAATTAAGGTTTGAAAGATAAAGTAACTAAATCCTTCATTTTTCTGCATACCCACCCAAAACCATAACCTATTGAAATACAATGTATATTTAAGTTAATATTCGGCTGCTTTTAAAAAGCATATTATAGAAATGGAAGTCTGTAATTCAATGGATATAGGCCTCAAACATTTCAATTCAAAAAACATGTCATCTAAATAACATTTAGTTTTAACAAAACTAATTTTTAATAACGGAAATTAATAATTTTAGGTACCAACAATGTTTAAAAAAATGATGATAGCAACGGCTATAAGCACAGCATTAACCCCTTCTGTAATATCTGCAGAAAATAATCAAACACTTATACAAGCTATTAAAGAAGTAAAGTCGGCCAAAATAGTAAATAAGCGCTTTATCGTTAAATTAAAAAACAAAAAACCTTTAAATGTCAGTCAAGCTGCACAACAAAGGCTAAACCCTATTTCATTAACGGGTAAAAGCAAAATTAAATATAAAAGAAAACTTGCCTCTGGTGATTTACTTATCGAAGCGAGTGAATATTCGTCAATGCAATCGTTAATAGACGATTTATCTTTGAATGGCGAGGTTTTAGCTATCGAAGAAGATGATATTGTTAACGCACATACACTACCCAATGATCATTATGCCGCTAGCATGTACAGTATTGAAAACAGCTATAGAGGTATTAATGCTATCGCTGCTTGGGGTTTATCTCGTGGTAGGGATGTAAATGTTGCGATAATAGATACCGGCTTTACCGATCATCCTGACTATGACGAACGTAGTATTAATGGTTACGATATGATCAGCTACACTGCTCAATCAATTGATGGTGATGCAAGAGACGCCGATGCACACGATCCAGGAACTGGCATTGACTGTGAAGGTAAAAATAGTATTTGGCATGGAACTCATGTCGCAGGAATTATTGGTGCAAGTATGAATAACGATATCGGTGCTGTTGGTATTGCACCAGAAGCAAACCTTATTCATGTAAGAGCTTTAGGGAAATGTGGCTCAGGTTACCGCTCTGATATTATTGATGCCATTTATTGGGCCGTAGGTAAGGAGGTCGCTAATCTTCCTATTAATACCCAACCTGCAAAAGTGATTAACCTTAGTTTAGGTGGTTCAAGTGCTTGTGGAAGTTATCAGGAGGCTATTGATTATGCACGCTCACAAGGTACTACTGTTGTAGTGTCTGCTGGTAACAATAACCTTGATGCATCACAACAATCCCCTGCAAACTGTGATGGGGTGATAACTGTTGCTGCAAGCGATAATTCAGGTGATAAAGCCAGTTATTCGAACTACTCAGCGATTAATGGCGCCGTAGATATTACCGCTCCAGGTAGCAGTATAATAGCAACAATAAACTCTGGTTTAGATGGCCCATTAACTCCGGGGTATTCGTTTAAAAGTGGTACTAGCATGGCTGCTCCACAAGTAGCAGGTGTAGTGGCGTTAATGTTAGAAAAGAATCCTTTACTTACTCCAGATCAAACCGAAGACATTATAAAATCAACTGCAAATCAATTCCAAAATTTTACTACCTGTAATACCCAAGGACCAATCTGTGGTTATGGACTACTAAATGCTGAAGAGGCAGTCAAAGAAGCAATCGCATTAATCGAACCATCGGCACCAACTTTAGAGAAAAATACTCCGATAACAATTAGTGCTGCACAAAATGAACAACTATTATTTAGTTTCCTTGCACCAGAAAATGCAAGTGATGTTACCTTCTCAATAAGTGATGGCGATGGAGATGCTGATCTCTATGTAAAATACGATGGTATTGCATCACTTGATAATTTTGATTGTCGACCATGGTTATCCGGTAACAATGAGTCTTGTACACTTACCGGTTCTGGTAACTACTCGATAATGGTTCGCGGTTATAATAGCTATAGTGATGTTACCCTAACAGCTAATTATGTAGAACGTGCCCCTGCACAAGGTATTGAAATAGGTAACGATGATATTCAGTGGGAATTAAATGGTGAATATCATCAAGAGCTCTTATTTTGGGTTGATGTACCAGACAATATTACAGGTTTGTGGGTACAAACATGGAGTGGCACTGGGGATGCTGATTTATGGGTTAAAAAGGGTAGCGCTCCAACCGCACAAGACAACGACTGTTTTGAATCTAACCCAGGTAATGTTGAAAGCTGTACTATGGAAGCTGAAGGCGGTCGGTTTTTTATTAAAGTACGTGGTTATAATGTTTTTAATCGAGTAGCTATGCGTATTTTATGGAACGATTAGGTCAGCTAACGGTTAACTGAACAAAGCAACTTATCCTAGTCTAGATAAGTTGCTTTACGGTTTTTCACAAGTATATTACACACTACTTTTTAGTTTCGTCAGGGCTTTGAACAACGTCTTCAACAACCGTAATGACTTTTTGAACAATTTTCACTCGCCCAGATTTAACTAAAGCTTCACGTAATACATACTCGATTTGCGCATTAACACTTCTGAGTTCATCATCAGACCAACGCTGAACTGCTGCCAGAACTTCTGGATTTATACGAAGTGGAAAACTTTTTTTGGCTGCCACAATAATTCCTTACCATCGTTACTCTAAATCACTATTGACTATTAATAAATTGAGCCTGCATTAATAATCGGCTGTGTGCTGTTATCACTACACAATACCACCAATAGATTACTGACCATCGACGCTTTACGCTCTTCATCTAAATCAACGATTTCTTTTTCTGATAACTGTTTTAATGCCATCTCAACCATACCCACAGCACCGTCAACTATCATACTTCGAGCAGCAATAATGGCCGAGGCTTGTTGTCTTTGTAACATCGCTTGAGCAATCTCTGGCGCATAAGCAAGATGAGTAATACGCGCTTCATGCACTTTAACACCCGCTTTTTCTAAGCGTTGTTGAATTTCAATTTTTAATGCTTCTGATATTTCTTTAGGATGACTTCTTAATGCAACTTCATCACCGTCATGTTGATCATAAGGGTAACTGACCGCCATATTTCTCAGGGCAGACTCAGATTGAATAGTAACGAAGCTATTATAATCATCAACCTGAAACATGGCTTCAGCAGTATCGTCAATAGACCAAACAACTACCGTGGCTATTTCAATAGGGTTGCCGTGATTATCATTAACCTTCATTTGATTGCTTTCAAAATTTCGCATGCGTAATGAAATATTTTTTCTAATAAAAAATGGAATTGTCCAACGTAAACCATTTTCCTTCACTGTGCCGACATAGCTTCCAAATAAGGTCATCACTTCACCTTGATTAGGCTGAATAATAAAAAAGCCCGGCAAGATAAAAATAACTATTACGATTGAAGAAAAAAATGTAAAACTTATCTGCTCCGCAATTAAATGACCAACAATAGAGGCAATAACAACCAACAATGCACCAAACATCATATAACCATTTATCGAAAACCCAAGTTTTTCTTTTATCACTGTATTTATCATAATTCGCTCCTGTAATTTATTCAATTAGAATAAATGTGATATCATTTTGATATCACATAAGCATATCTGTTATTTTTATTTTGTCAATGAACACCTTAAATAAAGACATAAAAAAATCCCAAAACTCACCATAAGTTTTGGGATTTAAATAACTAAATTTCCGAGATAACAGCTCGGAAACAACCAATTATTCTACATTATTAATGTTCAACAGAAATAATTTCATACTCAACAGAGCCACCTGGCGTAGTGATTTCAATTTCTGAATCAACCATTTTACCAATTAAGCCACGAGCAATTGGTGAATTAACCGAAATTCGGTTTTGCTTTATGTCAGCTTCATCATCACCAACAATTTTATAGCTCACTTCTTCTTCGGTATCAATATTTAATAATTTTACCGTAACACCAAAGATAACTTTGCCTGTATTGCTGATTTTAGCTATATCGATAATTTGTGCATTACCTAACTTACCTTCAATTTCTTGAATGCGACCTTCACAAAAACTTTGTTGTTCACGGGCAGCATGGTATTCCGCATTTTCTTTTAAATCGCCATGTTCACGTGCTGTTGCAATATCAGCAACGATTTTAGGACGTTTCACTGTTTTTAAAAGTTGTAATTCATCACGTAGTGCATCGGCACCGTATAATGTCATAGGATATAAACTCATTTTATTCTTTAACCTTTTATTCCATTATTCGTTATGGCAAATAAAGCGGTAATGCCTATTTGTTGTGCTGTTTTTAATAGCAAAGGTGGCTTACTTTAACAGTAAATGCCACCTTTAAATAACGATTATTTATTTTTGTCTTTTATGTTAATTAGTTATAAATTAACTACAACGCTTATGCAACTCTTGAATTGACGTTACCGTTTTTCTATCATCCGCAGCATGAGCCATACAAGCAGCAAATGCAGCATTTAAAGTTGTAGTGTAGGCAACTTTATAACGCAATGCTCCGCCGCGCAATACTTTTGAATCTTCAATGGCTTTTCGACCTTCAGTAGTATTGATGATGTAGCTGTATTCACTGTTCTTAATTCTATCAAGAATATGTGGACGACCTTCATGTACTTTATTGACTAATCGTACAGGTACATTAGCTTCACCTAAGACAATGGCAGTACCATGAGTCGCATCAAGTTCATATCCTAAAGCAACCATTTGTTTAGCGAGTTCAACGACACGAACTTTATCACTATCACGAACAGAAATTAATGCGCGTCCTGATTTAGGAACTGATACACCTGCTCCTAAATTAGCTTTAGCATAAGCTTCTTCAAAAGTATCGCCAACCCCCATAACTTCACCCGTTGAGCGCATTTCTGGGCCAACTAGAGGATCACTACCATGGAACTTGTTAAACGGAATAACCACTTCTTTTACCGAGAAATACGGCGGTATTATTTCTTCCGTTATGCCCTGCTCTTTCAGTGATTTACCCGCCATAACACGCGCACCAATTTTAGCTAATGGTACTGACGTTGCTTTTGATACAAAGGGTACAGTACGAGCGGCACGAGGGTTTACTTCAATTATGTAAACTTCGTTATCTTTTACTGCCATTTGGGTATTCATTAAACCAATTACGCCTAGCTCAAAAGCCAAATCAGTAACTTGTTTGCGCATGACGTCTTGAATTTCTTGGCTTAAGCTATAAGCAGGTAATGAACATGCACTGTCACCTGAGTGAACTCCGGCTTGTTCAATGTGTTGCATAATACCGCCAATAACAACATCGGTGCCATCACAAATAATATCAATATCAACTTCAATAGCATCATCAAGGAAGTGATCAAGCAATACCGGCGAATCATTAGAAACACTGACCGCTTCTGTCATATAGCGACGTAAATCATCTAAGTCATAAACAATTTCCATTGCCCGACCACCAAGCACATAAGATGGACGTACCACTAATGGGAAACCAATTGCATCGGCTTTTAACATGGCCTCATCAATCGAGGTTACCGTGGCATTTTCAGGTTGTAACAAACCTAAACGGTCAACGGCTTGCTGAAAACGCTCTCTGTCTTCTGCACGGTCAATCGCATCTGGAGATGTGCCAATAATTGGCACCCCTGCAGCTTCTAACGCACGAGCAAGTTTAAGTGGTGTTTGACCACCGTACTGCACAATCACGCCTTTAGGCTTTTCAATGCGAACAATTTCTAATACATCTTCAAAAGTAATGGACTCAAAATAAAGTCTATCGGAGGTATCATAATCGGTAGAAACCGTCTCAGGGTTACAGTTAACCATAATAGTTTCATAACCATCTTCACGTAACGCTAGCGCGGCATGAACACAGCAATAGTCAAATTCAATACCTTGGCCAATACGGTTAGGACCGCCACCGAGTATCATAATAGAGTCTTTATCCGTTGGTTTAGCTTCACATTCTTCATCGTATGTTGAATACATGTAAGCTGTATCTGAACTAAATTCAGCGGCACAAGTATCAACACGTTTATAAACTGGGTAAATATTAGCATTGTGACGTTTTTTACGAATTTCTGCTTCACTCACACCGATAACATCAGCAAGACGAGCATCAGCAAAACCTTTACGTTTTAGTTTGCGTAAATATTCGTCCGTTAATATTTTCATACCACCGTCACGAACTTTAGCTTCTTCTAAAACGATATCTTCAATCTGAACTAAGAACCAGCGATCAATCTTAGTTAAACGGTAAACATCATCAACCGTTAAACCTAAACGAAAAGCATCACCGATATACCAAATTCGGTCAGAGCCTGCTTCTTGAAGCTCATGCATTATTTTAGTTTTAGCGCCAGGCTGAGTAACATCAACCATAGAATCAAGACCATTTACACCCACTTCTAAACCACGTAAGGCTTTTTGCAGTGATTCTTGTTGATTACGACCTATCGCCATGACTTCACCAACAGACTTCATCTGTGTGGTTAATCTGTCTTCACAACCGGCAAATTTTTCAAAGTTAAAACGTGGGATTTTGGTAACAACATAATCGATAGTAGGTTCAAATGATGCTGGAGTTTTACCACCAGTAATATCATTGCTTAATTCATCAAGGGTATAACCTACCGCCAACTTGGCAGCAATTTTAGCAATGGGGAAACCTGTTGCCTTAGAAGCCAAAGCAGATGATCGAGAAACACGTGGATTCATTTCAATAATAACCATACGGCCAGTATCAGGACAAATACCAAACTGTACGTTTGAACCACCGGTTTCAACACCAATTTCACGAAGTACAGCAAGCGATGCATTACGCATAATCTGATATTCTTTATCGGTTAGCGTTTGCGCCGGAGCAACGGTAATTGAATCACCGGTATGAATTCCCATAGGATCAATATTTTCGATAGCACAAACAATGATACAGTTATCATTTTTATCGCGTACCACTTCCATTTCATACTCTTTCCAACCGATTAATGATTCATCAATCAATAATTCTGTGGTTGGAGACAAATCTAAACCTCGGGTACAAATTTCAGTAAACTCTTCAATATTATAAGCAATACCGCCACCCGAGCCACCCATAGTAAACGATGGACGGATAATACAAGGAAAACCAAGGTGTTTAACCGCAGCATAAGCTTCTTCAAGGTTATGAACTATTTCCGCACGTGGTGTATCTAAGCCAATGGCTTTCATTGCTTTATCAAAACGACTTCTGTCTTCTGCTTTATCGATAGCATCAGCCGTTGCACCAATCATTTCAACATTAAATTCTTTTAGTACACCCTTAGCTTCTAACTCTAATGCACAGTTCAATGCCGTTTGACCACCCATGGTAGGTAGTACCGCACAAGGACGTTCTTTTTCAATAATTTTGCGAACAACTTCCCAATGAATAGGCTCGATGTAGGTTGCATCAGCCATCTCAGGATCGGTCATTATCGTTGCAGGGTTAGAGTTTACTAAAACTACTCGATAACCTTCTTCACGAAGTGCTTTACATGCTTGAGCACCAGAATAATCAAACTCACAGGCTTGACCAATAACAATTGGACCTGCGCCTAAGATCAAGATAGTTTTTATATCTGTACGTTTTCCCATTATGCTTCTCTCTTATCTTGTCTGTCGGTTTAAGCTTGGTTTGCTTTGTAGCTTTTGATTAAATCAATAAAGTGGTCAAACAAAGGTGCAGCATCTGTTGGACCTGGGCTCGCTTCTGGGTGACCTTGGAAACTAAATGCAGGTTTGTCGGTACGATGAATACCTTGTAATGAACCATCAAATAATGATTTGTGAGTAACGGTTAAGTTACTTGGCATAGAGTTTTCGTCAACAGCAAAACCATGATTTTGAGAAGTGATCATCACCACATCACGCTGCAAATCTTTAACTGGATGGTTTGCACCATGATGACCAAATTTCATTTTCATGGTTTTAGCACCACTAGCTAAACCTAGTAACTGGTGACCTAAACAAATACCAAAAATTGGGATGTCTGTTGTCAAGAAGGTTTGAATGGCATCGATTGCATAATCACACGGCTCTGGGTCTCCAGGGCCATTTGATAAAAATATTCCATCAGGTTTCATTGCTAGTACATCGCTTGCAGAAGTTTGTGCAGGCACCACGGTAAGTTTACAACCTCGGTCTACTAACATACGCAAAATATTACGTTTGGCACCGAAATCATAAGCAACAACGTGAAATACATTGTTTTCACTTTTTAAGGAGCTGTTTTCAAGCGGTTTACTATGTCCTTGTCCTAATACCCAAGAGCCCTCATCCCAACTGTATTGTTCTTTAGTTGAAACAACCTTTGCTAAATCCATTCCCTTTAATCCAGGGAAGGCAACAGCTTTTGCTAAGGCACTGTTAATAGAAGCTGTATCGTTAACATCGTCTAACGTTAAAATACAACCGTTTTGGGCGCCTTTTTCACGTAAAATACGCGTTAACTTTCGCGTATCAATCTCACTAATACCTAGGATATTATGACGAATTAAGTAATCACTTAAATTTTCTTCATTTCTAAAGTTACTGGCAAGTAGTGGTAAATCACGGATAACTAGCCCTTTCGCCCAAATAGAGTCAGATTCTTGATCTTCACTGTTAGTACCAGTGTTACCAATATGCGGATAAGTAAGGGTAATAATTTGTTCTGCATAAGAAGGGTCTGTAAGAATTTCTTGATAACCTGTCATTGAAGTATTAAATACTACTTCACCAACAGAAACCCCTTGTGCACCAATTGCGGTGCCTTTAAAAACAGTGCCGTCTTCAAGCACCAAAATAGCAGATTTAGCCAATTTAACCTCCGAAAAAGAAGAAAGTAACTTAACGGTAATAACTCAGCGCTACTACCATCAAGCATAAAATATGTGAACTGATTCAGGGTTCGGTTGCTGTAATTTAATCATCAATGACTGATTAAAAAATATCTCTAGTAACAGGTCAAAAATAACTATTTGGTTTAATTTTTGACAAAATCCACTTATTTTACGCCTGTAACGTTCTTTCGTCTAGTAAAATATATAAAAACAGGGCTTTTTCAACGTTATTACATCAAAACAGCCAAAAGTAACAGTTATCCATTTGGTCAACTAATTTAATTGACCGAAAACAGATGAATAAATTAGTCTTTAAGACCAAGTACATCTTGCATATCGTAAAATCCAGCATCGGCATCGTTCAACCAAAATGCAGCACGCATCGCTCCTAATGCAAACGTCATACGTGAGCTCGCTTTATGGGTTATTTCAATTCGCTCACCAAGGTCAGCAAAATAAGCCGTATGTTCACCAACAATGTCTCCGGCTCTAACGGTGGCAAAGCCTATTGTTTCACGATCTCTTTCACCCGTTATGCCTTCTCGACCGTAGACCGCACACTTATTTAAGTCTCGCCCTAAAGTGTCAGCAATCACCTGCCCCATTTTAACAGCGGTGCCTGAGGGGGCATCTTTTTTAAATCGGTGATGTGCTTCAAAAATTTCTATATCAGTATAGTCGCCAATTGCTTTTGCGGTAATTTCAAGTAGTTTAAACATCAAATTAACACCAACACTGGTATTGGGAGCTAATATCACAGGGATGTATTTCCCTACTTCTTTTATTTTTGCCACTTGCTCATCGTTAAAACCCGTTGTACCAATAACCAAGGCTTTATTATGATTTTGACACCAAGTTAAATTTTCAAAAGTAGATGTTATAGAGGTAAAATCAATTAAAACATCAGCAGCCAAGAGATCGTTAATATCAGTTGTTGTCTTTTGACCTATCGCTCCAATACCGGCAAGTTCACCTAAATCAAAATTAACAAATGAAGAAGCAGCTCTAACACTACCACCAACAAGTTCTATACTTTCATGCTCGACTGAAGCTTGAATTAAGTTTCGGCCCATACGACCACTACAACCTAAAATTGCGACTTTTACTTTCATTAATAACCCTACTCTTTATTAATATTCACTAAATATTTGTTAGCTGTTATTCTCAACCGTTAAAGCAAAAGGGTTTGATAAGTTTTTGCTATTACTAATTTGATGAGATGTTGCATTGATAATTTTCAATTCTTTATCTTTTATCGATAAATGATAAAAAGCTGAAAACTCGGAAAAAACTTGGTTAGTTTTGTCAATAAACCTCCAATTAATACTGGCAAATAGTAAATCATCCGTCAATTGCGTAAAACTGGTATTGCTGAGTTCAAATCGAACAAAACATTCATTGGCTAATTGCTCAAAAATATTATTTATTTCTAGCTCTAGTTCAGTTTTAGTATTAATCAAACTCATTTTATCAGGAGTATTTAACGTGCAAGGTAGATGATAACAATCAACAACCTTGGCTAAATCAAAATGGTAGAAACCATTTTGAAAGCAATTAAACAATGTCTGAATATTTGTTGTTAACATTTAACCTACTATTGACTATTAAATTAATAACTATAAAAAAGCCGGGAAAACCCGGCTTTAAAAAACGCTAATTAGCTAACAATTGCAATTAACTCAACATCAAATATTAATGTTGAATAAGGAGGAATAGATCCCTGTGAGCCTTGTTCGCCATAAGCTAAGTTATAAGGCACATATAAACGCCACTTAGAACCTTCAGTCATCATTTGTAAAGCTTCAGTCCAACCAGCTATTACGCCACTCACTGGGAATTCTGCAGGTTGACCACGATCAACTGAACTGTCAAAAACATCACCAGAGATAAAGCTACCGTGGTAATGAGTACGTACCGTGCTAGCTGCTGTCGGCTTTTCGCCTTCACCGGTTGCAAGGACTTCATATTGTAAACCTGACTCTGTAACAGTTACTTCATCACGTTTAGCATTTTCAGCTAAATAAGTTTCGCCTTCAGCAGATTTTTCTTTAGCTGCAGCTTGCTCTAACTCTTGCATTTTTTTAGAAATAACAGAGAAAGCTTCATTTAATAACTCTTCTGATACTTGGCTAGGGGTTTCAGATAATGCATCTGCTACACCGGCTTGAACTGCCGCAATATCAAATTCTTTGAAAGGGTTATTAAGTAATTGGTCACCTAATTGACGGCCTACACCATAACTTACACGTTGTTCAATTGTTTCAAATTTATTGTCAGACATTTGATCACTTCTTAAATAGTTTAAAATAGTTACTTGGTAAAATTTCGCGCAGAATATTAGCATAGATCAGCTTTATTCTGTAGTCATTACCAATAACATTTTGACTTTATTTTAATAGTATTTTGACAATCTAGTATTTAATTTCGATATTGTATACAGTATAGCGAACGAAATTTAAGATGATCTCATAAGGCAATTAAATGAAAATAAAATTTAGTGCACTTTTTACCGCTATGTTTATAACAGCATGTGCTCAAAATTCAGTTACTGTTGATTCTTCTCAAACAGATAATTCAACATCAAAAACTAGTCAAGTAACATTAGCTTCAGTATCTGTTTCTGCAATAACTAATCAAGCTGTAAAATCAATAATAAATACAGAGATGAGCAAGTTATGGGAGCAAAACTTTGATCATCATCAACCAGATTTACTTACAAATGTCAGTAATGCCATCACTTATTATGCATCGCAGGGTGATTTAAGCTCTAAGGAGTTAGATAAGCTCACTTATTACTTACGTATTTATAGCAGTTTCGGACCAAATAAAGATTGGCCATCTGGCACGGCACAATCACTAAATAGAGCATTAGTCAGCTTGCAAAATATGCCAAAATTTTATCAAATCACCCCTACCACTGCACGTTTACATGAAAACTACTCGGTTGCCTTATACCGTTTGTATTTTTTAGAGGTAATGCAACCTTCGGTGAAAGAACATATCAAACCGTTAACCAAGTTGATCAACTTATATGCTGACTCTTCTTTAGTTAATGATAAAGCGGTGGATTATGCGTTGTGGGAAATTATCCGCGCGAGTGCGATCCTACCCTATGAAGCACGACGTAAAAATAATGACGAGAATATTACTGCAATACTAGGGCAAGGTGAGTTACAACAAGCCTTGTTAGATTTTTTAGTTGCTAAAAACTCAATCCTTAACGGAAAATCATGGCCAAAAGAACATGCGACTTGGGCGCTGGCCAATTATTACAACCTGTACAATAAACAATATTGGAATGCGTATTATAAAAGTACAGAGCAAGAGCAACAAAAGTTAGATGATGATGAAATGTCGCTACCGTTTGAAAAACAAATGGATGACTTAGATAATGCCGTTTGGAACGCTCTATCTAATGATAAAGAGACCAGCATAGAAAAAGTAAAAACTGATTTTAGTATTCCTTATGTCGTCACCACTTTTAGGGGGAAATCAGAATGTGAAGAAGGCACCTTAAAAGATAGATGTATCGCGCCAACCATTGAACAAGCTCTGCCAATAAATCATGTTTGCTCTGATAGTTTATATATTCTCACTCAAGAAATGACTAAAGAGCAGCTTAACGAATCTTGTAACCAATTAACTTCTCAAGAGTCTGTTTTTCATGAAAAATTAGCCACTAATCACCAACCAGCACCTAATGACTTTAATGATAAGTTACGTGTTGTCGTTTTTGACAATGCTGCTGAATATAATAAATATGGCCAATTAGTGTTTGATATTAATACTGACAACGGTGGTATGTATATCGAAGGAACTACACAAGATCCTGATAACATAGCTACATTTTATTCCTATGAACATTTTTGGGTAAGGCCCGAATTTAAAGTATGGAACTTAAATCATGAATATGTGCATTATTTAGATGGCCGCTTCATTAAATACGACACCTATAACCACTTCCCTTCTCATATGGTTTGGTGGTCTGAAGGCTTAGCTGAATATATTTCTAAAGGTGATGAAAACCCTAAAGCCTTTAAGTTAATGGTTGAAGCTAAACAAGAAGAATGGCCTACTTTGGTTGATGTTTTTAATACGGAATATAAAGATGGTCAAGATCAGGTTTATAAGTGGGGATATTTAGCCGTTAGATACATGTATGAAAATCACCGTGAAGAATATCGTCAGATGGCTCACTTTTTGAAAACTGATTTTTTTGATGGTTACAAGAAACTATTAGATAAAACAGGTATTGCCTATAGAGAGTCATTTACTCAATGGTTAGTTAGCCATAAAGAAAATTTCAAAGTGACTGGTGAGAAAAAAGATCCACGTAAACCACGTCAATTTTATCGTTATACTTATAAAGATTATCTACAACCGAGTCATTTAGTTGAAGATGAAAACCATATGTTATGGCAGTACTGGCATGCTAATGCGAAAAAATAATTAACGACTAAAGCCCTAACATAAGTACAAAGATAAAGCCTAAACGTTAAAATTTAGGCTTTTTACAATGGGGATTATTATCTGAATTAACAAGTTTTAAAGACACTTTTAAATGGTGGGTTAAATCATTTATACGTCGTTCATTCGATGGATGAGTTGACATGAACTCTGGCGGTGAAGCTTCAGTGCTTAATGCTGCCATGTTTTGCCAAAGTTCGATACTCGCTTGTGGATCAAAGCCAGACTTGGCCATTAGCTCTTGGCCAACAATATCGGCCTCACTTTCATGAATTCGGCCATAAGGCATTAATACTCCGTACTGAAGACCTAAGCCCAAGCCTGACATATATAAATCACGATTCTCAACTCCTTGGCTTTCCATAGCAGCACCAGCAAGCACCATACTTGTTTGTGATAACTTGCTAGAAGACAAACGCTCGTTTGAGTGATGTTCAATTACATGTCCGACTTCATGGCCAATAATAGCGGCTAACTGATCTTGATTTTGTGTTACTTTCAAAATGCCAGTGTAAACCCCTATTTTTCCTCCAGGTAATGCAAAAGCATTGACTTGCTCTGAATCAAAAACGACAACTTCCCAAGGGCCGTTATGAGCAGACTTAGGTACATTATTTGTTATGGCCTTCGCCACACATTGGACAAATTCATTGATTTGTACATTATGACTAATTTTTTCTTTGTTTTTCATTTCCTCAAACGATTGCACACCCATAGTGCTTAATTCAGCCGATGAAAACAAAATAACCTGATTACGCCCTGTTGATGACGTAGAACATGCAGTAACGGCACACAGTATGCTACTTAAAATTATAGAGGTTTGAAATTTCATAAAGATCCATATTTTATGTTGGGACAAAAATTTATTTAGATTGTTAATACTTAGGGACTTTTTTCAACAGTGTCGACTTATCCTTCTTTACGCCATAAATATCTTGAGGGAAAAAGCCTAAGGTGATGTGAAAGTCTTTTAAAGATAGTACATTTTGTTGTCTAAATAGTTGGGCATCAGGTGATTGTGCAACAACAAAATAACTTTCCTGTCGAGATTTAGCCACTTTACCTAAGCCTAACAGAGTAACGCTATATTGTTCCCCTAAAGTTATTTTTGCTTTATCAATAAACTGGTATTCACTGGGATTAATGATCGTAAGGTGGAACATGCCATGATCACGTTGTGATTGATTGCTTCGATATTGCTGAAATTTATCCCCTAATATCAATTTAAGCTCGGTTAAATAGGCAGCTAATTCAGCCTTACTTACGAGCCCCCCTAGATAAATCAAGCCTGAATTATCCCTAAGTTCAGACACGGTAATACGAAGTGTCTTTTGGTTTGAAATAGTATTCGTTACATATTCATTTTCAACATTTGGATAATCAACTAACTCATATTGCAACTCTGATAGATCAATCAATTGTTCTGCAAGTGTACTTGCATTCACTGCCAATGAAGAAAATATAAGATGAGCCACGACAATGATCATCAATGACACTTTAAACATAATAAAAGTTCTAATGGTTACCATCCTTTTCGCCTCAATAGTATTAATTTATCATTATAAGCTTATCTACCCATATTTTATCAAGATGGGTATACTATAAAAATCTTAAACTTATCACTTAATATTAGGAGCCCCAATGCGTTACTGGTTTACCCCAGAATCTTTTCATTTTTTGGCATCAAACTTATCCAATTATAAATGGCGACTTCTCATGTGGAGCGCCGCAGCATTTGCTTTATACACTTTACTTGAATTACAAATAAACCAAACCACGCCAACATTTTTAATTTGGCTGGCACTGGCTATTTTATTTACTGCCTTGCAAATGTTGGTTTGTACTTCTTTTCTGTTCTTTTTTCAGGTACTACCTTCGAGCAAAACAAACAAAAAGTCTTGGTTCATCTTTTATCGAATCATAGAGTGGTGTGAAACATTATTATTCGCCCTGTTACTTCCGCTACCAACCATTAGTTTTATCTACGCCATTTTTACTTTTAGTTAAAGCCATCCACCATCAAATATGACGTTGTCTCTGTGCATAAGCACCTAAAACTAGAAAGATAAAAAAGATACACGGCGCTATGTATAAATTAGAAATATAACTCAACTGCTGCGCTAATATTTGAGTTAACCACACAGTTAATAAACCATATCCAACGGCGCATACTAAAACAAAGATAACAACTCTGACGAATACATGTTGTTTTGAAACAAGTTTTTTAATGGCACTATTAATATCATTACCAAATATAACTAAAACTGTTGCGATGATCGCCATCGCGGTTTGATATTGATAAGGACGAAACCAACTTCCTAATTCAATTAAAAATGATTGCATCAAAATACACTCTTTTTTAGCTGATATTTATTCATACTTACCAATTAACGCAATCATGTCATTTTCATTAAGGATATTGATGCCTAAATCTTGAGCTTTAGTGAGTTTTGAACCTGCTTTCTCGCCAGCGACTAAATAATGTGTTTTAGCTGAAACACTGCCTGAAACTTTAGCACCAAGAGCTTGTAAAGCGGCTTTTGCTTCACTCCTTCCCATTTGATTTAAGGTACCAGTAAGAACAAAAACCTTATCCTTTAAGGGCTGCTGTTCTTCACTTTTCTCTTCAATTATAGGCCAAGAAATTGCTGCTTCTAGCTCACTTACTACCTCTTTGTTATGTGTTTGTTGAAAAAACTGAACGATATTTTTAGCGACAATAACACCAACATCAGGAACTTTTTGTAATTCTTCTACAGTGGCAGTTTTAATTGTATCTAAAACAAAAAAATAATTAGCCAAGTTAGCAGCGGTAGTTTCACCCACCTCTCGTATACCTAAGGCATAAATAAATTTCGGTAATGTGGTGGTTTTAGCTATTTTAATGCCATTAATCAGGTTTTGTGCGGATTTATGTCCCATTCTTTCTATTGTACTAACATCAAGTTCAGTTAGCTTAAACAAATCTGCAGGGGTTTTTATTAATTGCTCATCAACCAACTGTTCAACTAGCTTATCTCCTAGGCCATCGATGTCTAATGCTTTACGAGAAGAAAAGTGTTTTATTGCTTCTTTACGTTGTGCACCACAAAAAAGCCCACCAGTACAACGAAGAACAGCTTCACCTTCAGCTCTAATAACCGATGATTGACAAACAGGACAATGCTTTGGAAAAATAATATCGCGGAGCTGTTCATCAACAGGCAAGGTTGATTGCTCTTTAACTCTTTTAGCGGTTTGAACATTGACAATTTGAGGGATCACGTCTCCTGCTCGCCTTATTGTGACAAAGTCATTTATTTTAATACCTAAGCGATCAATTTCATCTTGATTATGTAAGGTGGCATTACTGACGGTGACACCACCTACAAATTTAGGCTCTAACCTAGCTACAGGTGTAATAGCGCCAGTTCTACCGACTTGAAACTCAACATCAAGCAGCTTTGTTGTTTCTTCTTGTGCTGGAAATTTATAGGCGGTTGCCCAACGGGGGGCACGGGCAACAAAACCAAGTTTTTTTTGTTGGCCAATGCTATCAACTTTGAAAACGGTGCCGTCTATCTCATAGCTAAGTTCATCACGTACAGATAAAATATGCAGGTAAAAATCATTAACTAATGTGGAGTTGTCTAGCAACTTGACTTCAGGACACATCGGAATACCTAAAGACTTAAGTTGTTCTAAACGCTTATAATGAGAGTCTGATAACCACTGTTCATTAAGTGTAATTTCATCATCACCAACAAAACCAACGCCATAAGCATAAAAGGCTAAATTTCGGCTTGCGGTCACTTTTGAGTCTAATTGACGTAAGCTACCTGCAGCAGCATTTCTAGGATTAGCAAAGGTTTTATCACCTTTTTTGATTGCCTGTTGGTTAAGCATATCAAAACTTGCTTTGGGCATGAACACCTCCCCCCTAACCTCTATTACCTTTGGAAAGCCATCACCGATTAACTTCAAGGGAATAGATTTTATTGTTCGCACATTTTCTGTAATATTTTCGCCAACCGCACCATCGCCACGAGTTGCCGCTTGCACTAAAATGCCATTGTCATACCGCAGGCTAACAGCTAAACCATCGAGTTTTGGCTCTGCACAAAACATGATGCTTTTATTGTTGAGTAACTTGTCGGTAATACGTTTAACAAAAGCTAACCATTCCTCATCAGAAAAAACATTATCAAGTGATAACATCGGAATTTTGTGAGTAACCTGAGAAAAGGAGGCTAAAGCTTTTCCGCCAACTTTTTGACTAGGTGAGTCAATTGTTTTTAATTTGGGATAAGATGTTTCTAATTGAATAAGCTCTTTCATCAAACCATCATATTCAGCATCGGGAACACTGGGCTCATCAAGTACGTAATATTGATGATTATAATCTTGTAGTAGTTGGTGTAGTTGTTTAATCCGATTTTCAATGGGGGAGTCTGTCATAAATTGGCTTATTTATTTAGCTTATATAATGTAAAGCTTTATGGATAAATGTTGAGTGCTAATAGCTTAAGATAAATCCCCTCTTTATAGCGAGTATTTATCTTAAGTAATTACTAAGAAGTTGAACTACGGTTTTTAATTTCAAAGTCTCGTATTCTACTGACATAATGCTGCTCTGTTTGTTTAGTCATCACATTACGCTTATCGTCTAGGACCTGAGCATTAAACTCATCACCTATTTGTTTAGCTGCAGATAACATCTGTTGATAAACATCAAAAGCATTGCCTGCATTTGGTAACATCATAAATAAAGTAACGCCTTGAGTAATAAACGTTTCCATATTATCAAGGTCAAATGAGCCTGGGTTCATCATGTTAGCAATACTAAAAGTGACAGGGCCTGTTCCGGCGTTATCTTGATGGCGATGAAAAATGTTCATCTCACCATATTTAAGCCCTAAAGTAAGTAATAGCGGTAATAAAGTAGCGCCTGCCATAATCTGATTTTGTGACACAACAACCGATAATGATAATACTTCTGGCTGAATACTAGATTGTTGAGGTTTATTTGTATCTATTGCAGATATACTGGGGATTTCATCTTCTAAGACTTCACTACCAAAATTTATTTCAATTTGATTACGTTTAAGTGCTGACTTACTTGGATCTTTGCCTTTTGACTTTGGTCGAGAAACGGGTTGAGAGTATAGTGGCTTTTGTAAAATAACCTCTTTTAAAGCCATGTCATCTTTTTTGACTGCTATATCATTAATTAATTCATCACCTAATTCATTAGGTTCATAATTTTTCGAAACTGACAAGTCTTGGTTATCATCAGCTGAAATTTCCTCAATCGTTTTTTCTAAGGCATCAAATGACGGGATTTCAAATGAAGATATCACCGGTTCATTTTTAGCAGAGTTGTCTGATAAATCAGTTGTATTAGCAAGGTCTACCACTTCATTATTTTCTAATGGTAATTGAGAGGTATTTGCCTCACTCTCTGAGTTATCTTTTGTCGGCTTAACTTTAGGTTTACCAACACCGTCTTGGTCAAAACCACCATGATCGAAATTACGGCCAAAGGGTTTAACTTTTTCTTTGCTCGTTTTTAATTTATAAGGATTTTTGTTTTTTCTAATCGTCCACAAACCATGAACAAAAATAGCACCGATAACAACAGCACTTATTATAATTAATGAATTTCTAAAATTATCTTCCATTACCAAGCCTATCTTTCTTATGTGTTTTCTGCCATAGCAATAGCTTCATCAATATCAACAGCAACCATGCGAGAAACTCCCGGTTCAAACATGGTAACTCCAGTTAAATGTGAAGCCATTTCCATAGCAATTTTATTGTGACTTATATAAATAAATTGTACGGTTTGAGACATTTCTCTTACCAAATTACAAAAACGTTCGACATTGGCGTCATCCAACGGCGCATCCACTTCATCAAGCATACAAAATGGTGCGGGATTAAGCCTAAAAATAGCAAAGACCAATGATAATGCGGTTAGTGCTTTTTCTCCACCAGATAATAAATGTATTGTACTATTTTTTTTACCTGGAGGTCTTGCCATAATTGTTACACCAGTATCAAGTAAGTCATCTCCTGTTAATTCAAGATAGGCACTACCACCACCAAAAACTTTTGGAAATAACACTTTTAGATCATTATTGACCTTATCAAAAGTCGTTTGAAATTTTTGACGACTTTCTTTATCAATTTTTATAATAACTGATTCTAACGTGTTGATGGAAAGAGATAAATCATCATTTTGTAGTTCAAGGTAGTTTCTTCGGCTAAGTTGATTTTCATATTCAGAAATTGCCGCTAAATTAATCGCTCCCAAGCGGTCAATATCTTTTGCTATTCGCATAATATGAGCTTGCCAGACCCCTTCTATAATTTCTTTTGGCATACTGAACTGAACATCCGCAACATTCTGCTGCATTTCTTTTAACTGTTCAAGAGCGGCCTCAGCGCGCAAATTATAATTTTGTATTTCAAGGTTTTGCTTATTCACTTGTTCTGTTAATCGTCCAGACTCTTTAATGTTATGCTGTTTCTGCTGCTCAAGTGTTTTATTTTTTTCAGAGGCATCACTCTGCTCTTTATTAATACCGCTGAGTTTTTTGTCCACCAGACAAATTTCTGACAACCAAGTTTGTAATGTTTTATTATCATTTTCTAATGGTTTTATAGTCTGTTGAATTCTATCTTTTATTTTCTGTTTGTTTTTTAACAACAAATTCAACTGTTCATTAATTTTAATAACTTGATCGTCTACTTGATTCTTTTTGTTTTTTGCCTGTTCAGCTTTCTGCACTAATTTAAATCGTTCATCATTAAGTTTTTGAATTTTACTTTGTTGCTTAACCAAATCACTTTCTATTTCATATCGTTCATCATTAAGCGGCTCTTTGTTATCATTGTCTTGATTAATAGCGTTTAATAACGACTGCTGTTCTAACGTTTTTGTGTAACCTAATTGCTGATGT
>JALJPB010000068.1 GCA_022969175.1 Colwellia sp. | reverse complement strand
ATTACGACCTGGTTTTAACGGATCACTCTATGCCAATTATGTCTGGAACGGAATTGGCGAAAAAAATACTTAGTATTCGCCCTAATTTACCAATAATTCTTGCTACTGGTTATGCAGACTTAATGTCAATGGATGAAATGAATTCAATAGGACTTAGTGCATGTCTCATAAAACCTGTAAGAATTGATGAGTTAAATCAAACTGTGCATAAATGCTTAACCTCAAGTATCGAATCGTATGTTTCACCAATTAATACAACATAAAATCGATATTCTTCTTGTCAATCTACGCATAAATGCAATATACTCCTCGCGCCTTATCACTGGGCGCTTCAAGTAATATCAGTGGTGGCTATAGCTCAGTTGGTAGAGCCCCGGATTGTGATTCCGATATCCACGACCTCAAAAAATCTCTTTTATTCCTATTTCACACTTTAACAATCAATCTTATAAAACCACTAAGAATATAGTCCGTAGCTTAATTAACACCGATTATAATCTTTATTCATATCTAATAGACTTTCTTCTTTATAACTCGCTCCGTTCCATATTAGTTGCACAAATGTATCTATCAGGATCTAAACCGTTACAAACAAGGTACAAAAATTGGTTCTTTCGTTAGCATTGGTGTTAAGTAATTAACTTTAAATATCAACTTCTGTTACTGTTTATTTTTTGTTCTTTTTGTTCTTTTTGTGGATGTTCTAAAATATAAGACATTATTGAATCAACAAGTTAACTTGTTGACTCTATTGATTAATTCATTATACTTATGTAGGTTCACTTCAGCGAAAAAGTAACATCCGATTATTTTTACGATGTAGATGAATAATCAAGCGTACTAGTTGTACTGAACGTACTAAGAGTACAACAGTGTGAGATTCACACTGTCAGCACAATAGTGATAAATTCACACTGTAAGTAAGATAATGCGTAAGTACCACTGTTAACAGAATAGTGAGAAAACCGCACTGTTTCTACAATAGTGAGAAGAATCGCGCCGTACGCATGATAGTTAAAAGGGAATAGACTTAATATTTGACTGAACTCATTTCGCGAGGAACGCGAAAAGAAGGTTAGGTTTAATAATTAAAGTTCATAACCGACTCCCCCAATGGATATACCTGCGGGGGCACTCTTCTTTAAAAAATAAAAAGGAACTTTTTTGAGATGCAAGTGGCACTTCAATTTCCAATTGCAGATGCGAGACCATTTAGTTCTACTACGAATTTGCGTTTACCGTTACCTGACTTTCCTGAACCTATCACTGAAATCAACCCCCAGTTTGTTCATTATTTTGGTAAAGCATGTGAAAGAATAGATGAGCCTGATGAAGCGTGGCCTGATGAGATAAAATACGTTAGGGCAAATAGAGCTTTGAAATTTGATAAGCTTGAAAGTCGGTATTGTGGTTTTCCAAGTAGTAAATCTCAACCTAAATGTACATATCGTCGTCTCTTAAGTGATGGTTCAGCTGTTGTTCGAGCCGAGGTTGGTTTCAGACTTATTAATTCTGTAAAAAATAAAAAATATTCACTTAAAGAAGTACTTTCTATTATAAGTGATATCGCTGAGATTCCTTGTATAGTTCCAAGCCCGGGTAATATTGACAAAATACGCCCTATTTTGGCGCAGGGTATTAATTTAACTAAATTATATTCATTTGCTAGCAGTAAGCGCTCTGCAGAGAAAGAACCTGTAAATTTTAATCTTGTCGAATCTGGAAGTCCTCTCATAATTGTAGAATTAAAGGCAAATGAAGTAAATGTAGATATATGGACAAAATATAGTAATAGAGCAATTAAAGTTGAAAGTAAAAACGTAAATGGTGCGAATGTATTATTCTGCCGATTTGGAACAAAAGTAGGAATAGTATCAACTTGGATATTAGAAAAGGGTAGTGCCTCGAATGAGCAACTGCGAAGTATACGGGTATGTCTAACTAGAATTCATGCAGAAAGAGAAGTGCTGGATCTTATATTAAAACAAATTCATCGTGGAAATATTCTAAACCCTTCCGATGAAGAATCTATTAATCGTTTAGATGAATATTTTAATAAGCGATTAAATATAATTAAACGCGAAATGTGGGGGGGGATGAAACAATCTGCGATAGTAAACGCTATTGACGCCACACATGATGTAGTTCGATCGGCAATTCAAGCTCAATTAGTGGCTCGTTATGAAGGTGGGCGTCGGCAAGTATGGAATAAAATAAATAATTATCAAGAAGATAGACAATCTTCAAAGATATATAAAACAATTTTTATAGAGAATGGTGGAATTATGACAGATAAAAACATTACAGTTGGTGGTACCGGAAACATTGTTAATATTGCTGAGTATATGTCAAATGTGACTAATACCGTAAACAATAATATGTCTTCGCCTAACGGTGAAGAAGATATAAAACAGATGATTATACAGCTAACAAAAGAAATTGAAGATATATCCTCTATAGCTGATGCTAGTCAAATAGAGATTATGGGGAAAAACCTCGAAGCTTTAAGTAAAGAATCTGTTAGTGTTCAACCCGAGAAACGATGGTATGAATTCAGTATTACTGGAATCAAAGAAGCAGCCCAAGCAGTTGGTAGTATTGCAAACCCAATAATAGAAACTTTAAAGAAGCTGAGTACGTTAGTACTTACTTAGCACAAACCAATTAAATACCTTAGGTATTGAAGTATAAAGAAAATAGTAGGGTGAATGGCCTACAGATATATATCAGTAAGGTATTAGTTTAATGGCTTTAAATTTACAAGTTCCATTATCAATGAGTAAGGGTCTATCAAAAGCAATAGTCTTTCATGGTCTAGAGTTTTCTATAGTAGTGCATCCAACTATTCACGGGGACCCGATACTTACCTCACAAGGATTCTATTACCTAGAACAGATGGATTCTGTAGCTGAAATTCGTTTTGAAACTGGGGTTGCTCGTTTAAACGATAATCAAATTGAATACCTAATAGATAACTATCTATTTGAATATAGTGTCATCCACAAGGAATCACAGCTTAATACCAAAGTTACAGATTTTTATTATTCGCGTAGGGATCCCAGTGATATTTACCACTTATATGATCAATTTAATACTCAAGCTTTAGTGTTAGACGAATTGAATGATACTTCTATATTAAGTATTCAATCTCTTGAAGGAGAGCCTGAATACTATTTCCATGATTATTGCTTGGTTAAATCTTACAGTGAAGATATGGTTAAAAATCACGTTAGTGCTTTGTCACAATTGGTAAATAAAAAGCTATTAGTGAAAATATTGCCTACAGAAGAGCGTGACGGTTATTTCGGTAAACTTCGCATGTTAAAGTGTGACGATGGATTAATTGATTATTATCAAGCAAATACGTTTGAGTATGGATTTGGTCCGAGAGATCTCAAGCCTGGTCAAGAATGGATAACACTAAGTTCAGAAATTAAAGGAAATATTGATTTTGAATTGCCAATAGAAACCGTTTATCTTAACAAAAAGTACAACCCAATATTACTACCTTATTACTTCTCTGGTTTAAAAGAAGTTAATCCATTATTGAGTTTCATCGGCTTTTATAATGTCCTAGAGTATTACTTCGAAGAAGCCCCTGTCCTTTTAAGTAAAACAGCTAAGGGAGAGAAAGAACAAATAGAATGCGTGTTGCTTTGGTTAGTTACTGATCAATCTATAACTGATTTCTTTAATAGACAAAGTCATGACTATAATTCCGTTATTGGAAATGAAATAAAAACGTCTTCAACCGTTAGCATTAAAGGGTTGGATATTAAGAGCGGATTAAATTTAATTAAAAAACTTTCAATCTGGATATATAACATTAGGTGTGCTGTTATTCATTCTAAAAAAAGTCGAAATAACAAAGAGGTCGCGATATTTAAACCATATTCAGAAGACGTAAATAATATGGCAGTATCCATTCCAATAATTAAATGGTTGGCTATTAAATGTATTAAAAAAGACAGTGAATTGAATAGGTTTAGTGATTTATAAGCGATGGAGGTAATTATGCGTTCAGAAGATATATCCGGATATGCTTACCCTGTATTAGCTGTATGAACAGAATACTGGCAAAGCTTTACTTCGTCATCCCATGATTATGTCGAGTTGCCTTTTGAGATTCTCGATGGGGGGGTCTAATGAAAGGCTTATTCGATGAGTTGTATTATGACTGGAGGTAACCATTTAAGATTTTCTCTACTATTTTAAATCACTGCCTTTAGCGATTCACGAACAACTTGGCTAAGTTTATTAACATTAGCTTCTGTATGTACTTTTAGTCAATGATCTTCTCTGATATCAAGATAAAAACTTAACCGTACTTTCTTTCTAGGTAGTTTCATTTTAGCTCTACCGCCGATAGAGTTCTCGAGCTCCCTTAATGTCTGCATCTTAATTTCTTAACTCCTAGGGCAATGATAGCGTCATATACTTGCTCATGTGCTATTCGTGTTTTATTAAACTGAGACTCACATTTTACTTGATGAACTTTGCTATACACTCGCTGCCATCTTTAGCCACTCGTTCGAATAATGTTGTTGTGCGAATACCGAAAATAGGGAATTTCCCTAATGCATCAACTAAGTAATCTTTAGCGTGTTTAAATTTACTATCACTAGTGGAATTATTGATGTTTGGACTTTCGCCTTTATAACTTGCCCCGTTCCATATTAGCTGCACAATTGTGTCTATCAGGGTCTAAACAGTACAAACACAGTAATGGTGCAGTTTATTTCTCTAGTAATGGCGTAGGTTGAATACGTTTATTCCCGTTTACTATTTACTGTCTTCTTCTGGTTGTCACTAGGTCTATCGTGCTATCATTACCACATAAGACACACCTACAAAACAAAAATAACACCACACCAAAAATTACCCCATTAAAAACACCAATAAGACACCATAGGATTATATATACATAGATTTCAACAATAAATGCCCTATGGTGGCACTTTGCTATATTTAACTTGCATGCAGAAACAATTAAACATATCATACCGATTAATAAGACCACTATAGCAAGAGTAACACATCTATGTTTGACAAAATATATAGCACGGTTAAAAGGAACGGTGGATTTTTAACAATTAAGATGGAACGTTTGAGGGATGTCTACGGTGTTTCGAAGCTTGGGCCACGAGTGATAAAGAAAATTGAACTCCAGCTTAAAGCAGCACGATTAAAAAGTGTCGACCCCTTAACTTTAGATCGTTCGGACAAGGTGCGATTGTATATTCTAGATGGGCGTGAAGAAGAACTGGTGAATGCTTTTAAAAATCCAGGGAGTGAGTTTGACGACATTTTATCTAGGGCTAGTAATAATAGGATTGATTACCTCAACGCTATAGAGCGAATTGCTGAAATTGTTGACGAGACTTTAGAGTGAATACTTACCGTTACAGCTTTTCTATCTTTTAATTATTCATTAAAAACAAAGTAAAGGACATCATATGAAAAAGCTAAAACCTTCGATTATATCCCCTATTAATTCACTTTTAGATGACCCTGTAATTTCTACTCTACGGGATGAGAAAATTGATGATGGGATGCATATTCGACTAACTCGAGTACAAAACATCAATGGTGAGTATGCTTATATTCGTGTTTCAAATAAACGCTATCTTTTAGTTAATCAAAAGACAGGGCTTTATCTTTCAAATATTCCTGATGATTTGTCGGGGTTAGATATAAAAGATTATTTACAAGAAAATACAGAGGCAAATGATTTTTTACCACTTGATGCTGTACATAATTACGATCCTGTTTATCAAGAACTCGTTGGTATCTACTCATAGATGCTTTAAAAAACGCTTTTATTTTCTTTTAAATAAAAATGGACTAGGCGTACAAATTAAAAATAAAACACTTGATGTTATTATTTTTAAATTGTAATCTTTAACTGAATTTGCGCTCTAACGATTGCGATTTAATCAGTAAAACAGTCAAAGGCTGTGCCATACATAATATTCTGCGGGCAAAACACTAACTATTATTTAGTAAGTAATGTACAAAAGCATTTAATATAATTAAATGTTTTCTTTATAACACTGGGGTCTACCAGCTTGTAAAGTATCTAATAGCAGAATAGACAAGCTATAAAACCATACCCCGTATTATATGGAAAATAGACATGTCTAAATTAACTACCAATAAAGTATTTTCTTTTTCTCAAGCTATCGCAGCACAGATAAAAGAAGATTGCCCACAAATAAATATTTCTTCAAATAAACTATCAACAATCATAGCTAAAGAAGTTGGCTCCTCTCCTGCTGAACTGGATCTTTTACTTCGCCTTCACAATAAATATCTGGAGTCGAATTGTGGCCCAGGTTTATCACTGATTGGAGTATTTTACAACCAAGAGGAAAATGAAGCAGATATAGCCTTATTAAAAGTAGGGAAGAATAAAATTGAAGAAATTCGCATTGAAAAAAAAGTAGACCTAACAGGAAACGATAAAAGAACTAAAAAAATATTTAAGCTTATCAATAATTATAGCGATACGATGGGCTTCACCGTTGGCTGGTTAAATGCTAGCAATGCAGCTACTTTAGATCAAGCCAAAGATTATTGCCATAAGGTAGTAAAGAAAACACCACCTAATAACTGCATTAATATTGAGACGAGAACTTTTAGCGAAACATTTAAAAACGAAAAAGATAGAGATTCCTTTAATTTTATAAAAAGTAAAAATACTGCCCAGCTTGGTATTTATATGGTTACACACTCACATCCATATTTACCTTTACAGATAAGTTATTATGTTGGTAATTTTCAACATCCAGATTTTAGAAATATTTATGCAATATCGCTTAACAATAAACCCAGTAATATTGGTGATTTTAAGAAATTAGAACTCGAAGGTAATACTTTTCCAAGAAACAGTAGTAGTGACACATTAAGCGTAAAATTGAATACAATGCATCTATTTACCCAATCATTGACTAAGACGAGTGTTTTATTTGATATTTTAGATGTTAGCTTTAACCATAATTTTGAAGAAATTAGAGAAACATATACCTATAACAGCCAAGCTATTCTAGGTTATCAAAACAACCTAAATGATAAAAAGGAAGTCACTTCCCAACCCTTACAAGCAATTGTTCCAAACGAACAATATAGTTATTCGAATGTTAAACCCTTATTTGATTATGATATGGATAAAAACCCGCAAAAATATCAAACACTAACTAAAGGCTTCAAATTCGAAAGTGATTTTTTTAGTGTAAATCATAATTTATCACACACACCGATAAAAATAGAACGAAAAACCCACGCTAAAAATATACTCGACAAAGCACTAGAGCTAAAAGAGCAATTCACCACTCCAGAAAAACTAAGTATTAATAATTAGATATTGCTTGGTCCTCAAAGTAAATCAAACTGTAAATAAAAAATACTAATAATTTTAGCGTGGTATAAAAAAATGACGAAAAACGAAATAGTTGAACTGATGCCTTCAGTAAAGTTGCCACTTATCAGTGTAATAGGAATAGGTGGGTGTGGCGGAAATACAATAGATTACTTATTTTCTAAATCGCAAGTTGAATCTGAAATGGCTAGATATCTTGGTATAAATACTGATAGTTCTTCTCTAAGCCACATTAAATCACATGGAAAATTATTAATTGGAGAAGCCCTAACCAGTGGTTTTGGTGCTGGAGCGGATCCAGAAATTGGCCTAAAAGCTGCTAAAGAATCTGAAGAACAAATACGAGCATTTTTGGAAAAGAGTAGCGTGGTTATAATCGTTTGTGGGCTAGGTGGTGGTACCGGAACTGGCGCCAGTCCTTTTATAAGTCAGTTGGCAAAAGAAATGGATATTCCAGTTATAGCTGTAGCAACATTACCTTTTAGATCAGAAGGGAAGCTAAGGTGTCACTATGCCAAAGAAGGAGTTATAGAACTTAAAAAATCGACTGATGCGTGTATATTGCTAGAGAATGATTTACTTATTTCAGCACTTAATAAAGAGGTTGGTTTATTTTCAGCATTTGAACATTCAAATAGAGTTTTGTATAACCTTGTGCTCGCTCTTATAGAGTTATTAAGCGGATCAGGCATAGTGAATGTTGATCTTAAAGATTTCTCTAAGGTACTTGGTTTTCAGGGTGATTCTGTTTTAGGCGTGGGGAAAGCGGAGTCAGAAGATTCTATAATCGATGCGTTAGAAAATGCCATTAATAACCCGTTGGTAAGCCAAGTTGACATCAGTGATGCTGCTGGAGTCATTATTCACCTATGTTGTAAAAATGAACCAAGTTTAAAGACTTACGAGGCAATATTGCATCATATAGAAAACAAACTTACGCACAAATTGCCTTTGATAATATCTGGCGTTACACAAACTCAGAATATTGATTGCGAACTTGAAATCCTTATTCTCGCCACAGGAATTTCAGAGATAAACAGTGAAAATCGCACTGAGAAAGCTCTTACTTTTAATGATACAGGAAAAGAAGTCGAACAAGCAGATTACCTCGACATTCCAGCATTTATCAGAAAAAATACATAAGGAAAAATGACATATGAATCTTAATGGTAGCTTAGCATTAGAGCTTAAGTCGGGAGAATTAATACTACATTCCACTGATTTTGAACTTCAAGAGGAAGATTATAGATACCTTGGCGACGGGGAAAGACAATTAGAACAACTATATACATATACCAATGAGACTGATGACGGAGAATACATCAACCTTTCTATACAAGTCACAAAGTACAATGGCAGTATCAAATTATACCCCTTAGAGAATAGAGGAGATGGTAACGTCACTGAAGCCTGGCTGGGTGTGTAAAACATTTAAGTCAATATTTTACCTAGCTTACTCTAATAAATGCATTCAAAAGAGATAACCTACTTTGGGTTATCTCTTTTTTTTTATTTATCATCAACGCCTTTCAATAGCGGTTTTACCAAATTACGTACCATTTCACTTACACATAAATCATTTTTTGTCACGTATACTTTCAATAAATCGAAATCCTCTTGGTTCAAATAAAAACTTAGACGAACCTTTGAATTACCTGACTTTGGTCTGCCCCTAAGAGATTTCTGGACATCACTAAATGTTTGTAATTTCATCATTGAGTGCCCAGTTCGATAATAGCGTTATACACTTCTTCATGTGCGATTCTTGACCTATTGAGTTGCCACTCTCCGTTATTATTGTGAATATTTTTAAACCATTCTTCCCCATCATTGGCGACTCGGTCGAACAGGGTCGTAGCTCTAATAGCAAAAATAGGTATATCACCTAATCTTTCTGATAAGAACAGTTTCGCTTCATCGAACTTCTTTTTCTTAGTGAAATTATTGATGATGATGGCTATTGGTTTATTCATAGGACTTACTAAATCAACAGTTGATATTGTTGCCGTTAGACTTCTAATATCTGTAAGTGTTGGGATAACAATTACATCAGAAACTTCTGTTGCTTGAACAGCTTTTGGGTCAAGTTGTGTGGACATAGCGCCGAAATCGAAAACTACACGATCAAGCGTAAGCAGCTCTTTTGGAATTTTTCGCTTGTTCGCCTCAATTTGAATGGCTTTAGTGCTGGTAGTGATTAAATCATTGGTCACATAGTCAGCATCGATTTCTGCCGCTAAATTGATTGCCAATGAGGACTTTCCAACGCCCCCTTTATAGCTTAAAAATAAAATCTTAATTTCAAAATCGTCCATCGCTTTTTCCTCAAAGTGAATTAGTTTAATGCCCTTAATTAGGACTAATTACTTGTTCGGGAAAGTGGCGCTATAAAAGTACTTTTTTAGCTCCCCATTAGTACTATTGGGGTACCGCTGATAAGTTTGACTTCCCCGTAATAGAGGAGCTAATAAACAGATATTAAGTCTTTAGATAAACAGCTAAGGAATTAATGATGCTCAAAAAATTCAAGTTCACTGACAAATTAATAAAAGCCTTGAAAACACCGCCTCGCGATTCACCATCAACAGAGCTAGAGGTAACAGATACGCAAACAATTGGTCTCAAATGCTTGGTCGGTAAAACGGGGAATAAACGTTTCCTTTTCAGATATACCTTTAATCAACGCAAGCAAAGCGTTGGTTTAGGTCGCTTTAGTGATATTAATGTTGTTGATGCGAGGAAGTTAGCGCAAAAGCACCGCATGGCCATAAATGGGGGTATTAATCCTAAAGTTGACCGAAATTGCCCTACCCGGTTAACCATTGATGAATTTTTCCAGCAGCATTACTTACCGAGTATCAAAAAACGAAAAAAGAGCTGGCGTGATGACCTTTATCGTTATGACACGCATATAGCGCCGGGATTTGGCCAAACGCTGTTTCAAGAATTACGTACCATTGATGTTCAACAATTACATTTAAAAATGATGGATACCATTAATAAGTATGGCAATTTATACGCTCCGGCAACAGCTAATCAAGTATTGATGATACTTAAAAGCATGACTAAGTATGCGATTGACCTTGGTGTTATTGAAAAAGATACATGTAAGCCCGTAAAGCTTTTTCGCTTAAACAATGCTCGCACCCATTTTCTAACTACGTTTGAGATTAAACGCTTACTCAAAACTTGTCGTGAGTATTCCAACAAAACTATTGCCGCTTTTATCGCTACCTTGGCTTTAACAGGCTTACGTTGTGGTGAAGTATCGAATATTAAAGTCAAAGATGTGGATATTAAAAGACGTATTATCCATATTCCTATAACTAAAAACTTTAAGCCCAGAACAGTATTTATTACAGATTTACTATTATCCTATATTGCTAATATCCCATTAAAACCGGATAACCCTTATCTATTTGCTGGAAGAGTAAAAGGCCAACCATTACGTTCAACGCGTAAGACCTTTTTCAAGTTACTCAAACGTGCACAAGTCAATAGTGACGGTATCTGCCAGCACTCCTTACGCCATAGTGTGGCATCTAATCTTGTTTCAAATAATGTGTCACTCCGATTGGTGCAAGAACAATTAGCGCATAAGTCCATTATCTCAACTCAGCGATACGCCAAAGTAAACACTGAGTCTATGCGTCAAACCAGTGAAACACTGTCGAATATGTTTGGCTAAATTTATTTAACAACATCTGTATAAAGCCCATTCCATAGAGCCTTAATAGGTATAAAGGAATGGGCTTTTTCATATCTAAAAGGAAATAATATGCAAGTGATTAACTATTTGCCAATAGCTGAACAGCTCGCATTAGAGCGTTTTACGGCTCAATGCGTGGTTGACTTGTTAGTGGAGCCATTTGGCACTGCTAGCGCAGCACGAATTTTTTGGCGTGAATATTCAAGCGTGATTATCTGCTTTAACCGTCAAGATGATTTACCAGCCGCTTTGAATATCTTTGATGATGTTACACGTCAATTTATCGAAGAAGCTGAGCTTAACCCAGAGTTCGTTGAGAATTTAGCTGATGGCTATCAACTGTCATTAACCATTACCAACGATATGGGAACGGGCTTATATCTCATTAAACCAAAAGAATTAATCATCTACCAAGGTGATGCTGATGAGTAAAAGTACATTAATCCGCATTATTTGTAACGCTGACATGCCATTTTTTATTCGCTGTGATGCACAGTATCTATTAAATCAATTAACAAAATAACCACATAAATAAGGAAAATACATTATGGCTGTAAAAGCTAAAAATACCAAAGCTAGTGATAAGACTAGCACTGATAAACCGATTAAAGCGGATGAAAAATTAAACGATGAGATTATCTCTGACTTACCCGTTGCAGCTGAAGTCACTGAAGTCGCTGAAGTCGCTGAAGTCGCTGAAGTCGCTGAAGTCGCTGAAGTCGCTGAAGTCGCTGAAGTCGCTGAAGTCGCTAGCGATAATAAAGTGGATATTGACCCAGATAGCCAGTACAAAACAGTATTAGTTGGTCAAGCTAAAACATTATCCGTAAAATCAAAAAGTCTGATTGGTTTTGAATTGGCATTAAACTCCGATGATAAATGCTGTTACTTAAGAATGACGGGGAACTCTAATGGCGGTTTATTCTCAAAAGAATGGGTTAGCCTTGATGCGGTATTTACGTTACTAGAGCAACAAAATCAAGATAAACCGTTTAAGTCTTCGATATTTAAAGCAGTAATTAAAGGTGGTTCCGCAAATAACGTCAGCTTCTTATCAGCCGTACTTCGATGTGATGAAATGAGCTTAATATTGAAATCAGAAAAGAGCCAGTTCTTACACTTGGTTAACCCGTTACTAATCAACCAACGTGATCGGCTGGCTAAGTTAAAACCGCTTCCCACATCCACTCTAAAATAACCGTTCATACGTTTACTACTTGCAGTAATACTTCCAACAACCTAACTAAGGGTTTTCATTATGAAACTGACTTTTAACAAGAGCCAGTGCTTTACTGTGCATGAAAAGCTTTACCAACTGTTAAACGATGAACTGACCAACGTTTCACTGCCTGAGGTGATCACCTCAGGCATAATTTTAAGTTTTCGTGACCCTAATTATTCGATTACTACAGGTGGATTTCATCACGTAGAAATACGTCTAATTAAGAACGTGGCTGATAGTGACGTAAAGTACCAATTTGTCTACCTGACAGATTTTAGCTTTCAAGGTTTACCTTACCCTGAGCTAGCCGTTGATATAGATGTTTGCTTTATTTCCGAGCAGGTTTATACCGTCGTTGGCGGTTGGTTGGATAAAACGAGTGGTGAAGAGTTGAAAGAATTATTTTTAACCAATTTCATTTCTTATGTCGAGATGAAGGTCTTTGAAGTAGAAGTAACTTTCTACTAACCCTTTTATGGACAGGAAATATTTGAGTTCAATTTTAATCACAACAATAGGAGACATTGCACCAAGTAATTGACGGTGTAGTGACTTACTTACCTTTCAATAACCTAACTGTCAGCCGAATTAAATATACGGCTGTCGGTATGAACTACAAAAAACTAAGGAAAAAATAAATAAATGAATAATAATATTTCAAACGATGATTTCATATCTAAAGGCGCAATTAAGGGAGCAACTACTGGCGCTTTTATCGGTGCTAGATTTGGTCCACAAGGCATAGTAATTGGTGCAGTCGTTGGCGGTATTGTCGGTTTTATCTTTGATGAAGATTAATTTTCTATATAAATGTAGTTAGCTTAACGGTTAACTGCATTTGAATATAAAATATGAAGCTTTATTTTTTTATCTAGGTACTTTAATTTTTATCATTATTTTAGTTTTTAATAGTGATACCTTAATCCTCTGTAACCCAGTAAAAACAAGGACAAAATAAAAAGTAGGATTTACTCGTAGGGGATAGTAGTAGTTAACCGCTCATTTATTTATTATTATTATTCAACTCGTTCATCTAGGTTGATTGTTAAATCATCAGAAAAATAGGTACCTTTATCTTTGTAGAATATTTTATCTGATTTACTGTATTCAGCATTGTGGTTAAGGTGTATCACCCATTCTGATAATGATGATGTCCAAATATCAGATTTATTTATTGAGCTAATACTTAATAATGAACTATCAATTGTTTTATCAATAATTTCAAAACCATCTAAGCCCTCTCCAAAATTTATAGTATTCGTAGGTGTGAATGAATAAACGCCTTTTTCTGGAGGCTTATTATCAGCTACTTCGGGGGGGACTTTCGCATCATAAGGAATAATTTGACACCAATCATCACCGTCGACAGTTAATTCAATTTTTATATAATGGGAGCCTTTTGATACTTTGATTGAGTGTTCTATCTCATTTAATTCATTAATATCAAACATATCCAACGGTAGGAATCTAACAAAGTTTTGACCGCTATGGCCGCAATTTATCCATAATATTAGAGATAATCGATGTTCTATGCGTTGGGATGGTTGAATGGTATGAATTATTTCAAATGGGATTAATTGAACATGGAGTGGCACCTTTTTAGGCGTTACCGATGCTAACTTCGAACCAATTGTATCTTTTATTATTTTTTGCTGCTTGCTAAATGTTATTGATTTAGCTCCTTTTATCCTCTTAAATAGCGGTGATAACAGATCGAAATAATGAGAATAATTTTCAGGATTAAGTAATAAATAGAATGCTTGGACAAACTGTTTATTTTCTTTGAACCACTTGGTTATTAGACATTTTGTAGTATTTATAATCGGTTTGGTAGTTAGTGTTCCTTTCTTTTTATTAGCCTTTATTTGTCTTTCTTTTTTTATTAAAAAACCTTTATCTATACTCTCAAAGCTGATTCTTCTCTCTTTAAACTTCCCACTAAAATTGATGGCTTGGCTCGCCGAGCCATCAATTTTACCTTTATACCTTTTTGATACCGCTTTATTGGATGTGATCACAAAATATTTATCGACTTCGTCAGTATCAACTAGTGCGAGCTCTTCTATACGCTTGTGGACAGTTGAATGACTTGGCAGCTTTATAGGAAAACTAAATTTACTATTCAGCAAAGTCATAGCATTTCGATGAGAAATATAAAATCGCTTCATTAAATAACGGATTGCATAGAACAGGCAATCATCGTGATATGAGTTATTCGCTTTCCAATTATTTAATACATCATTGTGAATAATGATATGGCCATCACGATTTGAACGCATATATGTTATCGAATTGATTGACTGTAGATGTATTAGTGTAACTCACATTGTCGGACAAAAAAAATACCTGCCAAGTTGTCAAATCTGCTTGTTAGTAAGGGATTGCGGCGGATACATTTACAAAATAAAATTACCTTCGATTTTTTCAGTAAGTAAACGCCTTAGCTATATCCCTTGCCTACTTCCGAACTTCTTTAATATTCCTGTCCAGAAAAGCAATGAAACATAAGGTAATAAAGAAATGAAGAAACGAAGTATAGGTAAATTAACCCAGAGAAATATTAATGAGCTTGGGTTAAGAAAAACAGGTCAAGCGGAAGTTGGTTATTACGGTGAAGATAAGCGAATTCTTGCAGTGCCTACACAAACAGGAATTTCAATTGTTGTGCAGCTTAATTGCAACAACAAGCGATATTCTTTCAAAGTTGGTGACATACGTGATCATAAATTAGCAGTGTTATTAAAACGAGCACATGATTATATTGCTGATATTGTTAATACCCGATATCACATTCACTCAAAGAAAACGGTAAGAGATAGTTATGACGAAATCGTTTTACCTTATTCACTAGCAAACCATAAAGACAGTCTAGGTTTTCAGCAACGTCTTGCTACTCTTATCGCAGAGTTTGGGCATATGCCTGTTTGTGATATCACTAAATCTGATATTCAAAGATTGCTGAATTATTTGGCTAAAGGTCGACAGTCACCCACCGTTGCACGGTATTACGCAGCATATTCTAAGTTTTTTTCGTTAATTGTCGAACAGGAGATAATTGATAAAAATCCTTGCTCAACGATAAAAAAGCCTAAAGAAAATCCTAGCCGTGACCGCGTACTGTCTGACGAAGAAGCTATTGCCTTTGTTGATGCTGCAATCAACGACTTAAACCCTATTCATGGTTTAAGTTTGGCACTAAGTGCTACAACAGGCCTTCGTCAGGGCAATATACGTTCAATTCAATTATGTTGGCTTAATCATGACGTAACAGTACTAAATATACCTGATTCTAAATCGGGTAAGCCTATTCGACATTATCTAAGTCCTATATCAGCAGACATTATTCAACTGGCTGTTGCTACAAGCTGTTCTAAGTATTTATTTCCTAGCCGTGTTCCCAGAAAATATATGAGTAAACCGAGCAAATGTATTGCTCGCATTCGCCGCAAAGTCCAAAAAGTAACAGGTATTACCGAACATTTCTATGCCCATGATTGTCGTCGCACCTATGCATCCACACAGTTACGCATTACAGGTGACATCAATATTGTGCGTGAAAGTATGTCGCATGCAGACGTTAAAACAACATTAATTTACGCCCACAACCATCAACAAAAGTTACTTGAAGCCAACACTAAAACAAGTGAAGCATTACTTGGTGGCCGAAAAGTAGCTTCATTCATCAAACATATAGAGGAGTAAATACATGGGGAAAAGGGCTTATAACATTGCTGATTTTTCAGCAATGTACAGTTTAAACGAACAAACGGTACGTGTGAATGTGTCGCGCAGGCCAGAACTTGTACCAAAACCATTTCGCGTTGGTAGGTCTGTATTTTTTACTGTTGAAGCGATCAAAGCTTGGGAGGTAAAAATGCAACGAAGCTAACTTAGAAAGACAACGTAGAGCACTAATTTTTTATATAAAACATAGAGGAATTTAAAATGAGAAAACAAGCAACTTTTGACATCGATTCACTAAATAAAGCAGTAAACCTTGCACGATTATCTGGTATTAATCATATTGACCGAGCAGGAATCGAAGAAAGTGAAAAAGCACCTGCTGGTGATTGGGTTGTAGGCTTTGGTTTAACGGGTTACAAGGAATATTTTCTCGATGGTAAGGTTACTCCTAAAAAGAAAGAAGATATTGTTAAAATGGTTTCTGAGGTTATGGGTGTCAAGCGATGTCTACCTTTGCCTTATGGGGGAAAGGTCAGTGTTGATATTATAGGTGAGATATTTATAAGTACTAAAACAGATCATTTGATTATTGCTTCGATTGCACCTAAAACAGCAATATTTATTGCAGAAAAGGGCAAATTTAAAGATTTAGATTTATTACTTAGTGATCTTTCAAAAGCGCTTGTCGATGTATCAACAGGTAAGAAATCGGATTTTAATTGGGAAAGTTATGCTATTTAATCTTGCGATAAATAGTATACACATCTAATCAATTAAAAATTGCCCAGCTTAGCTCTGGGCATTTTCATAACTAGTATTTATTTATTCTTTCATCAGACGTCTTAATTCATCGAGAGCTTCCTTGTTAAACAAAGGTTCATAATCAAGGGTTGGGAAGCGATTAACTAAGTGTTTTAGTAAGTTGGCTATGCCCTTTGTGATAGGAAACTTACCATAAAATATTTTTTCCTTTTTAGCTGCGCTGACAGCTGCAGCGTTAACAGGGTAGATACCACCATCAAGACTACTTATCCATTTAGCTAGCGCATTTTGTTTCATATTCCCTTTTGCTACACCGCATTGCTCTTGCATCCAAATGCGAAGAAAAAATCGCTTAAATATATTGGCGCTATCTTCACCCTTTTTAATATTCATATGGTTACCTTTGCCCTCACGCTTCAAATTGGTTGATAGTTTGAAATATTCATCCCAGTTATCCCAATCTTCAAGTGTTTTAAGACAGTTATTTTCTCGCCATGTATCAAAGCAAGCACGTTTACGTTTCATCTTTTCAACATTACGATGAGGTTTGCTAATACACTGAATATGAAATTTATCACCAACAGCAACAAGGCCGTTAGGTATGAGATCTCTTTTGTAATCTGGCTCCCAGTTAAGTAATTGTTTCTTGGTAATGGAAAGCATGTCGCGATCAAACAAAAACATCATTTGTGAGGGAGTTAAACTTTTATTGGTATAGGTGGTACCCGGTTTGCGAGTTAAATACTTATTGAGAACCCATACTTCGGGTTTATCTTCATCAACATCTTCATCATCCGGTAACTGAACACCTGCGCGAGCATTAATATACCTTGTGTTCCATTCAGGATCATCATCACGAACTGACGTTGTATAGCCCCTTGTTTTCATCAGGATAACTTGCTTCATGCGGTGTTTTTCTTCTAATATTTCGCCACCTTTAGGATCAATCATATGAAAAAGCTCTCGAAAACGATTACAAACAGGACTCTTTTTATTAATCTCATCTAATGTTGCATTAGTAGTGAAGCCATCGGTGGTTAAAGCCAGAACTTTTTTATCGCTAGGAACACCAATCAAAAGAGATGAAAGCAACGCTCTTGCTGTGCCAGATACGTAAGCTGCAAAGTAGGCATTAGTCAATTCACCTTGCTCAAGATATTTCATATTGCCTGATTGAATATCAAAAACTCGCTTAGGTTGAAGCGCGAGCGCAAGCCGACCATAGCAGGAATTTCCTTTTTCCTTCCAAAATTTCTCAAGAAAATCATTAGTATATTCTTTAGTTTTATAGTGCTGCCTCTTAGACCTAACCAACTTCATAAAAGGCGTAAAAATACGGTCATCATCAATCCATGGGATATAAAGACCTTGCAGAATGTCTAGTTCAGCATTCTGTTCATGTGCAACTTCCAACTCGGCTGCAGTACAAAAGCAAATACCTTCTAATGGATAAAGTAATCCATAGGGATCTGCTCTAACAGGAAGTGAAGGATAAAGAGTGTCATCAGGAAACTTAAATTTAACTCTAAGCAAACCATATACATCACCTAAAAAATTACTAATTTTGTTTGAAAATTTTAGGTTGTCGAAATCAAGTCTTCTCAGTCCATTTAAGATCACGGTATAGCAGCTAGGGGCATCAAAGTCGTACCACGTATCAATTTCAGTTGGTCCAGTGATATAACACTCGTTACGACCACCGTGATAGCATTCAATAGCCAGTTGCTGAAAAATATGAGGGACAGTTTTGAACATATAACTGGTTTTTGTTATTGGTATCGACTCTGTTGTTCCTGTTTTCGTTAACCATTTCTCTGTTACAACTTTTTCTTTACCAAAGGCTATATTTTGGTATTCAATATAACCTTCATCTTTAGTCGTTATATCATCAGAAATGTTAAAATTTTTCTTATACTGTTCAAGTAACGTTTCTTTAAATGCTTTGACAGCTAAACTACCAATAGTGTGTGATAAGTATTTATTGCCATTATCAATACACTCATATTGAATGACTTTTTCTAAATGTAAGCAGGCGATCTCAGCATCGTTAATGGCATACTTAATAAATCCTTCTCTATCATTTTCTAAATACTCTGCCATTCGTGAAATGTCATATGGCGTAGGAATTACTTCTTTAGGTAACCCAACAAGTTCACCAATTTTTTTCAATGATTGAAAACCTGCTGGTGCAAATAACATCGAGTCATAAAAAGTAATTAATATAGAGTAGGTATTGTTACTGCCATCATTGAGTTTGTATGGGGTATCATCAATGCGCTTTCTGAATTCTTTTCCCAAATCTACACCGTAGCCGTCACGCAAGCTAGCCACCGTTTTACGTACGGAGCTAACCAGCGTTTTAATATCTTTAAATGCGTTGCTGAATGTGAACAAATCCGCTTTCAAATAGTGTGCTACTAATATGATGTGCTCTGGCCATTTAGTAAGGACTTTCTTTTGTAGTGCATCTTTGATGACATTAGCTAAGAACTCTTCAAACGATAATCTATGCTTTTTGTGACCAGAATCAGTAAAGAATATACCTTTGCATTTTTTACCCTCGAAGCTCACCACATACTGGTAAGATAATACGTTAATCTGGTTTTTGTCATCATCTTGCTCGTACTCAGTATCAATTGAGATAATAGGTTTTAATGCCGTAGGGATTCGCTTTACTTGGAGCTGCTTTTTAATCGCGACTTGTCTCTCTTTTAGTATCTCCTTTTTCGACTTACCTTCACGTGTTCCTGCCTGCTCAAAACCATCACGGTTAGTTTTAGAGTTAGTACCGTCATATTCACCATAGCTGGTTTCGAGATCATCAAGGTCAACAGAAGAACCCTTTTCGCTTACTTCCTCAACCTCTTTTGATTCAGGTGCATTTAAATAGTCGTCTTCCCAATCATCTTGCATTAATTATCTCCCGTACTGCCAATGCATTGATAATAACTGATAAGGAAAATGTCGAAAGATATTTCGATGATGATTGAGTGAAAATTAATAAAAAAAAGCATTAGTGAGATAAACAAGGTGTAAAATTAGCTTAATCTATTGATTTTCAAGATAATTTGTAAAAAGTAGGATTTACTCGTAGGGGTATAGGTAATAGTTTATGTCTTTGATAACAAATTTTGTGACTAACGTTAACAAAGCCAGTTAAATTACAGTTTTAGGGGAGAAGGCACTTTTCAGATGCAGAAATTTATAGCATCTATGGTCGTATATACAGTATGATCAATGTGTTCTTTAAAATTATAACTACATTAAATTTGGCTACTTAATTTCATGACTAAACCTGTTCTCTTTTCGTTTTTCTCTGGCTCTGGCTTTCTTGATCTTGGCTTTGAAAAATCAGGCTTTGATGTTGCATTTGTAAATGAGTTTCACACTCCCTTTCTTGATGCCTATAAATATACTCGCGCAAGTATGAAGCATGACGAACCGATGTGTGGTCATAGCTCTAGCAGTATTGAAGAATTCTTAACGGGTAATGAGGGTAAATTATTCAGCTCTCTTGTTGCCGATGTTAAATCAAGCGGTCGTTTAGTTGGTTTTATAGGTGGTCCGCCATGCCCTGATTTTTCAGTTGGTGGTAAAAATAAAGGTAGTGAAGGTGAAAACGGTAAGCTTACTCGTACTTATGTTGAGCTAATAGTTAAAGATAATCCTGATTACTTCATTTTTGAAAATGTGAAAGGTTTGTGGAGAACCAAGCGTCACCGCGAATTTTACGAAAGCATGAAGGTAGTACTACAAGAAGCTGGCTATGAGCTAACTGATAGGCTAACTAACAGCCTTGAATTTGGTGTACCTCAAGACCGTGACAGAATATTTTTATTTGGTATTAAACGAGAGTATGTAACCAACCAACTAAATGGCAATGACCTTAACTCGATTTTTAATTGGGATAAATACCTTACTGTTGATTTAAAATCTGTACTAAATAAAAGTCGGTGGCCGGGTATGAATCAGTTTGTTGAAAATGAGGAAACTGATTATAAAAAATTTATTGATGCTGAACTCAAACCATTAACTATTCAACATTGGTTTGATAAAAATGATGTATTAAATCACCCTAATACTAAACATCACTTCCAGCCAAAATCTGATAAGTTTAAATATATTCAAGAAGGTGATGATTCTAAAAAATCATTTAAGCGTTTACACAGATGGCGTTACTCCCCTACTGCCGCTTATGGAAATAATGAGGTACATCTTCACCCGTATAAAGCTAGGCGAATTAGTGCGGCTGAGGCTCTAGCCATTCAATCATTACCACCAGAATTTCACTTTCCGGTTGGCATGACATTAAGCAATATGTTTAAAACCATAGGCAACGGTGTTCCTTTTGTGGCAGCTAAAGGTTTAGCTAATACAATTGAATCATTTTTAACTGAATACTGTTGATAACGTAGACAAATTTCACTAGACAACAAGATAAACTAGCAGCATACTCCTGAATAGTCTTAGTAGTGCATGCCGACTTTACGGTGCTCAACCATTACTAAGCTTTTCAATCTATGATGGAGTAAAGCTTGATACCACGATTAGTGAAGCAAGACCGCAATGGAAAGCCGGTTGTAGATACCAAGGCTGCTTTTATTGCAGCAATTGATGGAAAAATCCCTACTGGTGAATGGGACTATGATACCCACCTTAATTATATTCAAAAGTTAGTTCAAACCGAAGATCCTAGAGTTACAGCTGGTGCCATTTCAAATTGCCGTGGTGCGTGGTTTGAATGGATGGTTGCTATTGATATCTACAATCATTGGTGTACCGAAAAACATCATTTACTAATGCTCCCCTTGCCTAATATCATGCGCTTTGATTGTGCTACGCTGTACCAAGATAATGTTAGTAAATACATATTTGACTTGAGAAAAAAACTAAAAGCGTCACTTGATATTGAACTAATAACTTCAAACCCAGATTTTGTTATTTTTGACACAAACTTTTTGAATGAGCAAGTTGAACGTAAGCCTATTACAAATGTTGATGAAGATGTTATCGAATTTATTGATAACCTATTTAGACGTTTTGTTGGTATTTGTAGCTTTACCGATATTATTGGTTATATGGCAACTAAAACCTCACTACGACCCGATCGTCGATTGCAGATTGTTCATGAAGGTAGTTTGACCAAAGCAATGTATGTTCATCTTCAGACGCGCTTATGGATAGACAAGCCTCGCACTATTAAATATTTTGGCGCTTCATTAAAGTTAAATGACAAAGACCGTAGAGCATTAAAAACAGTTGCTACACATTCAATTACAACCGTATTGTCAGAGCCAGAGCGTGCCGTAGATGAATGCTTTGAACTTTCATCTAGATGTGAATTGATTAAAGCTATCGGTGTAATGAAAGGTTTGCTATTTCAGTAAATTCAATTAAATAATTTTAATAGGTAATACAAAATGAGTTCTTATACAAAAGAAGAGTTAGCGACTTATGAGAATGAAGATTCTGTCGAATTCCCCCCGTCCGACATTGTTGCATTTAATGAATTAAGGTCATGCTCTGATTTATTGAGAATGTATAAAAAGAAAAAATTAAATATTCAACCCATATTTCAGCGTGAAAAAGTTTGGAAACCAAAAGAATATACTCGATTTATCGACTCTTTGATGAAGCAATTACCCATACCTAGTTTATGCTTTAGCCATGATTATAAAACTCAAAAATGGGAGGTCATTGATGGGTTACAGCGTATTTCTTCGATCATTCAATTTTTAGATGAAAAAGAGTGGCGTTTCTCCAAGTTAGATGATGTCGATCCAAGAATATCAGGTCAGAAAGCGGAAGTTTTTCAAGATGAAGAGTCAGAGCTTTATGAGCTTTATGAGCGTGTAGAAAACCTAACTTTACCCATTACAGTTGTTAGGTGTGATTTAAGCAAAGAAAGTCATAGAAGTTATTTGTTTACTATTTTTCATAGATTGAATACTGGTGGTACAAAATTAAATAATCAAGAGATTAGAAATTGCATATTTAGTGGTGCATATAACACTTTAATCAAAGACTTAAATGAAGATGAAAAATGGGTGCAAATTAATAATATTACAGAAAATAAAGTGTATCGTTTTGCTACTGTTGAATTAATTTTAAGGTTTTTCGCTTTTCATGATTGTTTATCTGAATATAAGGGATCTTTATCAAAATTTTTAAATAAATACCTTGGTAATAATATAAATCCGGATGATGTATTTATTACTAGCAAAGCCCTGTTGTTCGAACGGGTTACAAAGCTTGTAATTGATAGCATTCCAGAAGCAACTCTTATTAGCTTAAGCTTAACTGTTATGGAAGCATTAATGCATGGTGTAGCTGTCAACATTGATACCTTGGAAAACAAGACTGCTGAAGAAGTTTTTGTGGCTTATAATAACCTACGAGCTCAAGCTGAGTTATCCCCTGAAAGTTTGAGTGAAGGCTTGGCTTCTAAAGATAAAGTTATTGGCCGATTAACTAAATCTGCAGATATTTTTAGTATTTAATCATGATTAAAAAAGGTCTAATAAAAAAATCACTAACTGAAATTGATATACTTTATAGAAGAGATGTAACTGGTGCTCATGCTACACATTATGCCAAATTGGCTCACCTAGAGCTATGTGGCTGGATAGAGCAAGCACAAGATAAAATTGTTGAAACCTCATCTAGTCGATTTATAAATGATACTGACCACAAAAGAGACATAAAAAATATAATTAAGAAAAATTCAAATATGGATTATTCAAATAACTTCAAAAAAATGTTAATTGAGGTGATTGGACGATGTGGAGTTGAAAAGCTGGAAAAAAAGGTATCGACTTTAAATAAAGATATATTAGAAAGCGAACTACTTACATTAAAAAACACTAGGAATGCTCATGCCCATACCCATACCAAAGAATGTACAATGACATTAGATTCTCCTGGCACTAACATAGTAAGATTTGAAAGAATATTTACAGCATTAAAGGATTATGAACGCACGATAAAGGTTATGAGAATGTAATTTAGATTGTTGCCATTTTTCTGTATTATTTGATTGATTGCAGATTAGTTGCACAAATACTGTAAAACAGAATCAACAGCGTATAAATACAATCAAAAGCGAAGATTTTTCTTGTCAAATGTCGCATAAATGCAATATACTCCACGCGCCTTACCACTAGGCGCTTTAAGTAAACTCAGTGGTGGCTATAGCTCAGTTGGTAGAGCCCCGGATTGTGATTCCGGTTGTCGAGGGTTCAAGTCCCTTTAGCCACCCCATTCTTCCACTTTAAATTCAAAGCCTCTGGGCAATCGTTCACTATAATCAGAACTTTCTGATAACCGCTCCTGTGCATATTCTGTGAGTACATGAAGAAAAATGACTGCCATTTATGATGTCTATGTCCAAATCAATGTCTATATTGTCACCATTGGCTGGACAGTATTTATTTTGAATAAGGTCAAAATTTACTGTTTGATCCCGCTACCTTTACTAAAAAGAAACAACA
>JALJPB010000067.1 GCA_022969175.1 Colwellia sp. | reverse complement strand
TGATGACGGTTACAGGATTAAAAGAGTCAATCGCCTCTGTTGCTTCAAAAGCTCTGCCCAACATTATCGGCATATTGGTCATTTTAAACCATTGAGGAGAAATAAAGGTAGCCTCAATCATAGGCAGGTTTTGATGACTATTTAAAACCCCCTGTGAGTAGGCTACCAATGCTTTTTTAGAGAAAACATCCGTTTGTTGGTAAAGTGCCATTAAAGCAGGATACGAAAACGACTCAAACATTAACCGGCCTTGTTCATCAATATGCTCATTGCTGGTGACATAAAGTCTGTCTTGCTCAGGATAAGGCAATGGCTTTATCAACATCACATAAGCCAAGGTTAAAATACAAAGCAGTGCACCAAGTGTTATCCCCATCGTCGAAACAATACTCAATACAAAGCCTGGTTTTTGTTTCAAGCTCAAATAAGCTTGTTTAACTTGGTAAAGAAACAAGTCCATTTTATTCACTTCCCTTTAAACTATGAATGGCTGGTTGGTTGATGTATTGGCGTAGAGGAAGGTAGCAGGCAATAAAGGAAATAGTACTAATCACTGCCAAAGTAAAGACAAAAACAGGTAGTAACTGCCAACTTACATAACTGATGAATATTTCATTAAAACCATAAAACAATAATGAAAAAAGCAACAAGCTAACTGAAATACCCATCAGTATAGAACGGGCATTATCTTGAATAATTAATTTGATCAAATCGTGCCTTTTTGCCCCTATCGCTAAACGTGTACCTATTTCAAAACGGCGCATTTGAGTAGAGTAACTGAGTACGCCATAGAGACCTATAGCTGTTAATGCAAATGTTAATAAGGTCAATAAACCCGTAGTGATTAAAATAGTGTAAGGGATAAATAACATTTTCTTTTGCTGCTTTAAATCGCTTTCAAAGATTTGCACTCGATATTCACTAGTGACCGTCTGAATAAGTGAAACAAATTCTTGTCGAGACAGCTTGTTATGTTCTCTTAATTTTATAACTAAGCTGCTTGCTTCACTTAACCCTGGAAAATACAAACGGTTCTCACGCTCTAATTTATCAGGTAGTTTGAAATCTTTAACTACGCCTTTTACTGTGTGAGTATGCTCACCAAAAAACTCTAATACGATACCAATCGCACTACCTGAGGGGGCAATTTCTTTAGCGAAGGCTTCATTAATGATAACCACGTTATTATTGTCACTAATATCACTTTTATCAAAAAAGTCACCTGTTAATAGTTCCAACTGATAAAGCTGGAAATAATTTTCATCTACGATTCTGCTACTGCCGGGATATGTACTCTCGCTGCCCTTAACTCTGAGTTCTCTAAATCCTTGACCACCACTAAAAACTGAACCATTTGCTAAGCTAACAATTTCAACTTGTGGTAACAACTGTAAAGCAGAACGAATATTTTTGTTTATTTGAATCTTTTCATCATCAGACAAAATAACGGTAGGGGCTAGAGACATTTCAGCGTGAATAGTATTATCAATGTTTATGTTGAGCGGTTCATTAATCACCTTCCATGCATCAACAAATAAGTTAATATTAATGAATACTAACAACATCGCTATTGATATTTGGCTGATAATTAACGCATTACGTTTAGTTTGAGATACTTGCTGGCTCCCTCCTTTACTACCACTTTGTAATTGACTGGTTAATGCTTTGTAATCAATAACTGTACTTGCTAACTTCGTGAAAATCCAAGTAAAACCAACAAACAACAACCCTGTAACACAAAAAGAATAGTAGCTAAAAGTGAGTTCATTAACGCGAGGTAATAATTGTAAAAGATGGGTGCTGAGGATATAAAAACCCAACGAAGCAACCACAATAGCCACCATCAATGATAATAACATTAAGAGTGCAGACTCAGTTAACATCACCTTAAACAATTTACTTTTACTAGCTCCTAAAGCTGCATGAATACTATACTGCGCTTGTTGCTCAGCCGCGCGCGACATAAATAAATTAGCAATATTGGTTGTGGCAATCATCAGTAATCCCAATACGCCAGCAATCAAAACAAAAATAAGGTTTTCGGAGTCACCAATCAGTATGTTTTTTAAGGGTGTTAACTTCATTTTAATGTTCATCGGAGAAAAATAAGGAATATCAACCACCATGTCTTTCCAACCAAGATTAACTATTGGTGTAATAATTTTCTCGACTTGCGACGATGAAAGCTCTTGAACGATTCGCCCTAGAAACATAGTATCCAGAGACATAGAGCCTGAACTCTTTCGTCTTTCAGTGCTAATGTAATTAAAATCCCATGGAAACCACACATCCGTTAATGGATGTTTAATAGCGTATGTCTTAGGCTCAGCAAATGATTGTGCTACCACACCAATAATGTGGAAACTGATATTATCTACGACTAATTTTTCATCGAGTATATTTGTACTGCCTGCAAATTCATTTTTCCAAGTGTCATAACTTATAATAGCCACGGGATTGTAAGTATTAAGTTGCTCTTCTAGTCCAAACGAGCGGCCAACAGCCATATGAATATCTAATAGTTCGAATAGTTCAGGCGTCACATAAGTTGTTGATACCTGAGGCTGTGACGGCTGTGAAACCAGTATGTTTTTTCCATAAGCTAATAAAGCAGCGCTTTCAAAACTTGTTTCCTCAGTATATAAATTAACTAATGAACGATAGTTAAAGGCACTAAAGACTTGCTTACCTTCTTTGTCTACTACTGTCGACTCAACCAAAAACAATCGCTCTTGTTCTGGATATGGTAGCGGCTTTACTAACATGACATATGCCAACGTTAATACACACAGCAACGCTCCTAAGGTAATACCCATAGTTGAAACAACACTAAAAATAAATCCCGGTTTTTGTTTAAGGCTGATACACGCTTGTTTAACTTGATAAAGAAAAAGGCTCATATTATTCACTGCCCTTTAAACTATGAATAGCTGGTTGGTTGATGTATTGGCGTAGAGGAAGGTAGCAGGCAATAACAGAAATAAGTATCACCAAACATAATGTGCCCAAAAAGGCGGTAATCAATTGCAAGGTAAGATAGCTTTCGACAACCGCTGAAAAGCTCAAACTAAGTACTAGCAATATTAAGCCACTGAAGAAAATCCCAAGGACAATACTGCGGGTATTTTCTTTTATTATCAGGGCAATTAAATCGAGTTTTTTGGCGCCAATTGCCATACGGGTACCAATTTCAAATCGGCGCATTTGCGTGCTGTAACTTAAAACCCCATACAAACCTATTGCAGCTAAAAACAACGTTAACAAAGTTAATACTAAGGTTGTTACTACTGTGGTGTATTGGCTAAATAACATTTGTTGTCGAATGTCTGACAAGCTGTTAATTTCAAAAATCGTGTATTTACTAGTAACGGCTTTAATAGCATTTACCACTTGCTCTCTGCTCAAGCTTGCCCCTTCATTTAATTTAATTAAGGTATTACTCGATGCTCGCCATGTCGGATGATACGACTGCATAGGTTCAAAGGCTACATTAGGAATATTTCCCCCTTTAACCACACCCACCACTGTTTGCTCATCACTGTTGCCCAGCACTTTTATCTTTAAACCAATAACGTCATCAATACTGCCATTAACGCCGACCAGTGCTTTAGCAAAAACATCATTAATAATGATGATTTCTTTTTTGCTGATAATATCTTGGGCAGTGAAAAAATCACCGGTTAATAAGACGACATTTAATAACGTAAAATACTTATTGTCTATGCCTCGAAGTAATTCAACATCATAGTTTTCATCAGTTTTTATATTCGTTAACGTACTGGTGTATGAGCCCATGGGTGTGGAAGATTGACTAACCGTACGAACCGATGGCAATAGCTTAAACTGCTCTCTTATCTGGCTTAATAACGCAATAGACTCGTCGCCACCTCGAGGTAAGCTGGTATCAGCAGAAAGCTCAATAGCGATAACATCGTCAATGTTATAGCCCGAAGGTGTTGTTATCTCGGTTATTGCTTCATCGAACAAGCTAAGATTAATAAACACTAAACTGGTCGCTATCGCTACTTGGCTAATAATAAGTAATTGTCTTACTCGTTTTGATACTTGAATACCACTGCCTTTACCGCTGCTTTGTAAACCATGGTTAAGCGCTTGGTAGTTAATCATTTTACTGCTGAGTTTGGCCAAAAACAAAGCAAAGCAAAACACTAAAAACAGCGCAACCGACAGAGTAAAGAGGTTTAGCGACAATTCACTAATACGCGGTAAAAACATCTCGAGTTGAGACTGTAAAAGGTAAAAACCCAACCAGGCAATGATCAAGGCAATGACTACTGAGTAGCTCATCAATATAAATGACTCAACAAATAAGGAGTTAAATAATTGCTTTTTGGTTGCGCCTAACGCAGCACGAATAGCTAATGGTTTTTGTTGTTCAGCCATTCGCGAAATAAAGAGGTTACTAATATTGGCACTGGCAATGAGTAATAAACCAACAATACTGCCTAATAATAAATACAGTCTTTGTTCAGAGTCACCTAAAATTCTAGACTTAAAGGTTGTTAAATCCATCACCACTTGCCAGCCTTGGTAAAAGTCAAATTCGGTGACATTACCTTGCCATAATTCATTAAGAAAAGGACTAATGCTCCGCCTAGCTTGAGCTTCGCTAAACTTTGTTGCTAATTTACCAACAAAGGCTAATTCATAACGAACATTACCCCATGCGTTTTCGTATCCACTTCGTAAACTATTATAATCCCATGGCAGCCACACTTGCGTTTTCCGGCCAATTTCAGCCAATTCAGGTTCGATAAAATTCGCCGCAGTTACACCAATAATACGAAAACTCACTTGATTAAAGCTTAGTTTTTTATCAAGAATATCAGCGTTGCCGTCAAACTCAGTTTGCCACATTTGATAACTGATCATCGCCACAGGAATAAAGCTACCATTGCCTTCTTCTTGGTTAAGTTTACGCCCAAGCGCCATAGGTGTATCGAGTAACGAAAAATATTCAGGCGTTATGTACGTAGTGTTCATCGTAGGCTGCTGAGCATCAGATATTAAAATATCCTTAGAAAACATCAACATTGCAGATTGATCAAACGTGGTTTGATGTTTATAAAAATGTACCAAGCCTGGGTAACTAAACGCCCCTGCTCTGTTCGCACCTTTATCATCATTTAAATTATGCTCAACCCAATATAAACGTTCTTGATCAGGGTAAGGTAGAGGTTGATATAACATTAAATATGATAGAGTCAAGACACAAAGTAATGCCCCTAATGTTAAGCCCATGGTTAAAACAATACTGCTAATAAACCCTGACTTTTGTCTAATGCCCAACCATGCTTGCTTGAATTGGTAGGCTATCGATTGGAATGTTTGAGATATGCTGATGCTATTTAAACTCATATTATTCACACCCTTTTAAGCTATGGATAGCAGGTCGATTAATTAATTGACGTAGTGGAAAGTAACAGGCGATAAATGAAATCAGCGCAATTGCCGATAAGGTAATGAATAAAAGCGGTAATAACTCCAGTGTTAAATAGTTAGTTATTTGCTCATTAAAGCCAATAGTAATAATTAATAGCATAATCATACTCAAGGCGATCCCTAACATTATGGCTAAGAGGTTATCCTTGATAATAAGGCGAATTAAGTCTTTACCTTTCGCGCCTATTGCCATTCTTGTACCTAGTTCAAAGCGGCGCATTTGAGTGCTGTAACTTAAAATGCCATACAAACCAACAGAAGATAAAAACAAAGTAATTAACGCTAAGACACCACTGGTAAATACGGTTACGTATTGCGTATATAACCTTGATTTTGAGCGCTCGTTAAGGCTGGCAAAACTGAAGAGTTTAATTTGACTGCTGACTTCTTTTAACAGCGAAACAACCGTTTCTCTATCAAGTTTTTGCCCTTGTTTAACTTTCACCAATACCATATTTCTGATTGGTGATGCGGGATAATAAAATCTTGCATCTATGGTTTTGCTATTGGGTATTTGAATACTGTTCACTACGCCAATAATTTTGCTACCATTAAGGGTTAACCCTAATACATTGCCATCTGGAGCTAATTGCTTAGCAAAAACCTCATTGACAATAGTGACACGATGGTCATTTTTAATATCTTGTGCGCTAAAATTATCACCCTGTAAAAATTCTTGATTAATTAAGTCAAAATACTGGTGATCAATATCTTTTCCTTTCGCAGAATATCTTTCATTAGTTTTTGCTGTAGTAACTGCATAAGTGCCAAAGGCACTGGGAGGGCGAGACTGGCTGATCATCTCAACTTGAGGTAATGCCAGTAATTTTTCACGCATTAGATGAATGTTAGCGAGTAACTCATCCTTATTATCTTCATTTGAAGATGGCAAAGACATAACAAAGAAATAGCGGTTATTTGACTCATAACCCGTTGGTTGATTGAGGGTATTAATGGCATCTTTAAATAAGGTAATGTTAATAAATACTAATGCGGTGACAATAGCCACTTGGCTAGTGATTAATATATTACGAATTTTTGCTGAAACTTGTATACCCGCGCCTTTACCACTTGACTGTAATGTCGAGTTCAACGCATGATAATTAATCATATTGGCACTGAGTTTGGCAAAAAACAACGCTAATAGTATCGCGATAGTTACCGCACAACTTAAAGTAAAAACATTAATAGAGAGTTCATCAATACGGGGTAAATATTCATTTAAATACAGCTGCATCACTAAAAATCCACCGCTAGCAACAAATAAAGCAATAACGGTAGACAGACCCATCAATATACTGGTTTCTGAAAAGATGCTAATAAATAATTGTTTTTTGGAAGCGCCAACGGCGGCTTTAATCGCTAATGATCGTTGCTGCTCTGCGGTACGAGAGATAAATAGATTAGCGATATTGGCACAAGCGATCATCACTAAGCCAAGAACACCCGCAAGTAATAAATAGACAGTGCTATCACTACCTGATAACAATACTGATTTTAAGGTTTTAACTTGTAGGTTAATGCCCCAACCTTTGAAGAAGTCTTGGCTGCTGATTTTTTCTTGCCAATTATCATTCACTAAACTGGTTAAGGCGTGTCCTGCTTGTACTACATTGATGGTTTTATTTGCTTGCTTAGTCGAGAGCTTAGCAAGATAGATTAAGCCACCATCGTCATTTCCCCAGGTTTTTCTATCTCGTTCGCTTACCGTGTTGTAATCCCAAGGTAAAATTACTGAAGAGTTATAGCCTATGCCGTGTAATTGAGGCTCTGAGAACGACTCGGCCAAAACCCCAACAATACGATAACTAACATCGGAAAAATTTAATTTTTCATCCAAAATGTTAACCTTACCGGCAAAGTCGTGCTGCCATGTTTGATAAGTAATAACCGCGACAGGGTTATAGGTATTTACCGCCTCTGTTTGTTCAAATGTTCTACCCAATGCCATTTTTGGCCCCAGTAAACTAAACCATTCAGGGGTAACAAAACTGATAGGTAACATGGGATTCGCTGGCAGAGACAACAATACATCAGCATCTAAATGCATTAACGCCGCTTGTTCAAATACTTGTTGGTTATTGTACAAATACATTAAGTTGGGATAGGTAAAAGCGCCACCATCAACTTTATTATCTTTATTGATCAGCTGATGTTCAACAACATATAAACTGTTTTGGTCAGGATAAGGTAGCGGTTTAACTAGCAATACATAGGCTAATGTTAAAATACACAAGAGTGCACCAACCGTTAAGCCCATGGTTGTTAAGACACTGGCAATGAAGCCAGGATGTCCTTTAAGTGATTGCCATGCTTGCTTGGCTTGGTAAATCACTTGGCCACTAAAAATTGAAGAAACGTTACTCATAATTGCACCTATTGCGCTACCCATATTGCTACCCATACGGGTATTAGTCTTTTAATTCAAACACATGCTATATTTTTGACTAAACAGCTAATTGTGCTACAGGTGTAGTTAAAATCATGCCATCAAGTAATTTAAGTTGAATGCTTGCCATATCCGCATAACGAGGATCATGGGTAACCATACAAATTGTTGTACCGTTTTTATTTAGCTCGGCGAGCACATCCATTACCTGATCACCACTTTTGGAGTCTAAGTTACCGGTAGGCTCATCCACTAATAAGATGGCAGGGTTAGCAACCAAAGCGCGAGCGATCGCTATGCGTTGCTGTTGACCACCAGAGAGTTGATTAGGTTTATGACTTTTACGATGGCTCATTGATACCAGCTCTAAACATTCATTTACACGTTTAGTAATAGTTTCAATTGTTGGCCTTTCAACATCGTAACGAAGTGGTAGGGCAACATTGTCAAATACTGACAATTCATCAATTAAATTAAACGATTGGAAAACAAAACCTATTTTCTTATTTCTTACTTCTGCGGCTTCATCTAAAGAAAGATCACTGACATCTTGTCCTTCAATAAAATATTGACCACTTGATGGCATATCTAATAAACCAAGAAGCGATAACAAGGTCGATTTACCACAACCAGAAGGCCCAGATATAGAAACGTAGTCGCCCTCATTGATACTCAAGTCAATATTTTTAAGCGCGTGTGTTTCTAATTCTTCTGTTTCAAATACTTTTGAAATGCCTTTCATTTGAATCTTTAGTTTGCTGCTTTTTTCATTGTTTATTGTTGTCATGGTTATCTTCCTTTGTATTTATTCTTTACTAAAATTGTTCGTTTATTAGAGCGCTATGGATTTTTCTATGTCGTCCAAAGGTTTCTGCATGTCATCTAGGATTCCTGTATGTCATCTAGGATTCCTGTATGTCATCCCCGAGAGCTCTTGTCGGGGATCTCATTTAAAATTACAAAATTTCAATCCCAAAAAACACTGGTATGACGACTTTAAAATTTCACTTTTAATTGGGTGGTGGTTTTTCTCAAATTACTCAAATCCGAAATAATAAACTCATCATTGAGTTTTGCCCCGGTACGAATTTCAATGTATCGTCCAGCTTGTTGGCCAAACTGTACGAGTTGACGTAGGGCGTTTTGCTCATTTTCATCAAACTTATATAATTCGTGTTGGCTGTTTGTTTTTACGTTGGCAGGTCTGGCGATATAAAGGACATCTATTAATTTATCGGTGATAATTACGCCATCAACATTCAATTGAGGTCGAGCACTTGCTGGCAGGTTTTTAGGTAATGCGATTTCAATATTAACGGTGTTGTTTTCAACAATGGGATCGATACGGACAACTCTACCGGTAATTTTATCTCGTCTGGTGTCAATAATGGTTATTTGACCTAGCTGTATTTGTTGAGCTTGGCTTTGTGGCACTCGTATTAACGCGATAAGATCGGTAACACTACCAATTAAAGCCACTTCTTGTCCGGCGGATAAACTTTGTCCTAGTTCAACATTTAGTCGCTGTAATACGCCATCAAAACCCGCTTTTATCGTCAGCGCATTTAAACGCGATTGGGCAATATTCAACTGGCCTTGTTGCTGTTTAATCCGCTCTTTTTGAATGTTCACCGCTTCTAATTGCACTAAATCAAGCTGGTCAATACGCTGAGTTAAAATATCAATACGTTCAGCTAATTGGCGTTCATTTAATTGTGTTTGCTTGAAGGTTAGGCTAGACACAATGCCCTTCACCACTAACTTTTCTTCCGCTTCTCGCTTTAACGAAGCACTTTCATAACTTGCACGAATTTCAGATAATACCGCAGCTTCATTAAGTTTTTCGCGTTGGTTATTCAGCTTTAGCTGCCTAAGATTTGCCATTGATTGTGCTAATTCTTGATGCGCGTTATTCACTAACTGTTGAAGCTCTGGATTTTCTAGACGGACAATAACACTGCTAGCGATTACCGTGGCACCAGGTTTTAGTACAATTTCTTTTACTGTGGCGCGAGTAAGGGCGGTAAGTAACTGCTGTTTATTTGAAATTAAAGTGCCATAACCATCAACAACGACTTCTAAATCGCCTTGTTGTACTGGCTCAATCAGCAAATCACTACGAAATACCGAGACCACTCCTAAGGTACTTTTTGAGTAAGCTACTAGTAGCACAAGCAGTAAAACAATCACTGAAATAACTTTAATTTTACTATCAAAGAATTTATTTTTTTTACTTGGGCTTTTTACAACATCCATCAATAACTCACTCACCTAAAAACATTGAGCTTAGCATTGCGAACATCGTGCCAACATATAAAAAGCATAATAAACAAAAGGATAAAGAGAGTATCAATAAGAACAAAGAGAGAAAAGTCCGGTATCGGACTGAATAGTCCACTATCGAAGTTAGTTTTTAACCCTGTAAAAAGTTAATCTATCAATTGGTGGTATCAGTTCAAGTTTACAGAAAGTTTATCCCAACATTTCCCCATATAAAGAATTGACGCTAAATTATTTGACTTCAAAAAAATAAAGTGAGACAGTCCTTCCCCACCCAAAAATAACCGAAGAGCGGGCTAATGAACAATTCTATCCTTTCGACTATTGCTATCGCTGATATTGTGCTTTCTGGTATTTCGTTGATTTACTTTCAATTTTAATATAAAAACTTAGTTTAAAAACTGAGCTTAAAACTGAACTTCAAACAAAATCCAACAACTTTGTATAAAATGCAAAGTCCCACGAGATTTACTGTCATTTAAAATAAGTTAGCTTTATATTTTTACGCTATTTTGTGTCTGCTTTTCATGAAATTACGCCAAGAATATAATCAACTGATTTTCTAGCCGGTCAAAGCGACATCACTAAAGTCACTATCTTTATTTTCCACATTCTTCATGTGGCGTTATCTGTATTTAAAAAAGGTCATTAATAATGACAAACACACACCTAGAAAAAACAAGTTTATTACAACTTTTTAAACAAGCGATAAAAGGCGATACCAAAGACTTTACCAAGGGTTCTATCGGCATAGCCGCATTTTTATTAGCCGTACCTATGGTGCTAGAAATGGTGATGGAATCAATATTTGCCATTACCGATATATTTTTTGTTTCAGGCTTAGGCGCTGATGCCATTGCGGTTGTTGGCTTAACCGAAGCCGTATTAACGCTACTTTATGCAGTTGCCATAGGGTTAAGCATGGCAGTTACCGCAACCATCGCTCGACGAATAGGTGAAAAAGAGCATAAAAAAGCAAACCAAGTAGCAGGTCAAACATTATGGTTAGGCATGTTTGTCGCAGTATTTGTTGGCATTATTGGTTTGAACTACGCAGAAGATATACTCGCCTTAATGGGGGCATCAGACGCAATATTGGCAACCGGAAAAAGCTATATCACCATCATGTTATGCGGTTCAGTTTCAATCGTATATTTATTTTTAATCAGCGCAATCTTTAGGGGCGCTGGAGATGCATCAGTTGCGATGAAGTCGTTATGGTTAGCCAATGGTATCAATATTGTACTCGACCCTTTACTGATTTATGGCGTATGGTTTTTTCCAGAATTGGGCTTAACAGGTGCCGCCATCGCCACCACTATAGGCAGAAGTATTGGCGTTATATATCAATTAAATCATTTATTTGGTTATTCAAATCGCATTCAATTATCACTAAAAGAGACCGCACTAAACTTAGAGATGATCACAAAGTTAATTAAAGTTTCAGCGGGTGGAGTCATTCAATTTCTTATCGCAACGGCAAGTTGGATTGCCTTAGTAAGAATAATATCTAGTTACGGCAGTGCAGCAGTTGCTGGTTATACCATTGCGATTAGAATTGTCATGTTCACCATTTTACCTGCCTGGGGATTAAGTAACGCTGTCGCCACACTAGTGGGTCAAAACCTTGGGGCTGGCCAAGCCGAAAGAGCTGAACAATCGGTATGGAAAGTAGCAAAATATAATGTTTATTTTTTGTTGTCTGTTGCACTGATTTTTATTATATTCCCTTCTGAGCTTGTTGGAATATTCACTCAAGATCCCGAAGTATTGCAGTACGGGAGTGATACCTTAAGGTTTATCAGTTATAGCTATGGTTTTTTTGCTATTGGCATGATTGTGGTACAAGCATTTAATGGTGCTGGCGATACCATGACCCCCACTAAAATAAACTTTTTTTGTTATTGGCTAATACAAATACCTTTAGCTTATTTTTTAGCGCAAGTTTTGTCACTAGGACCTACCGGAGTATTTGTCGCCATTTCAATATCTCAAGGTTTACTCGCTTTGGTTGCGGTAGTGGTGTTTAAACGCGGAAATTGGAAACTTAAACAAATCTAAATTAGTCCACTGAAAAGTAAAGCGGATAACATAGGTTATCCGCTTTTTATTTGTCAAAGAAGCCATGCTAAATATTATTTATCAGCTTTAATAGTAATGAATACAATAGTTTTACATCCCTTGACAGTCATTACCCAGCACAGATTTTGCACTAAAGGGCTCTGAAGAGTTGGAATCTACAGAAATAATAACACCATCAATAGGTTGTTTAAAAACCTCAACACGCCAGAGATTTCTTAACTTAGGTAAAGGATTACTTTGGCTTCCTGGAACATTAAAACGACAATAGTGAGTATCACCATGAACCAAAAGCACGGGTTTAACAAAATCTTTTACTTCTTGCTCAAATAGCGCTTTAAATTCGGTAAAGCCATCACTTTTGCCACGATTTGGCCACATATTTGCCTGCATGCTAAGAATCACACCAGCATTGTTATTTGTTTTAGCCTGAGCAAAGGTTTCACTTAGCCATTTTCTATTGGCATAATTTCGACTACGGTACTCACTACCGTCGATATCCTTTGCGTTATTACTACCCGGCATATGAACGGTTGCAAAAACAAAGTTATTTTCAACCCAACGCGCATTTTCAACGTACCGTGTCATGCCACGATCATCAGCTTGTGTTACCAGTGGTATGGTATTTTGCCCCAAACTTTTTTTGGGCTCTGAAAAGTAAAGATTGCGAATGAAGGCTAATCGCTCTAAGGGGTCAAAACCTGACCGTGAACAGTCGGTCCATTCGTTATCCCCAGGTGTATATATCACTGGGTGCTCACTTTGCTGAAACAAATCATAGGCAACAGTCAATGTTGAATCATTACAAGCAGAAGACGAACCTGATTTAATATCACCAACATGAATGGAAAACTCTATATTTAAGGTATCCATTACATCAATTAAGTTATCAACGTCGTCAACATCAACAGAATGGTTATAAGGGGTATCCCCCCAAGCGACGAACTTTATAACATCGGCCTGAACAGGTGAAATTATGGCGATACTGCAACAAATAAGTAAGGTTTGGGTAACTTTAACAACGTTCATTATTTTCCTAATTTTATGACAATAAGAGAGTTGGAATAAATAATATATTGTTTTCGATATCATTTGAAAGATGCCTAATGTGCAGATTATAAGAGAAATCACCTTATATGATGTATCGTGAACTACTGGCCAAAAACAGATTGAAATTCACATAACCATGACTTGATAACCCTAATAATACCCTCAGCTAATTTAACGGTCTAAATTTAATGTAATAATCAAGCTAAACTAAAAATTCAAAGCTAGTAATTATATGATTAAATTTTATAAAAAATTATGAAGCTCGCCATAGAGTTGATATTTTCATTTGAAAAAACTTTTTAATGATGTTCTCTTAATTATATTGATAGCTATATTGAAAGTTACATTAATAACTATAAAACGAGAAGTGGCAGTCTATCTCCTGCAAATTGGCTAGAAAGCTTATTGAAAATTAACTGCTATACTTATCCGTACTTATGGCAAGATATTGTTAAAAGGCGTGACACTCTAACCTGCATATCTCGCTAGTATTAATAAATACAGCCCTTATCAGGAGTAACTTATGATTAGGCATTACTACATTTCAGACGATCTTGATGATTTAGAAAAAGTAGAGCAAGAGCTTGAATCTCAAGGGTTTACAGAACCACAGATCCACGTATTGAGCGAACATGACGGCGATGTTGATACTCATCATTTACATGAAGTTGAATCAGTTTTAAAACAAGACGTCGTTCACTCTACCGAAGTTGGAGCAGTGGTTGGTATTATAGCGGCAGCATCTACCTTATTAATTGCCTATTTAATGGGCTGGACAGCAAGTGCCGCGGGCTGGATGCCGTTCATCTTTTTGGCCATAGTGGTTTTGGGGTTTTGTACTTGGGAAGGTGGCTTCATTGGTATTCAGAAACCTAACGTCAACTTTGAACGATTTCAAGAAGTACTGCATAAAGGTAAACATGTACTTTTTGTTGATGTTGATCCCGACCAAGAAAGTACCATGGCAAAAGTGATGAATGCACACCCAAAACTTGAAATGGCAGGTGTTGGTGAAGCGACCCCTCATTGGGTGGTGCGTGGCCAAGATAAATTCAGGAAATTTATGAAAGCAATGCCTTAATTCGCTGTTTTATTGGCTAAAACACCAAAACTATCAAAGCACTTAACTGTGCTTTTTTTATTATCAAATTATCATTTTCAACAGTTATAAAACATCATAGTTCAATGCACCATCAAATGTGCAACTTTCAAACTATGGTCTATAATCAAACCAAAAGAAGAAGAAATTACTCTTCTGGTGTTGATTTAATTAATAATAATTCTACGATAGCTTTGACTACATAAGTAATGTTATTCAGCTTTAATTTACCCCTGTAGTTATTAGTCGGCACAAAAAATCTTCAGCTCTAAATTATTATCAATCATCAATGCTTTTTGAAATATAAATCATCAATAGGGATTGAAAGATGGCGATTGCGATCGTAATTATTCTGCTAGTGATAGCCTCAATAGTTTTTCATTTTATTAGTCCTTGGTGGTTCACAGAAATTGCTTCAAATTGGACAGCCATTGATACTACCATCAACATCACATTTTGGATTACCGGGTTCGTTTTTGTCGCTGTAAATGGTTTTCTCGCTTATGTAGTTTTTCGTTACAGATTTAATAAAAATCGACGAGCAGATTATGAGCCTGAAAATAAGAAACTTGAAACTTGGTTAACGGTTATCACCACCATTGGTGTGGCTGCTCTTTTAGCACCTGGATTAGTTGTTTGGGGAAAGTTTGTTAATGTCCCTGATGGCGCCGACATCTTTGAAGCGGTTGGTCAACAATGGCATTGGAGTTTTCGATTACCGGGTAAAGATGGAAAAATGGGTCGCTCTGCCGTTGAACTGATGAGTGAAAAAAATCCTTTTGGCTTAGATCCTAATGATCCCTTTAGCCAAGATGATATCTTGATTAATAGCAATGAAATGCACCTACCCATCAATCGTCCGGTCAAAGCATTATTACGCTCAAAAGATGTTTTGCATAACTTTGCCGTGCCGCAATTCAGGGTAAAAATGGATTTAGTACCAGGCTTAACCTCATATTTATGGTTTACCCCAACTCGCCAAGGCCGGTTTGAACTTTTATGTGAAGAATTATGTGGCATGGCACATTATACCATGCGTGGTTATGTGGTCGTGGACAGCGCTGAAAACTATCAAAAATGGCTTGATCAACAAACTACATTTAGTCAAAGCTATCAAGCTAAACAAGCAGATATACAGCTTGGACAACAACTCTATGGCTCTTGTGCCGCCTGTCATGGTCAACAAGCACAAGGCAATAAAGTCTTGAATGCCCCCAAACTGGCGGGCCAATCTATTTGGTATCTAAAACGTCAATTAAGCTATTTTAAAAATGGCGCTAGAGGAAGCCATAAACAAGATATTTATGGCCAACAAATGGCAACAATGGCAAAGCTGCTAGTTGACGATGAGGCTATTACTAATGTCGCTGGTTATATCAATTCTCTTAGCCAGTTATCACCTGCCCCAACAGCCGCTAATATTGTCAGCAAAAGTCAATTAATAAAAGGTCAAAAACTTTATAACAATTGTGCTTATTGTCATGGAAAACTTGGTCAAGGTAATTTTAATACCAATGCACCTAAACTCGCCGGACAAGATGATTGGTATTTGAAGAAACAACTATTAAATTATCAAAGTAACATTAGAGGGCGCCTCAAGGGTGATATTTATGGCAATCAAATGTTGTTAATGTCAAAACTGTTACACGACGAAACGGCCATTGATAATGTAATTGCATACATAGGAACTTTGTCCAAACCACAGAAACCTAAAGAGGTTAATTCATTATGATTGGTCTAGCAGCTAATGTTTTTCACCAACAACAAAAATATCTTATCAAATTGCTAAGCCAGAGACTAAGGGAGTTATAGCCAATATGTATACTGCAATAACCGATCAAGTAGATGAATCGTCTCACCCCAAAAGCTTTTTCTATAAATACATATGGAGCCAGGATCATAAAGTTATCGCCATTCAATACTCCATCACGGCCATATGTGTTGGTTTGGTCGCTTTAGTATTATCCGGATTAATGAGACTGCAATTAGGTTTTCCCGACAGCTTTTCGTTTATCGACCCCAGCTCTTACCTTCAGTTTGTCACTATGCACGGCATGATCATGGTGATTTATTTATTAACCGCATTGTTATTAGGAGGCTTTGGTAATTATCTTATTCCGTTGATGATTGGCGCTCGAGATATGGTGTTTCCTTTTCTGAATATGCTGAGTTTTTGGACCTATTTACTTTCTGTAATTGTATTAATGGCAAGTTTTTTTGTTATTGGCGGCCCAACAGGTGCAGGCTGGACCTTATACCCGCCAGCATCCATTCTAGAAGGTGCTCCAGGGGCAAGTAACGGTATAGTGCTGATGCTAATTTCATTGGCTATCTTTATCGTCGCTTTTACTATGGGCGGCTTAAATTATGTCACTACCGTATTGCAAGCGCGTACCAAAGGCATGACATTAATGCGCATGCCACTAACAATATGGGGCATATTTGTCGCCACTATTTTAGGTTTGTTAGCCTTTCCTGCGCTATTGGTCAGCGCAATCATGATGTTGTTTGACAAACTTATTGGCACCAGTTTTTTCATGCCCGCCATTCTTTCTTTAGGTGATAGCGTTGATTATAGCGGTGGCAGTCCAATTCTATTTCAACATCTCTTTTGGTTTTTTGGTCACCCTGAAGTTTATATTGTTGCCCTGCCTGCTTTTGGCATGGTGTCCGATGTTATTTCCACCCATGCACGGAAAAATATTTTTGGTTACCGCATGATGGTATGGGCAATAGTAGCCATAGGCGGCTTAAGTTTTGTTGTTTGGGCCCATCATATGTATGTCAGTGGTATGAATCCCTACTTCGGTTTCTTTTTTGCCACCACCACACTCATTATTGCCGTACCAACAGCGATAAAAGTATACAACTGGTTGCTAACACTCTGGCGTGGCAACATTCATTTAACCATTCCAATGTTGTTTGCCATTGGTTTTATTTTTACTTTTACCCATGGCGGCTTAACCGGTTTATTTTTGGGTAATGTCGTTGTTGATTTACCCCTGTCTGATACCTATTTTGTTGTTGCTCATTTTCATATGGTCATGGGGGTTTCCCCTATCATGGTATTGTTTGCTGCTTTATATCATTGGTATCCAAAAATCACCGGAAGAATGCTCAATACTGGCTTAGGTAAAATACATTTTTGGGGCACCTTTTTAGGTACCTATGCGATTTATTTACCCATGCATTATCTCGGTTTTCTTGGTGTACCAAGGAGGTATTTTGCTATGGGCGAAACCGATTTCATTCCACAATCTGCACAAACCCTTAATGCAGGTATTACCATTTCTGCCATTATTGTTGGCCTGATCCAATTGGTGTTTATCTTTAATGCGATTTGGAGTTTATTTAAAGGAAAAATGGCGGGCGACAACCCTTGGCAAGCCACCACACTAGAATGGCAGACCAGCCAAACACCCCCAGTGCACGGCAATTGGGGTAAAAACGTACCTATCGTTTATCGTTGGGCATATGACTATAGCGTACCAGGCGTAAAAGACGATTTTATTCCACAAAATGTGCCTCAGGATGAAGTGGTAATGCTTGAGGGTAATACCGGTAACAACGGGGAGAATCAATGATGAAAATTTGGCAAACATTAACCGTTAAACCTTGGTTAACGTCTTCAGAGGGTATAGTACAGTCTGATATGTCAACGACTGAATTTATCGACACAGAGAATAATAAAGGACCAGGAAAAACGGCACTTAAATTCTTTTTAGCAATCGTTACCCTATTGTTCTTTTTAATTACCATTACCTTTTTATCCCGCTCACAATACCCAGACTTTCATGCCCTAGCGGGTGAACCTTGGCTACCTTTTACTAAACCAATACAGCTATGGATAAATACAGCCTGCTTGTTACTTGCCAGTATTAGCTTACAAACAGCCGTGTCATTGGTAAAAAAACAACATATTAAAAGTACTGAATTTGCAATTTTACTGGCGACTTTCGGCTCTGGCTGTTTTGTTATTGGTCAAATACTGGTTTGGCAACAACTCAGTCAAGGCGGATTTTATGTTAACTCTGACCCTGCAAATAGCTATTTTTACCTCTATACCAGTTTACATGGACTACACATTGTCGGTGGTCTAGTCGCGCTAGCTTTAGTTAGCTATCAATTTTTTCAAGACAAAAACTTCATCATGAACAGAAAAAACTTATCCTTGTGTGCAATTTATTGGCACTATTTATTACTCATTTGGCTATTTTTGTTTGCCTTGTTAACGGCAACACCTGAGACCTACAAGACAATCGCACTGATTTGCGGTTTTTAGGAGTAAAGATGAAAAATACCGAACTTCCAACAACTGAACGCCATGGTGATAACAAAAATACCGACCTAAGTTGGCAGTCAGTCAACAATGACTGGAGTAATGATAAACAAATATTAGACATGCCTTGGGGCAAGTTAATGATGTGGATATTTTTACTCAGCGATACCTTTATCTTTAGTATATTTTTGATCAGTTACATGAGTGCTCGCACTGCAGCAGTTGCTCCTTGGCCTAATGCGAGTGAAGTATTTGCATTAACCATTGGCGGGCATCATATCCCATTAATTTTAATAGCGATCATGACTTTCATTTTAATTACCAGTAGTGGCACCATGGCTTTAGCGGTCAATTATGCTTACCGCAATGAGATCAAAAAAACGGTTTATTTAATGCTAGCCACAGCTGCATTGGGTTTATCTTTTGTTGGTTTACAAGCCTTTGAATGGAGCAAACTCATTATTGATGAAGGCATACGTCCTTGGGGCAATCCTTTTGGCGCTGAACAATTTGGCGCGGCATTTTTTATGATTACTGGTTTTCATGGTATGCATGTAAGTATTGGCGTAATTTATTTAACGGTTATCGCTAACCGAATCCGAAAAGGCTATTACCAAAACAAAGGTTATCACATTGTTGAAATAACAGGGCTTTATTGGCACTTTGTTGACTTGGTTTGGGTATTCATTTTTGCATTTTTCTATTTATGGTAAGGAGGACAAATGAATAATATCGAACAACAATCAGAGCAGGCGAAACATCAACCCCCCATAGCTATGTATTTAAAAGTTTGGTTGCTGCTTTTTATTTTAAGTACCTTTTCCTATATGGTGGACTACTTTAATTTTCAAGGGGCTTTACGTTGGGGGTTAATATTACTTTTTATGTTTTTAAAAGCCGGTTTCATTATTTCAATTTTCATGCATGTCACTTGGGAACGGCTGACCTTAAAAATGATTCTCTTTTTACCTTTATTTGCGGTAATTGTCTTTATAGCCCTGATGTTTATCGAAGGTGACTATATTTTTACCAATAGAAACATCACCACAGTAATTAATGGCTAACTATGGCTAAAACCTCCAAGGTAGTAAGTCTTAGCATTAACAATATTCAGAACTATTGGGGTTTATGTAAACCTAAAGTAGTCTTAATGTTATTGATCACCGCAACGGTAGGAATGCAACTTGCCAGTGCTAATTTTATTGATATAAAATTACTATTAATCGCTAACCTTGGTATTGGCCTAGCAGCAAGTTCTGCTGCAGTAATCAATCATTTAGTCGATGTAAATATTGACGCCTTGATGGTTAGAACTCAAGGCAGGCCAATAGTATCAGGTAAGGTTTCAAATATTAACGCGCTGTTCTTCGCTCTTTCCCTTGCTACTACTTCAATGATTTTATTAACATTTTATGTAAATACTTTAACGGCTGTTTTAACTTTATTCGGCATTGTCGGATATGCTGGCGTGTATACCATGTATTTAAAGCATCGAACGTCTCAAAACATTGTTATTGGAGGCTTATCTGGTGCCTTACCGCCTTTATTAGGCTGGACTAGTGTAACTAATCAAATTGATACTGGCGGGCTGGTTTTATTGCTAATCATCTTTATCTGGACGCCTGCTCATTTCTGGCCGTTGGCCATAGACCGTATCGAAGATTATAAAAAAGCTAAGGTGCCGATGTTACCGGTAACTCACGGAATTCCCCACACCAAAAACTGTATTATCATTTATACCTTAGTATTATTACCGGTATCCTTACTGCCCTTTTTTATTAACATGAGCGGTAACATCTATCTAGTGAGTGCCATACTGCTTGGTCTTTGGTTTCTCTACAGTGTATTGCAGCTAAAATACAAGCCAGTATCTCGCTCCGCCATGCAGTCATTTTATGTCTCAATTTATTACCTTCTTGGTTTATTTAGTGCCTTATTACTTGATCATTTTTACCGCATATTTTTAACAATAAGCTGATGACACCGCTGCCCACCAATGAAAGCCCTGCCTTGAGCAAATTTAAAATAGTATTGATAGCTTGCGTTTGTTTGGTGCTGGCAATAGCGATAATTTTAAACGGCTTAACAGATAGGCAGTTACCAACCATACAAGGAAACCTTTTGAGCGATGCATTGCCATTTAGGGAATTTGAATTGCGTGATCATCATAACCAGTTATTTACCAACAAAGAACTTCACAACAGCTGGTTTCTAATATCTTACGGCTATACCCAATGTCCAGATGTATGTCCAACAACGTTAATGCTGATGAAACAATTTAGCGAAAAACTCAATCAATTTGATGATGCGACTCCGGTAAAGTTAATATTTTATACCATAGATCCCCTACGAGATACTCAACAAATATTAATGCAGTATATGCATTATTTTGGTGATAACTTTATCGGTTTAAGACCCAGTGATAATGACTCTTATTTAAATTTCGAAGGAAATTTAGCCCTGAAGTATCTGATAAAAAAACCAACATTATCCGCAAGCAATCAAGCAAACAACTCAGATAATTCAGACAAGAAAACCAGTCATCAGGTAAGTCATGGATTAACTCTCTACTTAGTAAACCCAGAGGGCAAACTACAAGCTATTTTCCAACCTGAAACTGATCCCTTTGGCAGGGCAAACTTTACCGTAGATCAAATTTATCAAGACTTTATTATTAGTCGACAATATTATCTAGAAAAACTGCCATCATAAGTTTTTCTGTTACGTTTTGTTGTCGGGTGCAAAGTAGTGAGGCAAAAAGAACAAATCAGTCAAACCCTCCTATAATTAAAAGATTCCTTCTCAATGATCATTATATGACTATGGCTAAAATTGCGATTATTCAGCATGCTCCCTGTGTATTAGATAAAGAGGAGACCATTAATCAAGCCGTTGAACATATTAAAAGTGTCGCAACTCAAGGAGCTCAATTAGTTATATTTCCTGAAGCGTATATTCCAGGCTACCCAGCATGGATATGGCGACTTAAACCAGGAGGAGATTGGGCAACATGCGAAGAGTTACACGCACGTCTTTTAGCCAATGCTATTGATATAACGACTGATGATTTATTACCAATAAAAGAAGTCGCTAAAGCAGAGAAAGTTACCGTAGTTTGTGGCATAAATGAACGTGATTACAATAACAGCAAATCTACATTATTTAACTCAACTATCACCATAGATCAACATGGAGATATTGTGAATCATCACAGAAAACTGATGCCAACCAACCCAGAACGTATGGTTTGGGGTATGGGAGACGGCCATGGCTTAACGGTAATTGATACCCCTGTAGGCAGAATTGGTAGCTTAATCTGTTGGGAGAGTTTTATGCCACTGGCAAGGTTCGCTCTATATTCACAAGGTATAGAAATTTACATTGCGCCAACTTACGACAGCGGAAATGACTGGATAGGGACAATGCAACATATTGCCAGAGAAGGTCGGTGCTGGGTGTTATCAGCAGGAGTAGCATTACAAAGAAGTGACTTACCAAAAGACTTAGCAAACTTAGTTGCACTCTACGGTGTTGATGAAGATTGGATAAACCCTGGCGATTCTGTTGTTATCGCACCAGGAGGGGAAATAGTAGCAGGGCCAATGTCGAAAGAAAAAGGCTATTTATTGGCAGACATTGATTGTGACAAAGCAGCGAACGCTAGGCGAGCTTTAGATGTTGCAGGGCACTATGCAAGACCCGACATTTTTACCTTAACGCTGAACAAGTCACGTAAGCCAGTCATTAACATTGTTAACAAATAAGTTAACTTTTTTTTGTTTAATTGAAAATTTATACTTTATTCAACGACAGCCAAATATTAATATCGACAAATAATCAGCTATTTCATTTCTGCTAACAATAGTTAACCTGTTATATTTCATAAAATGTAGACAATAAAAAAGACATTAACTGATAGTTAATGTCTTTTTTCATCAAAACGTTTGTTCTTTAAACAAATTACTCTGCTACAGGCTCAGCCTCTGTTTCCACTTCTGGGGTTAGCCAACTTTGTGTTGTTGTTGGGTCAATTAGCCTTGAAACTATTTTGGGCAGTAACGACACTAATATATATAGTCCAAGTAAAAAGCTAACAACAAAATAATCAACAAAATAGATAATGGCCGCTACTATCAATAAACCAATGAACGATGGGATTGCAGCTTGTAATCGTGTCCGCTCTTTCTTCACATAAGTGAGAGTTGATGGAATATGTTTAACGATACGCTCTAATGCATGTGCTTTAACGGTTTGGTTTAAAAATTCAATACTGTGACTATCATCATTATAGTCGATAGCTATCACGTCAGAGTTATGGTGACTTACCAGCTCGGTAATTTTCCCTAACGGGATACGCTTAAGTTTTGAAGACTTACTGTTACCAATGAGCTCTTCCAAGTTAGCATTATTTTGATATGCTTCTTGGACATCACTAACCCTATTCTTATCAATATCAAAGTACACTAAATCACTACCATCTAATGCAACCATGTATTTATCGTCAACATCTAACCAAGAAGTTTCAGTATAAAAACCTTCAGGTAGTGACTTTTTAGACTCTCTAACAAAAATTATTGATAATAACCAATAAATAAATAGTGCAACGGGTGCAGTATAGACACCAACGCTAACCATGTTTGACATGGCATTATTATCAGATAAAGCTGATTCAACATTATCTTTAGAATCGTTAATGTAAGGGTCTTCATTCGCATACCAAACAACAAGTTCGCTACCTTGCTCAGTATTATCATATGCCGATGAGCTAATTTCGACAGTATTGTCAAATTCTTCACCCTCAAGGGTAAACTTATAACTCATGGTATATAAATCTCGAGTTCGTTTACGTCCCTTCATATTCCGATATTCTTCTTCTTCGTGTAGAACTTCTGTAACAGTAGCGGTTGTTGATGAATGATCTTTCACCCAAGACATCGAGCTTTCTGAAATGGTGCCCCAAAATTGCCCAGCAAAATAAGTTGTAATAATAAAGAGCATGAAAACGCTGACTTGAACAATTGTTTTACGTTTTTGACCAGGAGATTTTTTTACAGCCATGAATCTTTCCTTAGATAACATCTATTAAATTTATTAAGATAAACAATATATTGTAATAATTTTGTAAACACAAGTAGCCATTAATATAAATATGCTACTTATTTATTCACTAAAAATTACCACTAGAAATTTAATCCCCTTAGTACTATTACGTTTTTAAATCCGAAGACTGCCATTGCGACATGAAATTTTATTGAATACCTTTTCGATTTTTTTCTTGCAACTCTGCTTATTTTAACGCTCGCAGAATGTCGCTCTCGTCAATCGAAATAACCACTTTTGATATGCAATAACGTAGTGAATTTAACTTTTAATGGTCAGGATAAAAGCATGTTTGTTTAGGTTGGGTATATCTGGGCATTGTAACCTCCTCAATGTGATAAGAAGGTGACCACTAAAACGGGGAACTACATATTCCGTTTAAAGTTCTTGTAATACGTTTATTCGAAAAGAGGACGAAAGAAACTGCGCTCGTAACTTAAAATGCATCTTGTATCTTCTGCGTACTTAAATGCACTGATGCAGTCTTTATCCGAAAGTGATTTCTCACGGTATTCTTCGTAGGTAGCTAAATTAGGAAATGAAAATAGAGCTAAAGCTTTGTTATTAGCACCCTCTGAAGGTAGAAAATATCCGTGATGATTACCACCAAACTTATTTACTAATGGGATCCAAAGTTTAGCGTAATGCTCAAATTCTTTAATTTTATATGGATCGATTACATAATTGAGATAACAAGTGACCAAGTGTATTACTCCATGCGAATGTAATTTACGTATAACGCCCTATGAATAGGCAATAATATAGTTGACTAGAATAAGCGACGAAGGAGCAAATGCCAACTGTATTTTGTCCT
>JALJPB010000066.1 GCA_022969175.1 Colwellia sp. | reverse complement strand
TTGATTTTCCTCAAGGAACCTCTCTTGATGGCAATAGTGTCTTTAATGCTAAGTCGGTTCGCATTTTTGAAGCAACCATGGGCGGGGATTTAACTGATGCTGATTGTACAAGTGTAACACGCGGCCTAGCTTGTAAAATTGTTAACGAGTTGGCTTATACCCAAGATTTTATTACCCAAAAGTCAGGTGATAGCATTGTTGTTGTACCATTAAAACCGCTTAAGGCTAAAACAACTTATCTAGTCGCTTTAACCGATAATTTACTTGATAATAACGGCAGACCAATAGCCGGTTCTGGCACTTATGAGTCGGTACGCCAAGATATTACTACTCATCCTTTAGGTAGTCCTTCACAATTACAGTTACAAGGTCTGACCAACAGCTTTGAAGCTGCTGTTGTGTCGGCGGGCGTTGACAAAGATTCTATTATTTATACCTTTTCGATGACCACCCAATCAACATCTGATGCTAACTTTGCTGCTAAATCTATAATGGCCGCTAATTTAGCGTTAGGCTCTTATCCTATATTGGGGATTCAAGATACTGGCGCCTCGGTTGCTGATATATTAGAAGGTACAATTCCTCCCGAATCTGTGCAACTTTACAAAAGTGCTAATTATATGAAGGGTAGCATTACTCTACCTTATTATTTGGGCATACCAAGTTTTGCTAATCCAACAGCACCTGTTAATAGCCATATTAAAGCCTTATGTGACTCTGGTGCTATGTTAGCCGGATTAGCTGCGGTAAATCCTGGCGCTATTCCTGCCGATGCCATTCCCGGTTCGGTATCTGATGCTACTTGTATTGCCATTTCTGAAGCTAAAGGCTTAGCGGCACCTGGATTAAGAGACTTAAGTTCGTTATTCCCACTTGACACTAAACGTCATATCACTAAATTTAACCCTGTACCCGCACCTAGTCCAGCAAGTGATATGCCTTGGATTGGCGACCCAGGTAAGTTAGATGTGCAAATGACAACACCTGACATTGAGCAAGCGAATATTGTCAGACGTGCGATGGAATTACCTGATTTGGTAAAACCTGAAAATGGTTGGCCGGTAGTGATTATACAGCACGGCTTTCAATCTAAAAAAGAACATATGTTAGCAATAACTGGTGCTCTTTCAATTCAAGGTTTAGCGACAATTGCTATTGATTTACCGTTACACGGAACCCGTGGTTTTGATTTAGACTTTGATGGTATTGATGATATTAATGCGTCTATTTCAGCATTTCATTTTGCTAACTTGAGTTATTTGCCATCAGCACGTGATAACTTTAAACAAGCTAACGCCGATATGCTTGGCCTTAGATTTGGTTTAAACTTTATGGGTGGTGTTGACTCTTCAGGCAACCCTATTGATTTAGAAATAGATACCTCGAAAGTTCACTTTTTTGGTTTATCTCTTGGTGCAATCACAGGTATTAATTTTGTTGCTCTAGCCAATACTAGTTTAAACCCTGCAATAGACCACATGTTTAAAGTATCAGCGACTTCATTTGCTGCACCCGGCCTAATGTTTGCTAACTTTGGTATGGAATCTCCTGCATTCACCGGGGACGCTAAGTCTCAATTAACTTATGCAGGTTCAGCAGAGTTTAAAGCCTTGATTGATTCGATGTTTCCGGTTGATGATAATGGTAATACAACAGCATCTCAAGAACAGTTAACCGCAGTTTATAATCAATTTTATGCAGCGTTAACGCCAGAGCAACAAGCAGAACTTAATGGTGTATTTGCTCAATTTACTTTTGCGGCACAAACAGTACTCGACTCAGGTGACCCCATCAGTTACACCAGCATGTTAGCGGCAACACAAACACCAATACATTTAATTGAAATTATTGGTAATGGCGTTGATAACCTACCTGATCAAGTGGTCACGAATACCGCGCCATTTTCGCCCTTAGGTGGTACAAACCCTGCCATTGATTTATTAGGGTTGCCAGATGTATCGATAACTACGGTTGATGAAGAAAATAAAGTATCAGGTGCTGTTAGATTTTTATATGGTCATCACAGCTCAGTAATTAACCCTGTTCACATTGAAGGTGTTAGTGCTAGCCCTGAATTTGCATTAAGAGCAACTCAAGAAATGCAAACTCAAGTGGCTACTTTCTTAGCCACAGATGGGACTGTTCTACCTGTGGTAGATACTGAACTTGTTAATTAACATTTAACGTTTCAGTTAAGGTTAAAGTTCAAAATAAGTAAAACCCTCATTGTTGAGGGTTTTTTTATGGATAATTAACCCCATATCATTCTTATTCGAAAATAATTATTATTTAAAATTTGTTATCTCAGGAGAGAAAGTTTGGAATTCTTGTACGACTATGGCTTGTTTTTAGCTAAAACTATCACCTTTGTTGTTGCTGTTATTGCAATAATTGTTGCCATAACCGCTGCGGCAATAAAACAAAAACCTAAAAAAGGTGAGCTTGATATCACCGATCTTTCTCAGCAATTTGAACAAGTCGAAGATGAAATTACTCATGCTTTGTTGTCAAAAGAGCAACTTAAAGCAAAAGAGAAAGAAGATAAAAAATTAGCCAAAGAAAAAGCCAAAGAAGAGAAGAAAACGGGTAAAAATGAAGATGATGATAAACCTCGGTTATTTGTCATTGATTTTCATGGCAGTATTGATGCTAAAGAAGTGTCATCACTGCGTGAAGAGATCACCGCTATTTTATCGGTTGCTACCAAAGAAGATGAAGTATTTGTTCGTCTAGAAAGTGGCGGCGGCATGGTTCATGGTTATGGCTTAGCTTCTTCTCAGTTAGATCGATTGCGCCAAAATGAAATTCCGTTAACCGTGTCTGTTGATAAAGTCGCTGCCAGTGGTGGTTATATGATGGCTTGTGTAGCAAATAAAATTATTTCAGCACCATTTGCTATTTTAGGCTCAATTGGCGTTATTGCCCAAGTGCCTAATTTTCATAAATTATTGAAGAAAAATGATGTTGACTTTGAACAGTTTACTGCCGGTGAATTTAAACGAACGGTCACTATGTTTGGTGAAAACACTGAAAAAGGTAAAGAAAAATTCAGGGAAGAATTAGAAGAAACTCATATCTTATTTAAAGACTTTGTCAGTGAACATCGACCGAGTTTAGATGTGAAAAAAGTCGCGACCGGTGAACATTGGTTTGGTATTAAAGCCTTAGAGTTAGGTTTAGTTGATAAAATTCAAACCAGTGATGACTACCTTCAATCTTCAAGTAAAAGCCATAATATTGTTGCTATAAAATATGTAGTACATAAAAGTTTGACGGAAAAGTTCTCAAAAGCGGCATCTTTATCAATCACTAATGTATTTGGTAAGTTGTGGCAGTCGAGTCGAATTTTTCCAAGTTAACTGTCTTATGTTAAATTAGTTTTTTAAGTGGGTAGATTATAGATTATGAAAGCATCTTTTTGGCATAAATGTTGGGAACGAAACAGCTTAGGATTCCACCAAGAGCAGGTGCATCCATTTTTATCTCAATATTTACTGCCATTAATGAATAAGCAAGACAGACATGTTTTTGTACCACTGTGTGGTAAATCATTGGACATGTTTTGGCTTGCTCAACATATGAAGGTATCTGGGAGCGAGTTAAGTGACATCGCCTGTCGAGACTTCTTTGTTGATGCCAATATCGATGCGCAAACTAGGCTTTATCAAGAGAGTGATGCCGCAGAGCCATTTACTCAGTTTTTCTTTGATAACATTACTTTGTGGCAGGGCGATTTTTTTAAACTTGATACCAAAGCGCTGACATTAGATGACGCCGCTCCAATAAATTGGATTTACGATCGTGCTGCACTAATTGCGCTGCCCCTTGAAATGCGCCAAGCTTACATTGATCACTTAATTAGCTTTATTGGCGCAGAGACTAAATTATTTCTTATTTCGATTGAGTTTCCGCCAGCAGAAATGTCCGGACCGCCTTTTTCACTTACTGAAAAAGATGTTAGCGAGTTATTTTTATCCGCTGACAAGGGCTGCCAAATTGACTGTCTTGCGAAAAGAGATATACCAGATAAACGGTTTGGACAACGACAATTCGATGTTAGCTATTTAAGAGAGAGTTTGTATATCATCACTAAAAGCTAAAAGCTAAAAGTATTGGGAAAGTTAAAACGAAAAAGGCGCTTATTTTAAAATAAGCGCCTTTTTTTATTGCCGTATTTTTATTTATCTAAATGATGAAAATCAATCTCTTCTATTTCTTTCCCTGCAGTTTCATCGTTATATACTTCTTCGTCAAATTGATTCTCGGTTTTACCAATAATAATGGTCACCATAGTATCGCCAGTGACATTGACCGCTGTTCGTGTCATGTCTAAAATTCGGTCAACACCAATAATCAAACCAATACCTTCAACAGGTAAGCCTACTTGATCAAGCACCATAGCCAACATAATTAAGCCAACGCCGGGAACGCCAGCCGTACCTATTGAGGCTAAGGTTGCGGTAAGAATAACCATTAAATAGTCAGAAAGTGTTAGGTCAACATTAAAAACTTGCGCAATAAAAACAGTCGCAACGCCCTGCATTATGGCAGTACCATCCATATTTATAGTTGCCCCTAGTGGTACAGTAAAAGAGGCTATGGAGTTGTTCACGCCCATTTTCTTGGTTGCGGCTTCTAAAGTCACTGGAATTGTGGCATTACTGCTGGCGGTAGAAAAAGCGAATAGTGCCGTAGCTCGCATTTTTTTCAAGAAAATAATAGGGTTTAAGCCTGCCATTAACTTTAAAATAACAGGGTAGGTGATAAAGGCGTGAGTAAACAAAGCGGCAAGAACAACAAGGAAGTAGACAATTAGATTACCAAAAGTACTCCACGCTAAATCAGTAAATAATGTCGCCATTAAACAAAAAACACCGTAGGGCGCTAAATTCATTAAAATGGTAACTAACCGCATAATGACTTCATTCATATCTTGAAAAAATGCAGCTATGCGCTTGCCTGCATCTCCGGCTAATACCGTTGAAATACCAAAAAGAAGGGAGAAAACAATAACTTGAAGCATGTTGCCTTCGGAGAATGCTGCAAAAGGGTTGCTTGGGAACATTTGAATAATTACTTGTGCCAGTGATGGCGCTTCGCGACTGGCAAAGCTCGTGTTTGCACTCATATTAACGCCTTCACCTGGGCTAACTAACAAAGCAATAAACATAGCAAAACTGATAGCAATTGCCGTGGTTAGTAAATATAGTCCAATAGTTTTACCGCCAATACGGCCGAGTTTAGTGGTATCTTGTAAAGAGCAAGTACCACAAACAAGTGAAACAAACACTAGCGGCACCACCAGCATTCTTAAGCTCGCAACAAAAATTTCGCCACCGACATTAAAGACACCACCTACTAAAAAGTCTCTTAAAGACAAATCAGCTATATAGAGTGGTATGACAAAATCAGAGCCATCGGGCATCAGCCACTGTAAAAATTGGCCAATAACAAAACCGGCAAACATGCCGATAATGATTCGTGTGGTTAAGCTTAACGTTTTTATATTGCTCATATTTTTTTCTTTCTTCTTATTTTGATTTGCTAAAAAAGGTCTTTTGTTTACTCGGAAATTGAAGGTTAATTCAATTAATTGTAGCTATTTATAACATTAGTCAAATAAAAGCCAAAACAAATGTTGCTAAAATGGCATTTTTTCTTATTATCAGTAGTGACTTACTTATTCTAAATATAAGTATAAATCAAATAAATGAATTAAAAGGGGTTGACGGTTGACTTTTTTTAGTGAGAATCAATAAATATTGTAATTAAATACCGCTCTTAGCTGCTTTTTTACATTAGGTAGTGACCTTTTTGTATTTTTTCGGTTAAGATGGGGACAGTTTAATAATAAAAAGATCATGGAGATATCTGTATGGAACTGCTTCGACGTTTAAGTTTGACCATATTACTAATGTCATTAGTTGCTTGTGGAGGTGATAGTCTTGAAGGTGATGGCGGTAACGGTGGTGGTGGGGAAGACCCCTTAGTAAAAGCTATTGTTTTGTCGATTTCCGATACAACTGTAACTGGATCTACGCCTATTGAAGTTAGTGCTACAGTGACTCAGAACGATGTTGCAGTTAGTGGTGAAGTTGTTACTTTCTCTACTGATATTGGCGCATTGTCACCGGTTTCTGGCACAGCTAGAACCGATAGCAATGGTATTGCTCTGATGACGCTTACTGCCGGTAATGTGAGAGGAGCAGGTACGGTCACGGCTACAACCTCTTCTGGAGAAAATTCAACGGTTACTTTCGAAACACAAGGCGATGATATTAGTGTTGCCGGTGATATAAATATTACTGTGGTGCTTGTGGATAGTGAGGGAAATCCCACTGAAACGATTACTACATCAAAGCCTGGTAAGGCTATTGCAACAGTAAATGGTATTACTAGCGCTGTTATTGTTACTTTTGCCACTACGGTTGGTGAAATACCTATTTCAACGGCTATAACGAATGGCAGCTTCGAAGCTAGTGTTGATGTTTTTGCCGGTGGTTCACTCGGTGCTGGTACTATAACTGCAACGATTGAAAGTGGCGAGTTAGGTCAGGCGATATTTGTTGTTGGTTCATCAAGCGTGAAAATGGGTCAACAATTTAATGAGTCAGGTAATTATGATAAAGATGCCGACTTTATAGAAGATATTGCTCACAATAGTACCTCTGAAGGCGAAAGTATCTCTGCCGGTGGTACAACGGTAGTCTCAATCGTTATTGTTGATGACCAAGGGAATTTATTTAACGAACCTGTTGATGTTAACTTTTCATCTGGCTGTACAAGTTTGTCTATACCCACGGCAACCTTAAGCTCTCCTATTACCACTTCTAACGGTATTGCAACAAGCACCTACTTAGCTAAAGGCTGTATTGGTGATGACCCTATCAATGTTACGGCAAATGCTGGTGGTATTAATTTATCTTCTTCAACCACTATCAATGTATTGCCTGCCAGTGTTGGTAGTTTAGAATTTGTCTCTTCAACTCCTGCCAATATTTCCATTTTAGGAACCGGCAGCTTAGGTGGCTCTGAAAGCTCTACGGTAGTTTTTAGAGTTCTAGATACCAATAGTAATCCAGTTAATAATCAAGTGGTTAATTTTTCTTTAAACACAAATGTTGGTGGAGTTAGATTAATCCCTGCAAGTGCCACAACCGATAATAATGGTTTAGTGCAAACGGTAATCAACTCAGGCACGGTTGCAACCACAGTAAGGGTACAAGCGGAAATTGACGATAGTGATCCAATGATATCATCTCAATCAAGTTTGTTGGTAGTATCAACGGGCATTCCTGATCAAGACAGTTTTACCCTCTCAAGTGATATTTTAAACGTTGAAGGTTGGAGTCTTTCAGGTACAGTGGCAAATATCACCGCACGTTTAGCAGATGCTTATAATAACCCCGTACCAGATGGCACAGCGGTAAACTTCACAACGGAAGGTGGTTCAATTGAACCTTCGTGTATCACAGAGAATGGGGTTTGTTCAGTAACCTGGACCAGTCAATACCCTCGTCCTGAAGGACATGTATTAGCTCATAATGCTGGCGATAATTATGCTCTTGTGACTAATGCCCCCGATATTACCCACGCTGCTGAACAATATAATTCTTTAGGTCAAAAATTTGGTGGTCGAGCAACTATCATTGCAACTGCCATTGGAGAAGAGTCTTTTCCTGACTTAAATGGCAATGGTCGTTTTGATGCTAGTGAAATGACGGCATTTGCTGGTACTAATGTCAGTGGCCGACTATACGATTTAAAAGAAGCCTTTGGTGATGACAACGAAGACGGTTTTTATAACCCTGGCGAAACCAATAATAACGAGCAAATGGGTGGTGAATTAGAAGAGTTTTTAGATTTTAACAATGACGGCGTCTTTAGTTTAAATGATGGCAAATATAACGGTGTATTATGTGCTATTCCTGCGCATGATGGCTGTTCTGATAGACAATCAATTAATGTAAGAGCACAACTTGTTTTAGTAATGTCTGGGAGTCATCCTTTTTTAACGGTGAATGGTACAATTGATGCTCTTGCTGATATCCATACCGATGATGACGATGATATATCTACTCCATCTAATAACGATGCTGACGACGACCCTGCAACTTTTGATGTCGGAGTTCCAAATCCATTGTCTGATGAGAATGATAATAATATTTATATTGCTGGTGAAAATACCGGTGTAGCATTATTTACTATTGCTGATTTGCACAATCAGCCAATGCCTGCAGGTACGGTAATTAACTTTAAACCTTCTGTTGGTGGTGGTGCCACTCCTAGTAGTATTACTTGGTCAAATGATAACCATAATGGTGGCCAGTTCTTTGTGATTGGAATAAAAGGCAGTAAAGAAGCTAAATCGGGTGTACTAAGTATTGAAGTGATCACTCCTGAAGGGAAAGTAGAGACATCATTTGCTCCTTTTAACATTATCATTCAATAAGTTATTGTTCTGTTTAAGAAAAAAAACCGCTGAATAGCGGTTTTTTTTATCTCTAATTTATACTTTGTGTAACTTAACTTAACTTAACTTAACTTAACTTTATTTATTCATCTCACCAATCAAAAATGCAGAAATCTCACCACCAACCTTCAAAGTTTTTTCCTGAGATACAATGCCTAGGCCTGAACTGTCAGTAAACGGCGCTATTTCCATCATATCAGCGCCGGTAATTGGATATTTAGCCGCTAACGCACGTAATATACTCATAGCTTCATCTGGCATAATGCCATCGGGCTCTGGCGTTCCTGTGGCAGAGGCGAAACTGTCATCAATGGCATCAATATCAAAACTGACATAAAGCTCATCAATATTTTCATCTTTTAATTGGGTCAATATATTAGCGACAATGGCATCAACACCTTGTTCTTTAATTTCATGCGCCCAGTGTTGTCTTACGCCAAAAGTACTTTCCCAATGTGATTTAGGTCGGCCACTTGAGCGAATACCTACTTGAATTAAATGATGAGGTTGATGTAAGTCATCTAAAATATGAGTACACCAAGAGCCAAAACATAAATCTATGCCTAAACGCTCAACTAATAGGTCAGTATGGGCATCAAAGTGAATGATTGCCGCGCGAATACCTTGTTTCTTTTTCGCTTGTAAATAAGCTTTTGTGAGTGGGTAACTAACACTGTGATCGCCGCCTAAACCAAAAATTCCTTTATTAGGAAATGTTTGATAAAAGTCGTGCAATACATCTTCTGTAATCGTTAACGGACTAACCGCAAATTCGCTGTTTTCATCTTGATATAGTGCTTTTCGACAATTTGACAGCGTTGCCTCATTTAAATATTTATCAGCTAAAAGGTGGGGAATAACTCTAACATCACCTAAGTCAAATGCGTTCAAATCTGGGTATTGTTCTAATAACGTTGACCGTATAAACAACGGTCCCCAATTGGCTCCACGCAAAATACCACCACCACAATCAGAAGCTATGCCTAATATTACCGCTTTAGAGCTATCAGGGAGCTCTTTTAACGATTGCTTCCATAGGTTATCAATATCGGTTGATTGACCAAATATAGCGTGATGAAGGCGCTCTTTGCGCTCTTTTGCTGTGTTAACGGTAAAAACCCCGTTTCCTGGTGGGCATAAACAGTTTTCTAGCTTATTTTGTAATTGTGACCATGATGTGTCCATAAATAATCTCTTGTTGTTTTATTTATTGGTTAGCTGCAATTTAGATTAAGTTTATTAAGTAATAAAAATATCTTAACTACGAGTTTTTGAATTTATTGAGCTTTTAATTATGCGATGTTGTAAAAATAGAATGAAAAAATAACTTGTAAAAAGTGTTTTCAGTACATATATCTATAATTGTCTCAATTTTATTGTCTTTCGCCTCTTATGTTTTCTTGCAAAGTCTATTATGATTGCGCCAGAAACGGGCTTTATTATAGCTAAAAGAGCTAATTAGGTGAATCCCGTAAAATAAATATAAAAATAATTACTTGTTACTTTGCATATTTATCGATATATCTGTTAATAGTTATGCATCGTTTTTATTAAAAAGATAACTTTTTTTTTATGGGTAAGCCACATTAGCTAATGAATGCTCGCTGCATCACTGATGTTTACTTATAAATTTTACTTATGAATAAATAGACAAAAAATAATTTGTCTATTTTGCAGGAAACTAAAAATATATGGCAAAATCACTAGTTATTGTCGAGTCGCCAGCCAAAGCGAAAACAATAAATAAATATTTGGGTAAAGATTTCATCGTAAAATCTAGTGTTGGTCATATTCGTGATCTTCCACATAGTAGTACGGGCAAAAAAGCGGCGACTAAATCTCCAGCAGAAGTACGGAAGATGACACCAGCGGCTAAAGCTAAATATAAAGCCAAGCGTGAAAAAATTGCTTTAGTTAATCGTATGGGTATTGATCCTGAGAATAATTGGGAAGCTAATTATCAAATACTGCCGGGCAAAGAAAAAGTGGTTGCCGAATTACAGAAATTAGCCGAGAAAGCAGATATCGTTTATCTCGCAACCGATTTGGATCGCGAGGGAGAGGCGATTGCATGGCATTTAAAAGAAATTATTGGTGGCGAAGACGAGAAGTTTCGTCGAGTCGTTTTTAACGAGATTACTGAAAGTTCTATTCAACAAGCGTTTGCGACGCCGGGCGAGTTAAGTATGCCTGGTGTTAACGCTCAGCAAGCAAGACGATTTTTAGATCGCGTTGTTGGCTTTATGGTCAGTCCATTATTGTGGAAAAAAGTTGCTCGTGGCTTATCTGCCGGTAGAGTACAGTCGGTTGCGGTAAAATTAGTGGTTGAAAAAGAAAGAGAAATTAAAGCGTTTGATCCTAAAGAATTTTGGGAAATAGCGGTAGATACTCATTCTGCTTCAGGTGAAGCGCTCGCGCTTGAGGTCACTCATCAAAATGGCAAAGCATTTAAACCTACCACCGAAAAAGAGACCAACGCGGCTTTAGCAATATTAAATCCAGCTGATTATGCCGTCAGTAAACGTGAAGACAGACCATCAAAAAGTACACCGTCTGCACCTTTCATTACTTCAACTTTACAGCAAGCGGCTAGCACTAAACTAGGCTATGGCGTTAAACGTACTATGGGATTGGCACAGCGTTTATATGAAGCTGGGCACATTACCTATATGCGTACCGATTCAACTAATTTAAGTAAAGATGCCGTTGAAATGTGTCGTAGTTATATTAGCGATAGTTTTGGTGAAAACTATTTGCCAGAAAAGGCAAAAGTTTATGGCTCTAAAGCAGGCGCTCAAGAAGCGCATGAGGCTATTCGCCCTTCAAATGTAAAACTCGTTGCGGCATTTCTTGAAGGCATTGATGCCGATGCGAAGAAACTTTATGAATTAATTTGGAATCAGTTTGTTGCTTGTCAAATGACGGCAGCACGTTATACCGTGAGTACAATTACTGTCAGTGCTGCGAGTTTTGATTTAAAAGCAAAAGGCCGTGTTATGCAGTTTGATGGTTGGACTAAAGTTCATCCACAACTCAGTAAAGGTGATGATAAACATTTACCTGACATGAAAGTAGGAGAAACACTTACTCTGGATAAAGTCGATCCAAGTCAGCATTTTACTAAGCCACCCGCTCGGTTTGGTGAGGCATCTCTTGTTAAAGAATTAGAGAAACGCTCAATTGGTAGACCATCTACTTATGCGTCAATTATCTCGACCATACAAGACAGAGGATATGTTCGATTAGATAAGAAACGTTTTTATGCAGAAAAAATGGGTGAGATTGTCACCAATAGTTTATCTGGTAGTTTTGAAAAATTAATGAGCTACGAATTTACTTCGAACATGGAACAAGAGCTTGATGAAATAGCCGGTGGTAATGCTGATTGGAAAGTCGTTTTAGACGAGTTTTATAAAAATTTCACTAAACAATTATCAAAAGCTGATCAACCATCAGAAGATGGTGGTATGCAAAACAATGAACCGGTATTAACTGATATCGATTGTCCTACCTGTAACCGTAAAATGGGGATTAGAACGGCCCAAACAGGGGTGTTTTTAGGTTGTTCTGGTTATGCCCTACCACCAAAAGAACGCTGTACAAAAACCATGAATTTAACGGCCGGTGAAGAGGCGATAAGTGTATTAGCTGAAGATGCTGAAACTGAAGCGCTTATGGCGATGCGTCGTTGTGATAAATGTGGTACCGCGATGGACAGTTACCTTATCGACGAAACACGTAAATTACATGTTTGTGGTAATAATCCAGTATGTGATGGTATTGAAGTTGAACAAGGCACATTTAAAATAAAAGGCTACGACGGACCTATCTTAGATTGTGATCGCTGTGAATCACCAATGGAGCTAAAATCTGGCCGTTTTGGTAAATACTTTGATTGCACAAATGAAGAGTGTAAAAATACTCGTAAGTTACTCGCCAGTGGTGAAGCTGCGCCGCCTAAAGAAGATCCTGTGCAATTACCTGAGCTAGAATGTGAAAAATCTGAAGCACATTTTGTCTTACGTGATGGCGCTGCAGGTATTTTCTTAGCCGCTAATACCTTCCCTCGTTCACGAGAAACTCGTGCGCCTAAAGTAGCAGAACTGCAAAGGTTTAGAGACCGTATTTCAGAAAAATTCTACTATTTAGCTGACGCACCAGCACAAGACAAGGAAGGAAACTTATCGGTAGTACGTTACAGCCGTAAAACAAAAGAACAATATGTAATGACCGAGATTGCAATTGATGACGCAAAGCCTAAAGCTACAGGCTGGACTGCTAAATACATTGATGGCAAGTGGGTAGAAGAAATACCCGTTAAAAAAGCTAAAGCCAAAGCTAAAAAGAAACCAGCTAAAGCTAAAAAAGTAGCTAAGACCGCATAATAGCTTAATCAACACAATAAAAAAACGCTCTATATGAGCGTTTTTTATATTTGATAGGAATGAAAAATACTTTTAACATTAGTCATTAGTCATTAAGTCCTTCAAGTTGATCAATTACCTTTCTGGCTTCTACAATTGTACAATCAGTTTTAAACACAAGTTCGTTTATGGTAATGCCTGAATTTCGTCTAGCTATATCCAGTACCCCTTCAAAAGTTAAATGTTCATTTTGTTGGCGTAATAATTTTGCCAGCCATAGCCAGCTCTGCTCATCAGAACTTTCAATTAGCAGCACTATTTCCATTATTTTATGACGGTCTATCTTTAGTTGCCAATTTCTTGAACGTCCTATGCGATGTAAATCACCGCCTAAGGCTCTAATATGAGTTTTAATCGCATAGGCTTTCATTACTCGGCGTAAAAATGATGGGAGGGTTATAATGGCTTGTTTAGACACGATAGTTACTAACTTGATTGGTAAATAAAACAGCCAGCATAAAGCTGGCTGTTAAAAAGTTTAGTGGTGATAATTGGCTTAACCTACCATTTTCTCTTCGGTTGAAATAACATGTCTAAATCATCTTCAGAATCTTTAGCTTTTTTAGCCGCATCTTTAGCATTGGTATTTTTTAATGCATCGGTTATTTCTTCAAGCTTTTCTTCTATTTCGTTCTGTTTTGCCTGAATATACTCACTTTTTAGAGGGTGATTTGCGAGTGTTTGCAATGCTTTTTCAAAGTATTGCCGAGCAGAGCCTAACATCTCTTTATTATATGCTTGCATACCACGCTTCATTAAGCTTTCTATGTTGATTTTTAACTGCATAGCATCAAGCCGCTGATCTTGCTTCATGAATACAGCAGCGTCTAAAATTCCTTTTGATTGCTCTGATTTTATAATAGCCCTAAGCTTTTTAATACATTGCAATATGGCGATTAGTTGCTGTTCATTATCAGGCAGTATAAATGCTTCATCTGAAGCTACTTGATTTAAAGATAACTCAACGGAGGCTTTCAAGCGAGCATCTAACTCTTGAACTCGTTTTTTGATGTTTTTAACCTCAGGCACTAACCTTTGCATTACTTTTGCCGCGTTTAAACTACGGCGATTGAGTATCTCTATTATTCCTGGGTTAGGAGGCAGGTGTGTTAGGTTTAAGATTATTTCTTCTGTTTCGTCAATGATCGCTTTTTGCTTAGCAATCTGGACACGTTTTTCAGCCTCTAGTTTTTCTTTGTGCTGCTGCATTACATTAACAATAACGACAAAGACAATAAGGGCAACAATTAAGCCAATAATAATAGCGATCATGATTAATACTCATTAATTTAAACAAATCAAACGACTGTTAGCAGTCTACAAAAAATGTTTTGCTAAGCATAGTGCAAAGCGACTTTATATTGATAAATATAACGGATAATTTATTTAAGCCCAAGCATTGGAGAAAAAAGGCATTGATCATCATCTTTTTGTAAAGAAAACGTTAATTATTGAGCTTTATTTACAAAACTAAAAAATTATATGGAATAAATGTTCAATTAAGTATATATTTTTGGAATAAGAGAATGTTTTGAAATTTAACTATGAAGCTGCAACAACTCCGTTATATTGTTGAGGTACTCAACAATAATTTAAATGTCTCTGCTACAGCAGAGAGTCTATATACTTCACAACCTGGTATCAGTAAACAAGTTAGAATGCTTGAAGATGAACTAGGCATCCAAATTTTTGGCCGTAGTGGTAAACATCTAACTCATGTAACATCTGCGGGTAATGAAGTGATCAATATTGCTACTCAAATCCTATCTAAAGTTGAGGCTATAAAAGCCGTCGCTCGAGAGCATACTCAGCCAGATGAAGGTAAGCTACGTATTGCAACTACTCATACGCAAGCTCGTTATGCGCTTCCTGAAGTGATACAAGGATTTATTAAGAGGTATACCAAGGTTTCTTTGCAAATGTCTCAAGGTACACCTACTCAAATTAGTGATGCTGCTTCGAAAGGTGATGCCGATTTTGCCATTGCAACTGAATCATTGCATTTATATAACGATTTAATAATGTTGCCTTGTTACCATTGGAACCGCAGTATTATTGTTCGCTCTGATCACCCCTTAGCGAATAAGCGTGACAATCTTACCATTGAAGATATCGCTAAATACCACTTAGTTACTTATGTTTTTGGATTTACAGGGCGTTCAGAGCTCGATCGCGCATTTGATAGCGCAGGTTTAGAGCCTAAAATAGCTTTTACTGCAACCGATGCTGATGTTATAAAAACTTATGTTCGTTTAGGTGTGGGCATTGGCGTTATCGCTTCAATGGCGATCGATCCTAAAATAGATAGTGATTTAGTGGCAATAGATGCAAGCCACTTATTTAGATCAAGTACCACTAAAATAGGTTTTAGGCGTGGAACGTTTTTACGAGGCTATATGTTTGATTTTATTGAACGATTTGCGCCTCATTTAAATAGAGATATAGTGACTAAAGCAATGTTGTTAAAAAACAATACTGAAATAGAGGCATTTTTGGCGGATATAAAATTACCGACAAAATAATTAATAAGCGAGTTTTATTTTCTCAATAAAAAAGCTGACATCATTGATGTCAGCTTTTTTTATACGTTTTTAGTGCTCGATTACCAATGATCTAACATTCAATGATATTCACAGCTAAACCGCCACGTGAGGTTTCTTTGTATTTTGTTTTCATGTCATTACCTGTTTCCCACATGGTTTTAATAACCTTATCTAAAGATACTTTCTGGGTACCAGTCCCTCTTAATGCAAGTCTTGAGGCATTAATTGCTTTAACAGAGCCCATTGCGTTACGTTCGATACAGGGTACTTGTACTAAGCCGCCAACCGGATCACATGTTAAACCTAAATTATGCTCCATACCAATTTCTGCCGCATTTTCAACTTGCGGAGGGGTGCCGCCCATTATCTCGGTTAATGCACCTGCAGCCATTGAACACGCAACACCTACTTCACCTTGGCAGCCCACTTCAGCTCCAGAGATAGATGCATTGGTTTTATATAAAATGCCAATAGCCGCGGCTGTAAGAAGATAGCGAATACAATCTTCGTCGGAAACTGGTTTGACAAATTTATCGTAATAACATAATACAGCAGGAATGATGCCTGCGGCTCCATTAGTTGGAGCGGTAACCACTCGACTACCTGCGGCATTTTCTTCATTTACCGCCATTGCGAATAAGTTAACCCAATCCATGGCCGTTAATGGATCACTATTATTTTCAACAATAAGTGAGCGGTACAGCGCAGGTGCACGACGAATAACTTTTAAGCCGCCAGGTAAGATGCCTTCGGTAGCTATGCCTCTATCAACGCTAGCACGCATTGCTTGCCATATTTTTACTAGCTTTTCACGAATAACAGCTTCAGTATTTAAACACTTTTCATTATTCATCATAATAGTACTGATACTTAAGCCACTTTGTTTAGCTTCTTTGAGTAATTCATCGGCGCTAGAGAATACATGAGGGCGATTTATACTAGAATGTAGGGAGAGTGCTTTGTCTTTTTCTTTCTCAAAATCGCTTGCTTCAACAATAAAACCGCCGCCAATTGAATAATAAGTTTGCTCTAAAATCAGTTCGTTATCTTGAAAAGCATAGATTGTCATACCGTTAGCATGAGCGGGTAATGTTTTTCGGCGATGGTAAATAATGGCGTCATCTTTGGGGAAGTCAACAATATGACTGCCCGCTAGCGTGATCTTTTGACTGGCAATCACATCAGCTAAAATAGATTCAATAGAGTCAACGGGGATCGCTTCAGGGGTTTCACCGGACAAACCTAAAATAACCGCTTTACCTGTACCATGACCAATACCTGTTTGTCCAAGAGAGCCAAATAATTCAGTTTTAACTCGGTCAACTTTAGTTAGTAAATTTTGAGCAACTAACAAATCGGCAAACAATTTTGCCGCTTTCATTGGACCAACCGTGTGAGAACTAGATGGGCCAATACCAATAGAAAACATATCAAATACACTAATCATAACTAAAACCTGAATAAATTTTGTTTAAACTATACAAAAGTAAAATAATCTTCGGTAATGGTAACTGAAAGCTGTAGTGATTGCATTAAGTTATCCAAAGAGTAAACCTAGTGTTTAACATCACGAGTGTCTATTTTAAGTGTAGCATTAAATCTTTTAACATGGCGGCTGTCGCTCCCCAAATATTATAGTGCTGGTAAGGCATAAAGTGAATTTGATGGTGAACATTTTCTTGCCTGATATTGAATGAATGATGGTTGTCTGTATTGAGAAAATGATGAAGAGGTACTTGAAATATTTCTGCTACTTCGTTGTGATCGATTATAAATTCTTGCTCAGCAGCAATAAAAGCAATGACGGGGGTGACGATATAACCACTAATGGTTTGATATGGGTGCAATTGACCGACAACTTCTATGGTATCAGTTTTTATCCCTATCTCTTCTTGAGCCTCACGAATAGCTGTGCTGATCAGATTGTCATCGTACTTCTCGGCTTTTCCTCCAGGGAAACTAATTTGCCCGCCATGGTGCTTTAAGTGCTCAGCTCTTTTAGTAAATAAAATATTGAGCTCAGTACTATTGTCGATAAGTCGTTTTTCTAAAATGGGAATAAGTACCGCGGCACTTTTTAAATCGCTATGATATTGATAGTTATGTATTGATTTGGAAAGTTTTTGTAATTGGAAACGATGTAAGAATTCATTTTTAGTCATCAGTACCCCATCCGTTAGAGCTTACTCAGCACAGGTAAAATTTTATGCACTTTGTCATAGGTTTCCTGATATTCACTATCAAGTGTTGAATCAGCAACCAATCCTCCACCAGCCCAGCAATAAATAGTGTTTTGCTGACAAACTAATGTTCGAATGGTAATGCTAGTATCCATCTTACCACAAGCGGAGAGGTAACCCATCGAGCCACAATAAACACTACGTCGATGAGGTTCCAGTTCTTCAATTATTTCCATGGCTCTTATTTTAGGTGCACCTGTGATTGAGCCACCTGGAAATGCACCACGAAGTAAATCAGTGTTATTGAATTCTTCTGCGAGCTTGCCTTCAACAGTACTCACCAAATGATGAACGGCGGGAAAACTCTCTATAGTGAATAGCTCAGGGACAACAACGCTGCCCGCTTGACATACCTTACTGATGTCATTTCTGAGCAAATCAACAATCATAACGTTTTCGGCTCTGTCTTTTGAAGATTGTTGCAAGGTTTCAGCATTTTTCTGATCGATTTCTGGGTCTGTGTTGCGAGCTAACGTGCCCTTTATTGGTTTACTTTGGACTTTATCACCGATAACGGATAAAAAACGTTCAGGTGAAATGCTTAAAATTGCTGCCTCACCGCCAAGTCGCATGAAAGCTGAAAATGGCGCATTGTTACTTGTTCTTAGGGCTTTATAAGCTTGAAACTCATCACCTTGGTATTGAGCGCTAAAACGCTGTGCTAAATTGATTTGATAACAATCACCATCGAGCAAATAGTCTTTTACTTGAGTAAATTTTTCACTGTATTTACTTTTATTCATATTAGATTGCCATTGAGCTGTTAAGCTAAACTTTTCAAATGGTTTACTATTTTTTAACTCACTTATTAAAAAGTCAGTGATCGTTTGTCTCGAATTTTCAGGACAAATTAAGTAACAACAATTGTTGTTTTTATCAAAAATAACGGCTTGGCTATAAATACCTATTGCCATATCGGGTAATTCAATATCTTGTTGTGCTATTTCTGGCAGGGTTTCAAATCTACGACCAAGATCATAGGCAAAATAACCTAAAGAGCCGCCAACAAAAGGAAGGTCTAATTCATTGTTTGCCACTAGTATTGGCAAAGCATATTGTTCAAATACTTTATTTTGGTATTTATTTAAAAGCGCTAATGGGTCTTCATTACTTGTTTCGATTAAAACGTTTGTTTGATGAATTTGAGTATTATCACCATAAGTGCACAACGTTATCTCAGGTTGCCAAACAATAATATCAAAGCGACTATCGATATGGTCACTGTCACAAGAGTCTAACCAAGTTGACCAAGGTTTGTTCGATAACGGTGTAAATAAATCTAAAGCGGAAAGTTCACCCCCATTGATATTACTTTTTAATGATAAAGTTTTAACGGTGATTTGAGATTTGTTTTTGTTAGGCAATGTCTTCACTTTCTTATCTTTTAATTGAGCTAATCGTACTGTTTTACTCAGCATAGAACGATATAATCTGGCGGCAATATAGCAAGCAGGGTATGATATCGGCAATTTTACAACTTTCAACTATAGTTTGATATTTTTATCTATAGAATAAACTTTAGTTTACCAAATTTAGTTTACGAAATTTAGAGGGCAACCATGGCGATCATTAAACAACAAGATTTAATCGACAGTATTGAAGACGCACTACAATACATTTCTTATTACCATCCTATTGATTTTATTCAAGCGTTAGAAAAAGCATACAACAAAGAACAAAGCACCGCGGCTAAAGATGCTATTGCTCAAATATTAATTAACTCTCGCATGTCAGCAGAGGGTAGGCGTCCTATTTGCCAAGATACAGGCATCGTCACTTGTTTTGTTAAAGTGGGCATGGCTGTTCAGTGGGATAAAACCAATATGACTGTGCAACAAATGGTTGATGAGGGCACTCGTCGAGCTTATTTGAATCCTGACAACCCTTTACGCGCTTCAATTGTTAAAGATCCCGCAGGCAAGCGGATTAATACTAAAGATAATACCCCAGCCGTTGTTCATATTGATTTGGTTGAAGGCGGTGAAATTGAAGTAATGATCGCAGCTAAGGGCGGCGGTAGTGAAAATAAAACTAAAATGGTGATGCTAAACCCAAGTGATTCAATCGCTGATTGGGTTGTTAAGACTTTACCAACAATGGGAGCCGGTTGGTGTCCACCGGGTATGTTAGGCATAGGTATTGGTGGTACTGCTGAAAAAGCAGGTGTATTAGCCAAAGAAAGTTTAATGGACCCTGTTAATATTCAAGAGCTAATTGACCGAGGTGCTCAAAATACCGAAGAAGAACTTCGTTTAGAAATATATGACCGAGTGAATAAACTAGGTATTGGCGCACAAGGCCTTGGCGGATTAACCACTGTAGTTGATGTTAAAATTAACAGCGTACCAACACATGCTGCATCTAAACCTGTAGTAATGATCCCAAATTGTGCAGCAACTCGCCACGTACATTTTCACCTTGATGGTTCAGGCCCTGCTGACCTAGTACCACCAAAATTAGAAGAGTGGCCAGAAATCACTTGGGAAGTGGGCGAAAATGTTCGCCGAGTAAATGTTGATCAGTTAACTAAAGCGGATATTAGAGAGTGGAAAACCGGTGAAACAGTTTTACTGACCGGGAAGATTCTAACCGGCCGCGATGCTGCTCATAAACGTATTCAACAATTACTTGCTTCTGGTGAAGGATTGCCAGAAGGTGTTGATTTTAAGAATAAGTTTATCTACTACGTTGGTCCAGTTGATGCCGTCGGTGACGAAGCGGTTGGCCCTGCAGGCCCAACAACGGCTACTCGTATGGATAAGTTTACTGAGATGATGCTAGCTGAAACTGGTTTGTTAGGTACTATTGGTAAAGCTGAGCGTGGTGCTAAAACAGTGCAAACCATTAAAGATCACAAATCAGTGTATTTAATGGCCGTTGGCGGTGCCGCTTATTTAGTTTCTAAAGCGATTAAAAAAGCACGTGTTATTGCTTTTGAAGACATGGGAATGGAAGCAATATATGAGTTTGAAGTTGAGGACATGCCAGTAACGGTTGCGGTTGACAGTAATGGTGAGTCTGCTCATGTAACTGGTCCTGCAATTTGGCAAGCAAAAATTGAAGAGCTTGACGCAAAACTTAAGCAATAGTTTTGAGACTCACTACATAGTTAACTAGTTGAATAAGGGGGTAGTTGATCAGCTCGCTTCATCCTCTTACTTAATAAGGCAAATTTAATCACAAGAAGTCAAATATGATAAAAAAAATAATTACAACCATCGCATTGATGTCACTACCTTGTTTATTATCAGCAAATGCTTATGCTGATAACTTTACCGTTGAAGCACTAAACAATCTTAATCAAATGCATGATGTGCAATTGTCTCCCACGGGTGATTTTTTGGTTTATGGTTTAAAAAAAGGCTCAATATCAACTGACAACCATCTTTATCGTCAAGATATTAAGTCGGGTAAAGTTGTACAGCTCACCAGCCATGAAAAATCAGAAAGTAATGTGGTATTTTCTGCTGATGGCTCTAGCCTTTATTTTTTATCCTCTCGAAGCGGCTCATCTCAAATTTGGCAATTGTCATTGATTGGCGGAGAAGCTAGACAGATTACTGACTTACCCCTAGGAATCAATGGTTTTAAATTAAGTCATAATGAAAAAACTTTAGCCTTATCAATAACGGTCAAACCGGGTTGCGAAACTTTAAAGTGTACCGTTGATGCCAAAGCAGAGGATGCCAAAAAGAAATACCAAGTCAGAGCTTACGATCAGTTAATGGTTCGTCATTGGGATACTTGGACTACAGAATATAAAAACCATCTCTTTATTGCGCAGTTACCAGATAGTTCAAAAGTAGCTCCAATGGTTAGTGTTACGGCTAATTCGATGATTCGAGATGCAAAAGATTTAATCGCAGACTGGACAACAGATATCGCCGGTATGGCACAAGTAAGTTTGCATCCAGAAGGCAGCTCAATTGTTTTTTCAGCAAAATCTCCGGCTAAAGATCACGCTTGGACAACTAATTTTGATTTGTTTGAAGTTGATTTAACTGAAAACTCTTCTTACACCGTTAATAATATTACAGAGGCTAATAAAGCTTGGGATGCTAGCCCTGTGTTTTCCTCTAATGGCCGTTATCTTGCCTATAAAGCAATGTCTACCCCTGGGTATGAGTCTGATAAATATACCATAAAACTTCGTGATAATAACAACGGCAAAATTATTGAAGTTGCTAAGCAGTGGGATAGGTCGGTTAACTCGTTATTATTCTCAAATGACAATCGTAGTTTATTTGTTACCGCCCAAGATGTAGGACAAGTGAGTATTTTTGAAATAAATCCTGAGTTCGGAGATGTTCGTACGGTTTATGACTCAGGTACTGCTGGCGATGTTTCTGTTCATGGCGATACTTTATATTTTACCCGCCATAGTTTAAACAGTCCTAAAGACATTTTCTCTATCAAGAAAGACGGCTATGGTTTAAAACAACTGACCCAAATCAATAAAGAAAAATTAGCCAATACGACTTTTGGTGAGTTTGAGCAATTTAGTTTCAAAGGCTGGAATAACGAACAAGTACATGGTTATTGGTTAAAACCGGCAAATTTTGAGCAAGGTAAAAAATACCCCATTGCCTACTTAGTTCATGGTGGACCACAAGGCAGCTTTGGTAACATGTTTCATTACCGTTGGAATGCACAATTATGGGCTGCACAAGGTTTTGGCGTTGTAATGGTCGACTTCCATGGCTCTACAGGTTATGGACAAGATTTTACTGACTCAATTGCTAGAGATTGGGGTGGAAAACCATTTGAAGATTTACAAAAAGGCTTGTCATATATTGTTGAAAATCAGCCATGGTTAGACGGTGAAAACGCCTGTGCACTTGGTGCATCCTACGGTGGTTATATGATGAACTGGTTTGCTGGTAACTGGCCTGATCGTTTCAAATGCTTTATTAACCATGCCGGCTTGTATGATATGCCAAGCTTTTATCAGTCTACTGAAGAGTTATGGTTTGCTGAACATGATATGGGAGGTGCACCTTGGCAAACAAAAGATGACAATGGCAAACTGCTACCTGTAAGTGAAGATTACACTAAATTTAATCCAGCCGCTTTTGCCCATAATTGGAAAACCCCGATGTTAGTGATTCAAGGTGAGTTAGACTACCGTGTGCCTTACGCCCAGTCATTAGGAGCGTTTACAACTTTGCAGCGCCAAGGTATTGATAGCCGCTTAGTGATGTTCCCAACAGAGGATCATCATATTAGAAATCCTGATAACTTAGTAGTTTGGTATCAAGAAGTTTTTCAATGGCTTAAAAAGTACACGGGCAAGGAGGGCGAATAACCTTCCTACTTAAATTCCCAATCCCATCCCATTATACAGTAGTTGGATTTGATTATTTCTAAGCAATAAAAAAGGCACTATTTAGTGCCTTTTTTAGTTGTTCTGTTTCATTTGTTTTTTAACACACAATATTTAAAGACTTCAAAGTGCGCAAAGCTGAATATGACCAATCAAAATATCAAACGTAAACTTTTAGATCATACCACGGAGATATATTTAATCATTCCATGGTGGAAAGGGGCACATTGTGCCATAGAGTTTTAACTTTAATCTAGACTTCTGTATTCCAAGAAGACATTAACAATTGGCTACTATTTACTTATTCTTTTTCGCTAAAAATGGAACATAATTGATAGGTAAAAAGCTAAAGATTGTTGGCCCGTTTAACTTAGCCACTACAACAGGCATTAATATTTAGCGGTGAGGAGTTACCATAATTTCACATAAAAGTGATTTCATGTATATTCGATTATCAGTATACTTAAGTACATTGTTAGATAAACACCTTGACCGCTTCACCGGAAACTAATTAATGCTTGAAAATATTGTGCTGCTTATCTTTTTTTCACATCTATTAGTCGCCGCTTTTCTTTTAAATATCGATAAAGGGAACCAATTAAGCCATAAACTGCTTGCAAGTTATTTACTCGTAATGACTCTTGATATTAGTAATTTCTTGTTTTCAAACTTTTACTCAGTACACCCTAATTTAAATATGGTGCGATCTAACATAGCCCTCTTCACTGCACCTTTTTTATATGGCTATGTTAATGCGGTTGTCTATAACGATTTTAAATTAAAACCTAAACATTACCTCCATTGTCTACCTTTTGTATTAGCATGTTTAGTATTAGTACCTCACTTTTTTAGTGTTGGCGTAGAGGGAAAACAAGCTTTTTATGACAACTTTAATGCTAGGCCTGAAGTCATATTCATCCTATATCTTGTTTATATTCAAGTAGGCATGTATATAGTGACTATATTTAGGATTTTGAATAGACAAAGAAAAGTTATCATTGAAAACTACTCTGATGAACATCATTTAACAATTCGTTGGTTAACTCAGTTTCTATCTTTATTCAGTTTAATCTATATTCTTGCTTTAGCTCGAACACTTTCTATTTTTTCAGCATACGATAATATCGTAACCATTCTGACATTAGTGATGATGTTTTCTATATTTTTAAATATATGTAGGATACTTTGGCAGGCACTTAATCACCCTCAGTTATTTGTTGGTGTAAACTCAAAAGTTGAAGTGCTTTCAGATAAGCCAAGCATTGAAGATCACAGTAATAACCCTAATGATGATGCAAGTAAAACTAACGAAGACCTTATTGCTAAGTTAGAAAATTATATGCTACTCAATAAGCCTTTTTTAGATCCTTCTTTGAGCATAGACTCATTAGCAAAACAAATTGAAGTTTCTAGTATTGAGCTTTCAATGCTTATCAATAGGAAAATAGGACAACACTTTTTTGATTTCGTTAATGCACATCGAATAAATTTTGCTGCCGATTTGCTGAGCTACCGCATCCTACGTATGTGGCCGACGTGCAGGACCCACAGTCCAGTCATGGCTGGCATCGCAAACTTATGTACACACGGTGCTTAATTGAGAACTATGTTTCCT
>JALJPB010000065.1 GCA_022969175.1 Colwellia sp. | reverse complement strand
GAAGTGGTTGTTGATTTAGATACTATTGATGAGCCAATGATTGCTGATCCTGACGTAAACAATGATGATCTATCTAAGCGTTATACCCATGACGTTATTCGTCCTGTTTCATTTTACACTGATAAATCAGTTGATTTAGGTTTTGTTGGTTCTTGTATGGTTCATAAAGGCGATATGCAAATCATCGCGCAAATGTTGCGTAACATGGAAGCACAAGGTCAGAAGATTGAATTTAAAGCCCCCTTAGTTGTTGCGCCACCAACATACAACATTGTTGATGAGCTTAAAGCTGAAGGTGACTGGGACATTTTACAAAAGTATTCAGGTTTTGAATTCGATGATGCCCATCCTAAAGGTGCTGCTCGTACTAAGTACGAAAACATCATGTACCTTGAACGCCCAGGTTGTAACTTATGTATGGGTAACCAAGAGAAAGCTGAACCAGGCGATACGGTCATTGCTACGTCTACCCGTTTATTCCAAGGTCGTGTAGTAGCTGATACTGCAGAGAAGAAAGGTGAATCATTATTGGGTTCAACGCCTCTTGTTGTACTTTCAACTATGCTAGGTCGATTCCCTACCCTTGCAGAGTATAAAACTGCTGTAGACGGTATTAACTTAACTAAGTTTACTCCGCCGACTCATGAGTTGAGCACTAAGTTCACCGGTGAAGCTGTGCCAATTAAAGTGCTATAATACTGAGTAGAATGGCTATTTTATTTAATAAAGTAGCCTAAGGCAGTATTAAATAAATATGGGGTTACTTATGTTAGTTGGCGAGATAGAACTTGCAACCAACTAAAATGAGTAACCCTTTTATTATTTACATCTTACACCAACTAAGCAATCTTCAATCATATCAAGATAAACATCATTACTAACTAGAGCATTCAATATTAGCCGAAAGTGAAGACACGATTAAATTTGGAGAAGATTGTTTGTCAGTAAATTTTTCAATCCCATTTAATACTTCAATCTTAAAACCATAAGCGCCACAAATCTGATAAGAACGTCTCATCATAAAGGTGGTTAAGTTACTGAAATGAGTATTTGATTCTGGGATAACTTGTAAGTGATAGTTATTTTCAGACAATTTCGTTTGCTTAAACTGTACATTGTGATCAAAATCCCATCGTGAGTCACCATTGTCAGTATTACTTTCAGTTTTAACAGTGCTACAAGCTGATAAAAAAACACATAAAATTGCCAAACTAAATATACGCATAGGAATTCCTTTATTTGATTTAATGTATAACGAGTTTAAAATCAATAAACTTGTAAGATAATAAGTGACATTAAAGCACAGTGAATCGTCAATAATAAGCGAAATACTTTTAAAATAGAAGCACAGTAATAATCAGGATTATTTGGCATAAAAAAACCAGCATTTATGCTGGCTTTTAAATAAGTTTAAAGAAGAATTATTTTACTTTTTCTTTTTTACCGCTTTTGCATTCGGTAAATCAGTAATTGAACCTTCAAAAATTTCAGCGGCTAAGCCAATTGATTCGTTCAATGTAGGGTGAGCATGAATAGTTAATGCAAGATCTTCAGCATCAGCACCCATTTCTACGGCTAAACAAATTTCACCAAGCATTTCGCCAGCATTGATACCAACAATAGCACCACCTAAAACGCGACCAGTTTCTTTTTCAAAAATTAATTTAGTTTTGCCTTCAGTTCTCGCTGAAGCTATAGCACGGCCAGATGCCGCCCAAGGGAAGCTTGCTACTTCAATGTTTAAACCTTGCTCTTTTGCTTCAGTTTCGGTAACACCAACCCAAGCCATTTCTGGATCAGTATAAGCAATTGACGGAATACAACGAGGTTCAAAAGTATGCTTCTTACCTGAAATTACTTCAGCTGCACAATGTGCTTCATGAACGGCTTTATGTGCAAGCATAGGTTGACCAACAACATCACCAATAGCGAAGATATGATTAACATTGGTTCGAAGCTCGTTTGTTACATTGATGAAACCACGCTCATCTACATTAACACCCGCTTTATCAGCATCTACTAAATGGCCATTAGGCTTGCGACCTACAGCAACTAAAATTTTGTCGTAGCGTACAGGTTCTGCCGGAGCTTTTTTACCTTCAAACGTTACGTATAAACCATCGTCTTTTGCTTCAACACCAACAACTTTAGTTGATAACATAATGTTGAAACGTTTTTTAACGAAGTTATTGTAAACGCGAACAATGTCTTTATCTGCTGCAGGAACTAGTTGATCAGCAAATTCTACTACTGATACTTTTGAGCCTAATGAGCTATACACTGTGCCCATTTCTAAACCGATAATACCGCCACCCAGTACTAACATTTCTTCCGGTACGTCTTTAAGTTCTAACGCGCCAGTAGAATCTATAACTCTTGGGTCATCGGTTGGAATGAAAGGTAAGTTTACCACTGATGAACCTGCCGCAATAATGGCATTATCAAAAGTAATAGTGGTTGTTTCCCCATCGTTGCCTTCAACAACAATCGTTTTATCAGAAGTGAATTTACCGTAACCATAAACTGTGGTCACTTTACGGCTTTTTGCCATACCCGATAAACCACCGGTAAGCTGTGCAGTAACGCTGTCTTTCCAACTACGGATTTTATCTAAATCGATTTCAGGCTTACCAAAAGTAACACCGTGAGATGCCATTGCTGCGGCATCGTCAATAACTTTAGCGACATGAAGCAATGCTTTTGAAGGAATACAACCTACGTTTAAACACACACCACCTAAGGTTTTACGACTTTCTACTAATACTACGTCTAAACCTAAATCTGCTGCACGAAAAGCAGCTGAATAGCCGCCAGGTCCTGCACCTAAAATTACTACTTGAGTTTTGATCTCGTTACTCATGCTAACCTCAAAATTAATTTTTATTTAAAAGGTAATGGTTTGGTTACTACAATATAGTAAAAGTCATTACCCATATGATTGCTGTTTTTATTGTTGGCGATTTTACGCTGTGTATTCCAAAATCGCCAACGTTAATTAACAATAGCCGACTAAAGTCGACTTTTTAAATGATTTCCGTCATATTCGAGCTGAGTTGTCGTCATCTTCGTGATCTCTTTATCGAAGATCCAGTTTTTGGCTTGGTGGATCCTCGACCAGACACCTCGAGGATGACGCACTTATTTCACCTCAAGGCTGACAAAAACACCTACAGGATCAATTTCCGGATATCTGACATAACACCAGCTAAATGTACCGTAAATCTTGCTGCGATTGCACCATCAATAACCCGATGATCGTACGACATAGATAATGGTAACATTAGCTTAGGTTCAAACTCTTTACCATTCCATTTAGGTTTCATTTCAGACTTTGACACCCCTAAAATGGCCACTTCAGGTGCATTAACAATTGGGGTAAACGCTGTACCACCAATACCGCCTAGACTTGAAATAGTAAAACAACCACCTTGCATATCAGCCGCTTTTAACTTGCCATCACGAGCTTTCATGCTGATCTCTAATAACTCACGAGATAACTGATGAATACCTTTTTGATCAACATCTCGTACCACTGGTACAACCAAACCGTTAGGCGTATCAACCGCCACACCAATATGAATGTATTTTTTCATAATTAAACTTTCACCGTCTTCACTCAAACTTGAGCAAAAAACAGGGAAAGTACGTAAAGCATCAGCAGCTGCTTTTAAGATAAAGACTAACGGCGTAATTTTAAAGCCTAACTTTTGTTTTTCACAAATTACATTCTGCTCTTTACGGAAAGCTTCAACGTTAGTGATATCCGCTTCATCAAATTGAGTAACATGAGGAATAGTTACCCAGTTGCGATGCAAAAATGGACCAGAGATTTTCTGAATACGAGTCAGCGGTTTAGTTTCCACCTCACCAAATTTAGAAAAATCAATTTGTTTGGCGCTAACCACTTGTAAGCCACCTTCACCTGCAGCAACTGAACTACCAGCGTTAGCTTTAGGTCGTGAAAGCTCATATTTCACATAAGACTGAACATCTTCTTTTAAAATACGACCTTTATTACCACTGCCTTTAACCAGTGTTAAATCCACACCAAATTCACGAGCAATACGGCGAGTAGAAGGAGAGGTATAAATATTACCCTTGGTTATATTACCTGATTGTGGGTGATGTGGTACAGGTGCACTTTTTGGCGCTTTAACTGGAGCAACTTTAGTTGCAGGTGCTGCAACTGGTGCTTCAATAGAAGCTGCAACAGAAGTTTCAACCGCAACAGGTGCACCACTTGTTGTCTCAAGCTTGATAACAACCGAGCCTTGTTTAACTTTATCGCCAACGGCAATAAATACTTCTTTTACCGTGCCTGCATGTGATGAAGGTACGTCCATTGTTGCTTTGTCGGTTTCTAAAGTAATTAAGCCATCTTCTTCTTCTATCACATCGCCAACGGCAACTAATACTTCAATAACTTCAACTTCACCATCTTCACCGATATCTGGCACAGCAATGTCAATAATTTCACTTGCAGTGCTAACCGCAGGAGCCGGTGTAGTTACTACTTCTTCAGCAACAACCACTTCTGGCTCTGATGCAACTTGTTCTGTTGAAGCTTCGGCAGCTGTCTCCCCTTCACCGGTCATTTCGGCAATAACATCGCCTTCTTTAATTTTATCACCAACACTGACCATTAATGCGGTAAGTTTTCCAGCAAATGGCGCAGGAATATCCATCGATGCTTTATCAGTTTCAACGGTTATAATACCTTCGTCGGCCTCTAAAGAGTCGCCAACAGCAAAACATATTTCAATAATTTCAACTTCATCGCCACCAACATCTGGGACAAGAATTTTTTGACTATCTGACATATTAATTCTCCGTCTTGTTATGCGTAAAGTGGGTTAAGTTTTTCAGTATCGATATTGAAGCTTTTTATCGCCTCACTCACTACGTTACGTTTAATATCACCGCGATTAGCTAATTCAAATAAAGCGGCTACTACGATGTAGTCAGCGTTTACTTCAAAATGGGTACGTAAATTTGCGCGACTATCACTACGACCAAAACCATCAGTACCTAAACATCGATACTCAGTATCAATATAAGCTCGGACTTGTTCTGAATAGTTTTTAATGTAATCCGTTGCCGCAATCGCAGGACCATTGTCTTTAGTAATAATGGTAGAGATATAAGCTTGTTTAGGCTCACTTTCTGGATGAAGCATATTCCAACGTGTCACGTCTTGACCATCACGTGTTAGTTCATTAAACGAAGTTACCGAATAAACATCACTTGAAATACCAAAATCGCTACTTAAGATTTGCGCTGCTTCACGTACTTTTTGTAAAATTGTACCTGAGCCCATTAGCTGAACATTGGCTTTAGCTTTTTTCTTCGGCGATACAGTTTCAAGCTTATAAATACCTTTGATGATTCGATCGGCAATATCTTTATCATCTGGTAAAGCTGGATGCTGATAGTTTTCATTCATTAGTGTCATGTAGTAGAAAATATTTTCATTGTTTTCATACATCCGGCGTAAACCGTCACGCACGATAACCGCTACTTCATAACCATACGTTGGGTCATATGTTACACAGTTAGGAATTAAACCCGCTTGCACATGAGAGTGGCCATCTTGATGCTGCAGTCCTTCACCATTAAGTGTGGTACGACCTGCAGTAGCACCTAGCAAGAAGCCACGTGCTTGGCTGTCTCCCGCCGCCCAAGCTAAATCACCTACACGTTGGAAACCAAACATTGAGTAGTATATATAAAACGGGATAGTGGTTGCATTACAGGTTGAATAAGACGTACCTGAAGCAACCCAAGACGCCATCGCCCCTAACTCATTAATACCTTCTTGTAGTACTTGGCCTTTTTTATCTTCACGATAATAAGCCACTTGATCAGCATCTTGAGGAATGTACTTTTGTCCTTCATTAGCGTAAATACCTACTTGTCGGAATAAACCTTCCATACCAAAGGTACGCGCTTCATCAGGAATAATTGGCACAATGCGCTTACCAATTTTTTTATCTTTTAATAAGGCGTTTAATACACGAACAAAAGTCATGGTTGATGAAACTTCTCGCTCACCACTGCCTTTTAAAATAGAATCAAATATTTTCAAAGGAGGTATTTCTAAACTTTCCTCCGCCTCTACACGACGTACAGGCAGTGAACCACCTAATGCCTCACGGCGTTCTTTCATGTATTTAAATTCTGCACTATCTTCTGGAAATTTATAGAAAGGTAAATCAGCAATTTCATCATCACTAATTGGCATGTTAAAACGGTCACGATAATGTTTAATCGCTTCAACATCCATTTTTTTGACGTTATGAGCAATATTTAACGCTTCACCTGAGGCGCCTAAACCAAAACCTTTCACTGTTTTAGCTAAAATAACAGTAGGACGACCTTTAGTGTCCATGGCTTTTTTATACGCAGCATAAACTTTAACCGGATCATGACCACCACGGTTTAAGCGATAAATATCTTCATCAGACATATTCGCCACTAAAGCCGCTGTTTCAGGGTACTTATTAAAGAAGTTTTCACGAGTATATTTACCACCTTTGGCTTTACAGTTTTGGTATTCGCCATCAACGGTTTCTTCCATTAACTGTAATAACTTTCCTGAAGTATCGCGAGCAATCAGAGCATCCCAGTATGAACCCCAAATAACTTTAACCACTTCCCAGCCTGCGCCACGGAATGTGCCTTCAAGTTCTTGAATAATTTTACCATTACCACGAACAGGACCGTCTAAGCGCTGTAAATTACAGTTAATGATAAAGGTTAAGTTATCTAAACCTTCACGAGAAGCTAATCCAATAGCACCTAATGATTCAGGCTCATCCGTTTCACCGTCGCCTAAGAAACAGTAGACACGCTGTCCTGAACAATCTTTAATACCACGATCTGTTAAGTATTTAAGGAAACGCGCAGTATAAATTGCTTGCAGAGGACCTAACCCCATTGAAACAGTAGGGAACTGCCAGAAATCTTTCATCAAGTGCGGATGAGGGTATGAAGATAATCCTTCTCCATCACATTCTTGACGGAAGTTATCCATTTGCTTTTCAGTTAAACGACCTTCTATAAATGCACGAGAATAAATCCCTGGAGAAATATGGCCTTGAAAGAAAATAAAATCGCCACCATCTTTTTCTGAGGCTGCTTTAAAGAAATGGTTAAAACCTACATCATAAAGCATAGCAGAAGAGGCAAAGCTACCGATATGGCCACCAAGGTCTAAATCTTTTTTAGAGGCTCTCAGTACTAAAACTAACGCATTCCAACGAATAGCGGCACGAATACGTGACTCTAACGTTTGGTCGCCAGGCATATTAGGCTCTTGCCCTGGAGGAATAGTATTTACGTAAGCTGTTTTAGCATCAAACGGTAAATGTGTACCGCTGCGACGAGCTTGGTCAATTAATTTTTCAAGAAGAAAATGGGCACGTTCTGGACCTTCATTTTCTAAAACAGCTTCCATTGATTCGATCCATTCTTGTGTTTCTAATGAATCAATATCTAGTTTAGGGAGTTCAGACATAGTAATTACTCTTCTCCAGTTATTTCTATTAATGTGATATACCCATATTCATTCAAACTGCTCGTTTTTATAAGCTTAAAAACTTCATTTACTGCGTTGCACTCAATCCCAATAGCTAGCTATTAGTCAATCGTACGCCTTGTAACTAAAATTTTTAGTCATTCTAAAATTCAATCATTACGAATGATTTTGGGTATGCATAAAATTGTTAAAATTATAGGTCGGAAATCAACCGACCATATGTTTTCTTCATTACTTATTAGTAAGTTAATACTCACTACGCTGCATACGTCTCATTGAACGTTGCATGCGAGAGTTTTCTTGAGATGTTTTTAATAAAACTTCTTCAATAAAGGCAAGGTGACGATGGCTTGCCCCCCACGCTTTTTGTGGCTGCCCACTAATAATGGCGTCTAATAGTCGTTTTCGGTAATCTGCCATTTGCGTAAAAATATCAGGCCGTTTAGCCAATACTTTTAAATTTTGTTCAATATTATCAATTAATAATGACGACATACTGCGTGCTAAATGCAAAATTATCGTATTGTGGGATGCACTACAAATAGCCAAGTAAAAGTCAAAAATTGCTTGTGCTTCTAATTGGTAATCATTTTCTAACTGTGCGTTACCAATATTATCGTGTTGTTTTTGTATCTCGGTAAAGTCAGTTTCTGTCCCACGCATTGCCGCATAATAAGCTGACATTCCTTCAATACCGTGACGAAACTCTAATAAATCAAATTGTGATTCATTACTTTTAGCCATAAGATCAAACAGAGGATCTTCTAAGCCAGCTAGAATGTTGTCACTAACAAAAGTACCACCGCCCTGCTTTCGAGTAACGAGACCTTTAGCTTCTAACTTTTGAATCGCTTCTCTTAACGATGGTCGAGATACTTCAAATTGCAGTGCGAGTTCACGCTCTGGCAATAATTTTTCACCTGATTTTAAGCTGCCTTCCAATATCATTTCTTCAAGCTGAGCTAATATCACGTCACAAAGCCTTTTTGGCTTCAACGATTTAGCAGAGCTAGGTTTCATCATGGTTTTTTTAGCCTGTTCACTTTTCATTTAAATTATTCGTTTTAGTCAGTTATTCACACTAAAGGAAGCAGATTATTCATCAGCCTTACCAATCATAAAATTGGTAAATTGGTATTACCATTTGATTTTCGCGTTTAAAAATAGCAAAAAAACTAGTTTTTGTAAACAGAATTTAGTTGATTCTGGCATATTTGCCAGTTTAAATAGTAGAGTTAAAACTTCAAACAGTTGTTTTATTCAATTTATATTTACAAAAAAGGATTGGTCAGACCAATCCTTTTTTTTAATTTATAAAGAGTACAAACATAAACCCGCATTGAACAGATGAAGGGTTTTAGTCATATTTAGTTATGAAATAAAGCCAACCAAGGTAAGTACCGCAACAACGGCAAGTAGTAAGAGTAAATTACGTTTAGCTAAACGGACTAATAAACAAGGCTCTGCGGTGCAATCTTGCTCGTCAATCATCATGTCTTCAGATTTTTTTGCGACATCACCTAATACTTGGTCCGCTGGCTTTTTAATTTCAAAGAAACTCTCTAGCCAGACAGGTAAAGCTTTTGAGAAATGTCCAACCAGCATATAACCAAAAGAAGTTAATCGTACAGGTAGCCAGTCAAGCCAGAATAATAACGCTTTAAAGTGTGAGTAAACATCCGAGTCCATCGTTGTTGGTAGCTCATCAGATTTCACCTCAGCTTCGTCATTTTGTTCAGCCGTATTATCTTCTGCTGTGTTAATATTTTGCTCTTTTTCAATAAATACTTCAGCATTTTTATCAACAACCTGCTTTTCAATTAAGGTGGTTAACAAACGGTAAAACACCACACCCGGTGCACCGAAAAATATAAAGAACATCATAATGGCTATATAATAACGGTAGTTGAGCCAGATAAGTGTTTGACCAAAGCCCATTTCTGGCAGGTTTTTATCTTGCATTAACTGTGAATGATGCAACTGGCAAGTGGTTAATTCACCACGAAATGCCGCCATTAGATAATTTTTATAAGTATCACGGGTTGCAAAACTACCAAAACAAATGATCAGAACTACAGTAGAAAGTATTAAATGCAAAAAACTATCGTCTATTAGCATCAAGATAAAATAAATGACAAAAACCGGTGCTAAAAGTAATGCCAATACACCAACAACACCTTGCCATGACTTTTCTAGTAGATTTAAATTTTGCAATAGAGAAAGGTAGCGCTGATAGTAGGTTTTGAATTGCCAAAAAGGCGAAGACAAATAGCGCTCAGCGGCCAAAGCGATTAATAAACTAATTAAACTCATTGATATTCCTGTTTATCTTTTTTTAATGTTTGTTATATGTTTCGGTTTCATAGCGCAGTCAAGCATTGTCGAAAATAATGCCAATTAAACGATGGCCCCGGATCGGTTTTACGACCAGGTGCAATATCACAGTGCCCTACAATATTATTATGACTAATTAATGGGTAGCTTGCTTGTTATTTTTTCACTAAAAGTGCAAGTAATTGATATTGCTTGTCTGTATAGGGAATATCATCGGTACCTTCTAGCTCGATACCAATAGAAAAATCATTGCATTGCTCGCGCCCATCAAAAGCAGATACTCCGGCATGCCATGCCTTATTATTAAAAGAAACATATTGAATAATTTGCCCATTACGCCTAATCAAACAATGGGCTGATACTTTTAAATGGGCTATTTCTTTAAAATATGGGTCGGCATTGGCATCAAGCTTGCCCAAAAATAAATCAGTAATATAACAGCCGCCAAACTTAGCAGGAGGAAGTGAAATATTATGGACAACCAATAAGCTAATTTCACTGCAAAATTCTGTAGCGTTATTTCTACACCTTTTCCTACTACTATAATGTGGTGATATTTGCTGCTCTACATCAGTTAACCAGCCATCATTAATAGCACTATTTAGTAGCTCGGTATTTAATTTAATCATTTATATATTCTAGCCATCATTTACCATCACTTCTTTAGTCACTATATTATAATGAATACTAAACTTTCACAGCGCAAATCAAAAAAATTCAATGTACACTTAGCATTCTAATGACCTAACCATTTTAACTTAAACTAAAGTTTAACCTTATTACCAATATGACTGAACAAGACACAACAAATAAAATAGGTAAAACTTTTGTCTGGATTGCTTGGATTGTCGCTTTTGCTCTTTTGGCTTATGCATTTCAGGATATGCTAGATGAACAATGGAATCCAAATTCTGATCCTAAGTCTTATATAGCAGAGAACGGTAAAGCCGAAGTTCACTTAAAGCAAAACCGCCAAGGCCATTATTTAGTGCAAGGTATGATCAACAATCACGAGGTGACTTTTTTATTAGATACCGGTGCGACTCAAGTTTCTATCCCGTTACATATCGCACAAACATTACAACTACCTGAATTTGGCAAGTACGCTGTACAAACAGCTAATGGTTCAGTAGTTGTGACTCAAACCAGAATAAAGCAGCTGAGTATTGGCAATATAGTATTGCTTGATGTCGCTGCTCATATTAATCCTGGCATGAAAAGTAGTGAAATTCTACTAGGCATGAGCGCCTTAAAAAGAGTAGAATTTAGCCAAAGAGGAAAGCAACTAACCCTAAGAGCTTACTAAGACCAACTTACTAAAAAAGCTATTAGGCTAATTTATACGCCAAGCCTTTTCAATACCAGATCACAAACACCAAATTAAAAAGAGAAACCCAATGCTTTCAACTGCACTTATACAAGATATTGCCACAACTGTTGCTTGGGCATTAAATGAAGACCTAGGCCAAGACTTAGCAGCAGCGCAACAACACCAAGCCATTGAACTAGATATTACCGCCGCCTTAATTCCGCAATCAAACAAAGCGATTGCCACCATTATTAACCGCGAAGACTGCATTGTTTGTGGCGTCGCTTGGGTAGCAGAAGTATTTAAACAGCTTGATGATGCACTAGGGCATAGTGAAAAAGATCAAACTCAAATCACTTGGTTTGTTAATGATGGTCAAATGGCTAAAGCCAATACCGTGTTATGTGAGCTTTCAGGTAATGCCAGAGCGTTATTAACAGGCGAGCGTGTAGCGCTGAACTTTCTACAAACGCTCTCTGGCACCGCAACCCTGACCAGTCACTATGTAAAAGAGTTAGCTGGCAGTAAGACACAACTACTAGATACACGTAAAACACTTCCGGGTTTACGCAGCGCGCAAAAATACGCAGTGACCTGTGGTGGCGGAAAAAACCATAGAATAGGTTTGTTTGATGCGTTTTTGATCAAAGAAAACCATATAGCCGCCTGTGGTTCAATTGAAAATGCCGTGGCAACGGCAAAAAGTAATCACCCAAATATTACCGTAGAAGTGGAAGTAGAAAGCCTTGACGAGTTAACCCAAGCATTAAAAGCTGGTGCTGATATTATTATGTTGGATAACTTCACCACCATCATGATTGAACAAGCGGTAACGATCACCAATGGCAAAGCCAAACTTGAAGTCTCAGGCAATATGACCATTAAAACCTTAAAAGAGTATACCCAAGCAGGTGTTGACTATATTTCGGCAGGAGCATTAACCAAACATATGAACGCTATTGATTTATCAATGCGCTTTTCTTAATCCAACAGAAAGCAAGAAAATTGGCATATCGCTGCTTTATGCAAAGAATAACAGTCAATAAATTGTTTAATAAATGTTCGCTTCGTATAAAGAAACAGTTACGAAGATGTTAATAATTAACGATTTAACGCTTTTTCACTGTTTTTTGCAAAAAGATCGCAACAAAATTTTACATTTGTAAAAAAATGTCGCAGTATCAACTTAGCCCCCGTAAACAAATGGAATATTATTATGAAAAACTTACAAACTATGAAAAGAAGTGCACAAAAAGGTTTTACCCTTATTGAATTAATGATCGTTGTTGCGATTATCGGTATTTTAGCAGCGGTTGCATTACCTGCTTATTCTGAGTATCAAGCGACGTCAAAATTAACTGCTGGTTTAGCTGAAATAACTGGCGCTAAAACACAATTTGAAATGTTACGAAATAATGGTCAAGAGCCTTCTTTAGCATTAATGACTAGCATCCCTAACGATGTAACACAAAACTGTACTATTACGGTTGACAGTACGACTATTACGTGTGCTATGGAAAATGCACCTTCACAAATAGCTGCGGCCACATTAACTTGGACTCGAGCTGCCACAGGCGCATGGGCTTGTCTCACTGATGGTGCACTTGTTTCGACTTTGGCTCCAAAAAGCTGTCCTCAACCATAGAAAAGCTATTCTTTATTTAAAAAAGGCTCCTTTGGGAGCTTTTTTTATACCTCTTAATTCTCAATGTTTCACAACACTTTTTCAATTATTCATACTATGCAAAATTCTAGATATTTTATAAAATCACTATTGCTTCTCATCATCCTTATTTTAGTCGCTTTGGTATACCTTAACGGCATTACGGGTAGTCTATATTATGATGACATGAGACCAATTGGGAACTTAACCCATGTAGTTGATATAGACACCGCCATATATTATATTTTCACTGAAACATCCGGAACATTAGGCCGACCAATATCCATGCTAACGTTTTTATTACAAGTAAACAGTTGGCCCGATAATATTGAAAATTTTTTCCTTTTTAATATTATTTTACACTCATTTAATATTTTTTTAGTATTCATTGTTAGTTACTACATCGCTTTTTTTTACAGTAAAAAAAATCCTACCCATGATAAATTTTCACCTTTTTGGGTAGCTTTATTAGCGGCAAGTTTTTGGGGGATTCTTCCTTTAAATGTTTCTAGCTCTTTAATTGCCATTCAGAGAATGACAACTCTCTCTTCATTTTTTATGTTGTCAGGAATTTCACTTTATTTGCATGGTCTATACAAACAATATAACCACACTTTAAAGTCAAATGTAGTAGAAAATAACAAGGGTTTATATCTTCAGTTCATTGGATTAATTTTATTCACCTTACTTGCAATGTTTAGTAAAGAAAATGGCATACTTTTACCTGTATTTATTTTCATAATTGAATTTACAATACTCAATAAAATTCCTCAAATAGCGTATAGGCGAAAACTTCGCACCTCTGCTACTTTATTGGGGCTGATAGTGATCATAAGTTATTTAATATATACAGTGATTTTAAATCAAGGTATTTACCCAAGTCGTGACTTCACAGTTCTAGAGAGAGTACAAAGTCAAGTCATTATTTTGTTTGAATATGTAAAACTAGCTTTTTTTCCTGAAATAACGGCATTTAATCCGTTTCATGATAATTATCCAATAATTAGAGATTTATCTTGGAAAGTAATACTAGCCTTCATCTTTTGGCCTTCAATCTTATTATTTGCGTTGGTGCAACGAAATAAATACCCACTGTTGTCATTTGCCATATTGTGGTTCTTATTTGCCCATCTCCTTGAATCTACGGTCATCGCATTAGAACTTTATTTTGAACATCGAAATTACTTGGCATTAGTTGGCCTTTGTTTAGCCATAGTTTTAACTATAAACAATATCCCCAAAAAATATCAAAAGCTTTATCTTTTCATCTTCTGTATATATTTAATGCTATTAACATTCTCTTTGTATCAAACAACCAAATTATGGGGGCAGCCTATAAAAGCAGCTCAAGCTTGGTTTATAAAGCAGCCTGGGTCTCTTAGGGCAAGCACAAACTTGTCTGACTTATACCTTAATAACAATCAATGGCCACAAGCTCTAAACATTTTAAAATATCAAAATGAAAAATGTCCTAAGTGTATAAGTACAAAGGCACAAGCTATGTTGATTTCTTGTGCCATGGATAATGAAGAGATGACTTTGAAATATTATAATGATATTTTACAACAAACATCTTTACCCATCCATTTTGGAAATACACATGCACCTCTATCACTGCTACAGCAACATATAGAACAAGGTCACTGTTCAGTACTCGATTTTTCTCATTTAAAAACAATTAATACCAAGTTATTGGCAAGAACAGATTTAAATTTCGATGAAAGGATCGCACTTTATATTAACATGCACCAAATAGCCGTAGCGGAAGATGATCAAGAAGAGAACCTTCGTTTCCTGCTTCTGGCATGGAACGAAAATAAAGATGTGAATATGGCATATATAATTACTAAGTATCAAGTTGATAATAAAAAATACTTAGAAGCCAAAAATTTTATATATAATGATCTATGTCAATTACAGAGTAATAACCAATTAAAAATGAATAAAATTAAACTTGCCTGTCAAACATCGAAGCAGCTTATTAATTCTTTCATTAACAACTTAGAGTGATTTTTCATCAAATGACAACTAAAATATCAATAGTTATTCCAACAAAAAATGAACAAAAATCTATTGGAAAACTCATCATCAGTTTGAATAAGTTAACTTTAGATATTCTAGAAATTATAGTTATAAATGACGGTTCAACTGATTGTACCTTGGAGGTTGCACAACAAGCAGGTGCTACAGTAATCACACACCCATATAGCAAGGGAAATGGAGCTGCAATAAAAACAGGGGCAAGGGCAGCCAAAGGAGATATTCTAATATTTATGGATGGTGATGGACAACATAAAGCTGAAGATGTTCCAAGGCTAATAGAGGAATTGGAGCAAGGCTTTGATTTAGTAGTCGGTGCTAGACAAAGAGGCTCACAAGCGAGTTTTGGTCGAAGTATCGCAAACAAATTCTACAATTCATTTGCTAGTTATATGACAGGCCATAAAATACAAGACTTAACCTCAGGATTTCGAGCGGTAAAAGCCGACAAGTTCTCTGAGTTTATCTCCTTACTACCTAATGGATTTTCTTATCCTACAACCTCTACCATGGCCTTTTTTAGGGCTGGGTATTCGGTCTCATATATTCCTATTCATGCAAATAAACGAGAGGGTAAGAGTCACTTAAAACCAATAAAGGATGGCATACGGTTTTTACTGATCATTTTTAAAGTAGGCACTCTTTACTCCCCGTTAAAGATTTTTGTTCCTATCGCATTTTCCATTTTTTCTCTGGGTTTAGGCTATTATTTTTACACCTTCCTTTCATATGGAAGGTTTACCAATATGAGCGCACTAATGTTTACAACCTCATTAATCATTTTTATGGTAGGTTTAGTCTCTGAGCAAATCACGAATCTTATGTATAACCGTATTGATAAATAAAAGGCATTTAGAACATGCGTATTGGAATAATCAGCACTTTTGGCCCAGAAATACAAGGGGTTTCTCCTTATGCTGACTCACTTTCGGTAGCTATTGAAAGCGAATTAAGTTATCCAGTTAAAAGGTTTGATTTTTCATACCTTTATCCAAAAACTATTTTACCTGTTGAGAATACCTACAATACCTCACATAAACTTATCAATATTTTAAAGCCATCAACTTGGTCAAAAGTACTAAAGCAGCACCTTGATATTCTGCATCTACAATATTGGCTTTTTCTAACAATTCCTGCCTATTATTATATCGTAACACGTGCCAGAAAGTTGAAAGTTAGTACAGTATTAACGGTTCATAACCCTGCCCCCCATGAATTTTTACCTTTTATTCCATTACTGGAAGCAAAACTTTTCAAACAAGTTGATCGAATAATTGTTCATACACATAAAGGCAAAGAAATACTAATTGAGCGAGGTATTAATGAAAAGAATATTAAAGTTATTCCTCATGGTATTGATACCCCTTCCATTAATAATAGTAAAATTGAAAAACAAAAACAAATTTTGTATTTTGGCAATATAAGAAATTATAAAGGCGTTGATGTTCTTCTTAATGCTTGGGATGAAATCAAATCTAATCATCCAGAATATAAATTAGTGATTGCTGGAAGATTGTGGAATGGAAATACTCTTATACAAAAAGCAGTTGGGAAATTATTAAAAACTGACAAAATCACAAAAGAACTTGCTAAACACAAGAAAAAAAATGACTCTCAGCTATCACTTCTGCTTCATTTTATTGATGATAAAGTACTTAATATAAAGATAGATGAAAGTATATTTTGTGTCTTCCCTTATAAGAAATTTGAATCTCAATCAGGAGCAGTGAGCAAAGCCTGTGGGAGAGGTTGTCCTGTTATAGTGACGAATGTAGGTGGCTTAGCTGAGCTCGCTATTGATCAATCATTTTTAGTCCCTGCTGATGATGTTTTTCTTCTTGGTCAGTGCCTTTCTCAAAAGATTAAGGAGTCTGAAGTTAACAACTGGCACCAAAGAATAATAAAACAAAAAGCAATTGCTAATAATCTTAACTGGCTTGGCGTTGCCAATAGTCACCTTCACTTATATAAAGATTTAAAGAGTGCTCATGAAAGCTAAAAATGTATTGTTAGTTGGAACCTACTGTGCCTTAAACAAAGGTGATCAATTGATGCAGACTGTCATGATTGAACAGCTAAGTAAACTACCATTGCCGCCAAAAATCAAATTAGCTTCACCATTTATCGATATTGATAAAAACTTCTATAAAGATATAAGTATTGTTAAATCAAGAAGACGTAATTTGCCTTTTTCCCTATTTAACATTCTGCTATTGATCTTATTACCTGAAAGGTTAGTTATAAAGTATTGTGCACATATTTCTGAATTAAAGGCGTACTACGAAGCGGATATAATCATAGATCTCAGTGGTGATATGTTAACTGAAGACTATGGTATTATTGTTGGAATATCCCATTCAATTCCATTAATTTTAGCTAAAGTTTTAAAAAAGAAATATCTGATTACCGCGCAATCAATAGGCAAATTTAGATTTTTAAAACCCCTGTACATCAACCTGCTGAACTCTGCTGAACTGGTACTTTGCAGAGAAGATATTACACTTAACTATTTGAAAGATTTAAAAATAAAAAACTTAAAAAGAGTTGATGATTTAGGTTTTTTATTGAAACCGTCAAAAAGTACTTTTTCAGTATCAAATTCTCCATATTTTTGCTTTTCACCAAGCGGTTTACTCCTAAAGAAATTTTGCGCTAACTTATCAACTCAAGAACAAATTAAAAGCATGGCAAGTTTATTGGACAAAATATCAGAGGATTACAATATACTGCCAGTATTAGTACCTCATGTAATGACACCTGCAGGTAAATTAGACGATGATAAAGTATGCCTTTTAATTGCAAATGAAATGAAATCTACGCCAGTGATTTTAGACAAAAAACTCCTGCCCGATGAAATTAAAAAAATCATCAGTCATTCAAAATTAATGATAGCGTTAAGAATGCATGCGGCTATTGCGGCATTAAGTGAAAGCGTGCCGGTTATAGCTGTTGCATATTCTCATAAAATGCATGGGGTTATGGCCAGTTGTAATCAAAAAGAATTTATCATTGATTATGACGACAACTCAAATGAGCAAATATTTTACAAAGTAAAACATATAATGGAAAATCACGATCTAATTGTAGATAAATTAACAACGTCATTAGTTAAAGTTAATGCCCGAGCTAAAAAGTCCATCGCGCTAATTGAGGAAAAGCTTAATGCATAGATTTTGTATTCTGGTTACACCAAACGATTTAGATCAATTAGCAATAAAAGAAGCCAAAGAAATAAGCCAAGGTTTTTATTTATGGGAAGATATTAATTCAAACCCCACTGATGTTACTTTCAAACAATCAGATGAGAACAATACCCTTTATTTATTTGGTGATGTAAAGAATGTCTGTACTGCTTCAGTGAAAAGCTCACTTCTAAATAAGAGTGAACTACCCTACGAACAGTTTGTTAGCATTCTTTACTGTAAAAATAATAAGACGGTAACTTTAGCGGCTGATCCAACAGGAATACAATCTCTATTTTGGATGAAAATTAAAGAAGATATTATTATATCTTCATCCTTAGATTTTTTAACTTCCTGTATTCATTGGCACAATTTCCAACCATCAAATATTTCTGAAGAATTTTGTCTACAATATGGTTATATTCCATTAGGTAAAAGTGTTTATAGCAACGTAAACGAACTGTTGCCAACACAATGCTGCATAATCACTCACCAATCTTGTATTTCAGCTAAATACTGGTCAAATAAATATATAAATAACATTAATGTAGAGCAATATTCAGATCCCATCGATCGACTTTATTACTTAATGAAGTCTGTAATTATTGAACAACTTGGTGATTCAAAAAAAGTTGGTGTGTTATTGGGTGGTTTTGACTCGGCCCTAGTAGCAGCATTCATCGCAAAACTTGGTATTAAAGTTGAAACCTATACTTTTGAATATGAAACAAGCCACTTTAATCAGCCATTTATTAAAGAAATTGGCGAAATAGAAAATATTACGACCAACTGGGTAAAGATTACCCCTAAAATACTGGAAGAATTGCTAACTAACTATAATAAAATATCTAACTACCCAACTTTATGGCTAGGATATGTGCTACAAACAGCTTATTTGACTAAACAAATGCATGCGAAAGGCATATATCATTGTCTTAGTGGTGATGGCTGTGATACCGCTTTTATGGGATATCCAAGTACCCACAACAGAGGGAATTTTTATAAAAAATTACCAAGGATCCCGATAAAGCTTTCAAACGCTATTATCAAATCAGTTGAGTTTTTTAGATTAGAATATTTCCTAGGGCATATATATAGGGTGATCGTATCCATGTTGAACGCCGCGACATTTAGTTTAGATGCTAGACCAATTCGAAGTTTTCAGATATTTAACCCAGAGTCCATCAATAAACTTAGAGGGAAGATGCCTTCTGATACCGATAAAGTAACCGCTTTAATTGAAGAGTATGATGCCAAATTATTGGGACTGTCCTTCGACAGAAAAATGTACCATGCAAAAAGTTATTTCTCTCCAAATAGAAATAAATTGACGACATCGACAAATATGAATGGTGTATTTATCAAATCCCCTTATTTGCATCCAGCAATAAAACAATTTGTAGCAGCATTGCCTGATAAGTATTTTCGTTCAAAAAGTAGTTCAGACGAGGGAAAAGAAATATTGATGGCAATGGCTGAGAGGTACCAGATACTTCCAAAAGAAATAATTTATCAAAAAAAATTAGCCGCAATATCTTCCCCTATTGATGATTGGTTATCTAGCTCATTAAAAGAAACGTGCATAAAAAAAATTGAAAAAAGTCATATTAAAGGTAATTATAAACACCTATTTAATAGCACCTTTATAGAGAAACTTTATAAAAAATATTTTTCTAATGATAATGTAGTAAGTTTAGCTGCCTCTTTATTAACGACATACTCAAGTTTTTTTAATGACAAAAAATAGACTAAGTTTCATTTTAAAAGCACTATTTTCAATCCTTATTTTATGTTTCATAACTTCTTACTTGGATTTATCTCAAGTTAAGAACATATTAAAACAAATAAGTACTGAGCAAATAATATACGCTTTTACAATTAACATTATCGGCACGATTCTTTGCAAATCTTTTCTTGTTTATTTGCTCATTTCCCCCAAAAAAAAGAAGCTATTAATTAATTTAGTTACCATCAATCTTTGTATGCGATTTTATAGTGTAATTTTACCTAGGGGAGCAGTACCTGTTCTTCGCTGGTACCGATATTCTCAAGTGTGTAACGCAAAAAAAGCATTTGTTATATTGTCGTTTGAGGCAACAATATATTTATTGATGTCGTTAATGGCGGCTTTTATCTTTATTCACCTTGATGACACCGGAAATGGAATTCAGTATCTTAACTTTTTATACATAATGATATTCAGTACATTAATAGCTGTAATTATTTTAAAGTGGTCGGTTGGTTATCTGAAAAGATTTACCACATTGGTAAATAAATTAAACTCTCTTTCATTAAAGCTAAATGAGTATATTGTCACCGCAAAAAGCATGAATTTAAATTCGCCTAAAGTCTTATTATCCACTTTCTCGTTATCATTTATCTCTTTTATTTTCTTTATCCTATCTTCATATATTTTATTGAACGCATTAAATATTTCTCTCCCTTTATCAGCTTTAATTTGGATTAGAGTAGTAGTAATGCTTATTGCTATGATCCCTATCACAATTGGTGGGCTTGGTCTTAGAGAGGCAGGTTTTGTCTCATTGTTTGCTCTGTATGCTATACAACCAGAAGAAGCTATTATTTATTCATTTGCGACTTACGGTATCCAATTAATAATAGCCAGCATTGGTGGTATCATTGAGCTTTTCAAATGGAGTAAAAATGTTTAATAAAAAGATAATACCTGTTAGGCATTTAAATAGAACAAGAAAAGCGCTGATGATTGAGGCTTTTCTTGAGGATGTATTTCAAAATAAAATTAAAAGCCTTAAGATATTAGATGTGGGCTGTGGAAATGGTCAAATAGCCAATTATTTTGCCCAGAAAAATGACTGCTATGGTGTTGACATCCAGAAACAGTTCTTAGACAAAAACTGCAATTTTACCTTTCAACAAATTACTAATGAAATACTCCCGTTCAAAGATAATACTTTTGATGTCGTTTTAAGCCACCATGTTATTGAACATGTTGAAAATCAACAACTCCACTTAACAGAACTTTCAAGAGTCATAAATCAAAATGGAATAATTTACTTGGCATGCCCCAATAAGAGCTCTGCGTTCATGAAGGGGCACATAGGTAACGATAAGGTCTTAAGATATAAAGAACTAATTAATCTTTTACAAGAATTAAATTTTTCCTATGTAGAGTTTTATACCCGCTTTTTAAGTAACCCTTCAAAATATCATTGTCCTTTATATTTGGGGAAGATAATTCCCAGTTCAATAATTAGCCTATTTAAACCTTGGTATCCAAGCCAATGTTATTTATTAAAAAAACAAAACAATTGAATAAGGTATTACCACATAATGATACCTATATATAATTATTAACCTCTTAAAAGGCTCTATCAATGAGGTAGTCGTGGTGCATGAGGTAAAACTTTAGGACATCCTTTATACGTTATATCCAATATAGCTATATTTCTATTTATAATAAATAAAACAAACTATGACTTAATATAGTATTTTTATTTATCAATTTAATAAGTTTGCTCTGTTAGCAAAGTGACTTTAATAATTAGATATTTATTCTAAGTATATTTTTCTTTATTTTTTTTGCTTATCAACCTAAAGTAAAGTTACTTAATAATAATTTTTATTAAAAACTTAAATGATAAAACACAAAGTTATACATGAATCTTTAGTCAACAAATATTCAGGATTCTCTTTAATCGAGCTAATGGTAGTGATCGGAATTATTGGTATCCTAGCAGCTGTATCGCTGCCCTTATATTCAGATTTTCACAATAGTTCGAAAATGACTTCTGGTTTGGCCGAAATATCAAACGCCAAAACCCAATTTTCTTTACTACGAAGCAGTGGCGAAATCCCAACATTAGCATTAATGACTTCTATCCGGAGTTCAACAACCGATAATTGTACCATCGCCATCACAAGTACAACCATAACTTGCACCATAAGAGTGGCATCAACTCAAGTGCTAAATGCTCGGCTCATTTGGACTTGGGACACATTGAACCAAACCTGGGCTTGTCAATCTGACAATATCACGGGCAGCAATGACCTTGCACCTAAAACTTGTCCTGTGTAAAGTTTTGCTAAAAGTTAGATTTTTTATACAAATATAGAGCTTTGACCTACGCTTTTTTGTTTTTTCTGTCAAAAGTAAGTTACACTCAACTTAGCAGCTTACTACTTTAGAATTTCCATAAGGTTATCGTCCAAAAGTCATGAAAGGAAGTCATCAGCAATCAAGCCTATTATCGGCTTTAACCAAACAACAATTAGTACCTCTTGAGAAGGTGGACGAAGTCAATGCGGGTTTTATCGCGCAGTCTAAACCTTTTATCCGTTACCTTGTTGAAGACAAACATTATCATGGCCCAACGATTGCGAATATATTATCAAAAAGTTTTGGATATCCGCATATTGACTTAACCACGTTCGATACCACTTTAGTACCTGAAGGGGTGCGAAATGAAAAACTTATCCGCAAACATAATGCTCTGCCGCTATTTTTACGTGGGAGAGTTTTATTTATTGCGATGTCTGACCCCACCAATATTGACGCCCTTGAAGAAATTCAATTTAACACCGGTTATACTACTGAGTTAATTCTAACAGATGAAAACAGCTTACAAGCGTGTATAGAGAAAGTATTAGAAGCTGAAAGTGATGCCCTTGATATAAACGAGATAGACGCTGAAGAACTCGCTGATATGGGGGTTGATGACGATGAAAAAGAAGAAAACAGCGTCACAACTGATAAAGACGACGCGCCGATTGTTGTCTATATTAATAAAATATTATTAGATGCCATTAAAAAAGGCGCGTCTGATTTACATTTTGAACCTTACGAAAAAACTTACCGGATCAGATTTAGAATTGACGGTATATTATCTGAAATAGCTAAGCCGCCGGTATCTTTAGCTTCTCGAATGGCAGCCCGCTTAAAGGTTATGTCTAAACTTGATATTGCTGAACGTCGTGTGCCACAAGATGGTCGAATTAAACTGGCTCTTTCCAAAAAGAAATCAATAGATTTTCGTGTCAGTACTCTCCCTACCATGTGGGGTGAAAAGGTTGTAATGCGAATACTCGACTCTTCAAGTGCCATGCTTGGCATCGAAATGTTAGGGTATGAGCCAGATCAAAAGAAAATCTATACTGATGCTTTAGATCAACCCCAAGGCATGATTTTAGTGACAGGGCCAACAGGCTCGGGTAAAACAGTATCACTGTATACTGGGCTAAACATTCTTAATACCGCTGAACGAAATATTTCTACGGCAGAAGATCCCGTAGAGATCAATCTCGAAGGTATTAACCAAGTACAAATAAATAACCGCGCCGGATTAACCTTTCCAAGCGCTTTACGCTCATTTTTACGACAAGATCCTGACATTGTTATGGTTGGTGAGATTCGTGATTTAGAAACCGCTGAAATTGCAATTAAGGCAGCGCAAACTGGTCATTTAGTATTATCAACATTACATACCAACTCAGCCGCTGAAACACTTACACGTTTGCTAAATATGGGTGTTCCCGCTTATAACGTGGCAAGCTCTGTTAGTATTATTATTGCCCAACGTTTAGCAAGGCGTTTGTGCCCGCAATGTAAAACCGAAGAGGTTTTAACACAAACACAGTTACAAGAACAGGGTTTCTTACCCGAGCAATTAGTTGATATAAAACTATTTAAACCCGTAGGATGTGATCATTGTACAAAAGGGTATAAAGGTCGAGTAGGTGTTTATGAGGTTATTAAAATAAGTCCTGAAAACGCACGAATTATTATGGATGGTGGTTCTGCACTCGATATTGCTCAACAATGCCAAATTGAAGGTTATAATAATTTAAGACAATCAGGATTAGTAAAAGCAGCTAAAGGTGTTACTAGTTTGGAAGAAATAAATAGAATAACAACCGCTTAGCTTTAAGGGTAATAGATTTACTTTAGTGAAATAAATAAGTCAGCATTAAAGAACAAACAGAGGTCACTATGGCAGTAACTAGAACATTAGGCGGCTCCAAGTCAGCCAAAAACAAAAAAGCCAAGGTTAAAGCACTTGATGTATTTATTTGGTCAGGTGTAAACCGAAAAGGTAAAAAAATTAATGGTGAGTTATCAGCTAAAAGCGCCATTGAACTTAAAGCTCAGTTACGTAAACAAGGTATAACTCCAGGTAAAGTTAAAAAGAAAGCAAAACCTCTTTTTGGCGCCAGTGGTGAAAAATCCATAAAGGCTGGTGATATTGCTATTATGACGCGACAAATTGCAACAATGTTAACCGCAGGTGTGCCTTTAGTTCAAACAATTGAAATGATTGGCTCTGGTCATAACAATCCTAAAATGCAACGGTTATTAGCTGAAATTGGTAATCAACTGCAATCAGGTATTCCGCTCTCTCAATGTTTAAAAGAGCACCCGCTTTATTTTGATGGCTTGTATTGTGATTTAGTAGAGTCTGGAGAACAATCTGGTGCACTTGAAACTATCTACGATCGAATCGCTACTTATCAAGAGAAAGCTGAGGCACTAAAGTCAAAAATTAAAAAGGCAATGACATATCCTATAGCCGTTATTGTTATTGCTGGTATTGTTACCTCTATTTTATTAATTTTTGTGGTACCAGTATTTGAAGAAATATTTGCCGGCTTTGGTGCTGAATTACCCGCATTTACTCAACTGGTCATGCGGATTTCTGACTTTATGCAGGCATATTGGTATTTGGGTTTAGCTGGCATATTTGGTGGATTGTATGCCTTTAGAACCGCTCACCGAAAAAGTCTAAAGCTCCGCGATCAAGTAGACCGTTTGATTTTGAAATTGCCTGTTGTGGGTATGATCTTAGAAAAAGCTGCCGTTGCTCGTTACGCTCGTACATTATCAACCACATTTGCTGCTGGTGTACCTTTGCCTGATGCTTTAGGCTCTGCTGCTGGTGCTTCGGGTAATGCCGTGTTTAGAGATGCCATTTTGGAAGTTCGTGCTGAGGTAATCTCAGGTATGCAAATGAATTTAGCCATGAGAAACTGTCAAATCTTTCCTGACATGGTTATTCAAATGGTCGCTATCGGCGAAGAATCAGGTGCTGTAGATGATATGCTGGCAAAAGTTGCCAATGTATATGAACAACAAGTTGATGATGCTGTTGATGGTTTAACCGCTCTTTTGGAGCCCTTAATTATGGCCGTATTAGGTGTCGTTATCGGTGGTTTGATCATTGCGATGTATTTACCCATCTTTCAAATTGGTAAAATCGTTTAAGTCATTCAAATCGTTTAAATGCCTATTAAGGAATAGTTTTGTTAGCACAAGTAGTAACAGTATTTGAAGCAATGCCGATATTTTTCTATATCAGCGTTGTTTTGTTATCTTTAATCGTTGGCAGTTTTTTAAACGTGGTAGTTTATCGACT
>JALJPB010000064.1 GCA_022969175.1 Colwellia sp. | reverse complement strand
CATTCTTATTTGAGCGCCAATAATTTGATCGCCTATACTATCTTTGCCATCTCTAACAATGTTTTGCTCTAAAATGTATAACTGCTAAGCATTGGCATAAGGAAGTTCTTTAAATAAAATCAGTTGATTTAAATTAAATGCAGCAAATAAAGCCCCTAAAGTAATAGCTAAAGTAAACACTAAAGTGAAGACAAAAATAGGGGTTTTCTTCAAGCCGGCAATACTGTGGATAATTTCATGTTTAAGCTTCATTATGCTGTTTCTCCAACAATCATCATAGGCTCTGGGATCATTTCACCATCAAGTAAATGCATTTGAGTATCGGCAAACTCGGCGTAACGTGTATCATGAGTCACCATACAGATTGTTGTACCCGCTTTGTTTAAACTCATCAATAAAGCCATAACTGCATCACCATTTTTTGAATCTAAGTTCCCCGTCGGTTCATCAACCAATAAAATAGCTGGCTTGCCGACAAGTGCACGGGCAATAGCTATACGCTGCTGTTGTCCACCAGAAAGTTGGTTAGGTTTATGCTCTGCTCGGTGCCCCATATCAACTTGTGCTAGCGCGTTGTGTACCGCTTGCTTAATTTCTGTTTCCGTTAACTCTTTAGCCCCGTTTTCAACTTCTCGATACCTTAAAACTAAAGCAATATTTTCGAATACACTAAGCTCATCAATCAAGTTAAATGACTGAAAGATAAAACCAATACTTTTATTGCGTATTTCGGCCCGCATATCAACGCCTAACTGACTGACATCTTTTCCAACAATATGATAACTACCTGCACTCGGGCTATCTAATAAACCCATAATGGCGAGCAATGATGACTTTCCGCAACCCGAAGGGCCAGAAATAGAGACGAAATCACCTTTATAAATAGTTAAATCGATATTTCTTAATGCATGAGTTTCCATGCCTTGAGTTCGAAAAACTTTGGCAATATTACTTAACTGTAAACAAACCTCTTTTTTATTCGCTGATTCATTTATTACATTATTAGTTGTGCTTTTCAAATCTGTCATCGTAGTTACCTATTTGTTGCTTATAATGCTAAAAGTTGCATTAAAAGTTAATTAATTAATAAGACCTTAGAGTGACTAAGTTCAACTGACTTAGCTCAAGTGACTTATTTGAATGTGTTTAGTTAAAATCACTTAAAGTTATGGAATAATTTGAATATTTGTTTGTTCTGAAAATTTATTCATATCACTTAAAATAAATTTATCGCCGTACTTCGCACCTGACTTTATTTCAATGTATTGACCATTCTTCACGCCGAACTCTACCCATGTGACTTGTGCGCTACTTTCTTCGACATCGACTTTAAATATTTTTAAACGAGAGTTTGGTGAGCTATTCACAGGCGATTTGATATACAGTGCGTTTTCTAATCTGCCTAAGTTAACTTTTGCTTCAACCTTTAGGGAAGGACGGGCATTTTTAGGTAATTGACCAATTAATTCAATTTCAACTTCAACGTTACCGTCTTTTACCACCGGATCAATACGGGTTACTTTACCCTGTGCCAACCCACCTCTGGTATCAATGCTTACTGACATTCCAGCTAACATGGCTTGTACATCTCGTTGCGGAATTTGCACTATGGCTAATAAATCATTTGTGCCACCGACTAAGGCTAACTGATGGCCGATACTTACGCTTTGTCCTAATTCAACCGGCAACGCTTGTAATACGCCATCAATGCCAGCCCTTACTAATAATCGTTGATAATTATTGTCAGCGATTGTTAATAAACTCGATTTTTCAGCGATGTATTCTGCTTGAATTTGCAAACCTTGTTGATGAATATCAATCAATTGCATTAACCGTTTATTAAAATTATCTAAACGACCTGCTAACTTATTAACCTCTGCTTGAGTTGTCATTAGGTTAAGTTGTGTCACTATGCCCTGTTTAGCTAGCTTTGTTTCAGCAGCAAGCTTAGAACGAAAAACACTTAAGTCTAGCTTCAGTTCTGCAATGCCATTGCTGGCTGACAAATTCTCTCGAGCTTGAGTTAACTTGAGTTGTTTTAATCGTGCGTTTTCTGCATTAAGTGCCAACTGGGCTAATATAACCGCCTGATCTATCTCTGGATTAGACATTTTTAAGATAATACTGTCAGGTACTACCTTCGCACCGGGTCTAAGGATAATTTCTTCTACTACTGCCGAATAAGGAGCGGTTAAAAATCGTTGCACTTTAGACTGCAGCTGACCAAAACCTGTCACCGTTAGATCCAATGAACCTTGTTGCACCTGTTCAATCCATAATTGCTCCGAGTCAACTTTGCTTTGTGCTGCTGGCAAATTAAAAACCCAGTAGACCAATATAAGTGCTAGTAGCCCTATCAATAAGGTGAGGTACCTCTTCTTAGATGATTTACTTTCTACTTCAATTTTAATATCCAATGTGACAACCCTTTTTCTCTAACTAATCTAGCGATTTTAATAAGCGCATTTAAACTTAACCGTTAGATTGCAAATCACAGGCCAAAAATAACAGATTGATTTAAAAGAGTTTTACAAAAACATAATAGAGAAAGTGTGAAAATTCCCGAAATCGAATTTAAAAAAATTAATGATATCGGGAATTTACCCCAACAAATGACCGTTTTTAAAGTGCTTCATTAAAATAAACTTTAATTTACTGATGAAGTTGACAAGAAATTACCATGACGGAATTTAAGTGCCTGTAGCATTTCGCTAGAAAACTTGTCATCACAAATGATATGAATAAGTTTTATAAAGATACTTACTATCTATAGTGTAATCAAATCGTTATTGAAATCGGTAAACTGGCCAACAACCCACTTTCGTTAAGTATTAACACAGAGGACAATTATTGCCTTGAAAATAAAAACACCTTAACAACCACAGAGAACTTTAATGAACAACAGCCCCCTCAATTTGTCACTTATAATTAATTAGTTATAATTTATTGGCCGCACTGATTTTTCCACAGTCTGATAGTAAATTTATAGTAAATAAATGAATATTAAAAAATTGAATTATGTCTTGTGCGATCATTAGAAATACAATTACCGCATTTCCGCGAGAGCTTTCTAGCTGCTTATCGTCGACTTTTATAGTGTGGATCGTCACAAATAATGAGAAATGCGTCACACGATGAGAAAATTTAACCTTTAAGTTACACCTGAGATTATTTTTGTAACTCGTCAATGGTCCAATAAGGTCAGCAAAGATACGATAGCGGACGTTCCTCCATAGATAAAAACATGAGCTTTTTGATAATGACTTCTGTCAATGAGTCGCTCAGGCTGAATGTGAACTAAGCCACCAAAGCGGTCATTGAGAGTTTAAATCAAAATGTCAACTCAAGCGACCAAGCTGACGTAAGTATTAATGATTACCTTATGACTTTTTCTGACAAAAACTTGCATTTATTCATCAGCATTAATTTATATTAAGGTAATAAATGAGATTATATCGTTACAACGGATTTGACATTAAATCTCGAAGATATATTGTTTCAGAAGACTGACTATCGAGTCTAAAAGTCTTTATTCTAAATGGGAAGTCGCTAATTTTCACTTTAAAGTGAAGGTTTTCGAAAAGAGGTTTGCCCTCATACAATTGAAAATAATGATATTCATCTTTACTTCCTTTATAACCCCAAGATGCTGACTTACCTTTGTTATCAATAAACCTCTTGAATTTCTCTTCATCAAATTCTTGGTAATTCAAGTTGATTATGTCTATTTGTTCTTTCGTTATAATTTCAGCTCTTTCACTACCAAATTTATAAAGTTCTTCAACTTGTATATCAAAATGGTCCTTAGTAAGCATCAAATACTCTCTGTGTAAATTATGAGCATCATAAATGACATGGTGAAAATGTTGCGTGCTCCCCATATATACAAAAGTATCAAGCTCATTTATGTTTTCTTTTTTATATGCTGACATTATATATAAAAACATTGAGGTAGGTTTTACAAAGTTTTTAGCATCACATCTAATAGCAACATCAGCAGAACGAAAGCCCAGTTTCTGACTTTCAAACAACCATTTATTACCTTTAATATAATCTTCAGTATTATTTTCAGTATTATGACTATTAATCAAATCAATACCTAAGCCAAGCATAGCCTCAGGAGAGCCTTGATTTGCTGCCTTTCTTAGCCATTTGTTACGCATTTTACCTTTAGTGACATATGCGGCGATCAATTGATTTTCTTTGTCTTTTATTTCAAGATCATTGGGGAAATACTTTAACTTTTCAGCATAATACAAATCACTATAAGAAGTATATGTTTCATTAGCTATGCTCACAATCAAGGGAGGATTAGTATTTAATTTACTATCTCCAGTTAAAAGTAGATTTATATGACCTATGGCTTTGTTAATTTTATTAATTTCAATTTCTCGACTTACCAAGCTAATTGTATTTGCAGCTTTATATCCTCCTGCACAAGTAGCAAAATATTCCTCCCTATTATTCAATAAATATATCGCTTTATTAGCAAGTTTTATTGAATAATCTAAATATTTAGCAGGAATTTTTTGGTCTATTTTATTCATTTTTTCAATATATTTAGTAATTTTACGTAACTGGGATCCGATTAAGGAAGGTAATCCATTTGCATCCAAGTTATTATTATATCGTGCTCTAATAAAAAGACGGGTGTTTTTCAGTTGATTAAGTTCTGAATTTTTTGTTTCAACTAATGATAAAAAATCAAAATGAGGTCTTAACGTTTCTCCGTAATGAGATGCATTTTGTTTATAAAAAGAATAGTACGGGTGAAATACAGAACTACCGTAAGTATGACCTGACGAGTGCCAATTAAAAGATCTTTTAGGTGGATCACATTTTACTGATGGGTTGAAATGAGATCCTCTCTTTTGAATGTCTACGGTTATTAATTTATGTTCACAAAGCCCGTAATAATCTACTACTGCGGTGATTTTTTGATTAGTTGGAACTTCAATGTTAAGTATGCTTTCTTTTTGGTACTGTGAGCATGAGAGTAACAGAGGGAAAATGAATATTGATATAATTATATTTTTCATTGTAATTCCTTATACAACAATTATTTATTTCCGATACTACCATACAAATATATTTATCAAAGGGGCTTATGGCGGTAGCTTCTAAAAACCTGTGTTTACAAGGAAATATTAACGCCAGCTTTAGGATGTGAGTTCAACCGTTCAAAGCAGCCCTTGGGATTTAACTTATCAACGGTAGCAATGAGCTTAAACCAGCCCCACAAGTGAGCAGAAAATCTTGGCTAATATTACCCTAAATATGCTCCTGAATTTGCAAAGGCTTAATGTCAGCTTTTGGCTACAAGTGATCATTCAGTACATAGCTTAGGAGGTTTTTAAATTTTCTTGTTTTTTTGACGTTTATTATAGTTTTCTCACGACTTTTGACTTAAATTTCTCAATCGATTTAACTCAATCTAGCTACAGCCAAGAAAATTCTGAACGAGAATTCTCATTATTCATGAAGATCCATAATAGCTTGTAGACTGGCATGACTTAAGACAACATTCTTTGTAGTTTTAATATATAAAATGTTATGCTCAGTAACTTAGTGTTTGATATATATATTTTTAGTCTTTTAAAAGATAGGGTTATGATAGAAATAATACTCAATAAAATTAAATTTTTTTTAAATTATCAAATCCAACTTATCGCACTTATTAACACAGCTATTATTGTTATAATAATGAGTAGTTCTTTATCTTATGCACATACCAATGATTCTTCACCAACAAATGTAACTTCTGCGCCCATTATCATGGGCTATTACGCTCAATGGTCAATTTATAGCCCAAACCTTCATATTCAAGATTTACCTTTAGCATTAATGACACATTTAGTGTATCAAAGTGCTCATTTAACCAATGATGGTTTGATTGAACTAGGCGATGCTTTTGCCGATGTTGAGCATTTATATCCAAACACCCTCATTGAAGAAGAAACGATGTTAGGTAGTTTTGGTCAACTTATTAAAGCAAAACAGCAACTGCCTCACCTGAAAACTATCATTAGTATTGGCGGATGGGCGCGTTCAGAAAACTTCTCGATGTTAGCATCTACTCCGGCTGGCCGAGAAAAAATCGCCCGTTCAGCCGTTGAATTTATGCTTAAATATCAATTCGATGGCATTGAAATAGATTGGCAGTTCCCTATATTACCTACCAATATGACTTTGCTAGGAAAAATAACTCACCAACAAAATGATGCCAAAAATTTAAGCTTATTATTAGCGGAAATTAGAAGGCAACTACCTTCTAAAGGTTATTGGTTACAATTGTCGCTGCCTCCGTACTCCCTAGTTGAGGATTGGCAAGGTGCACTTATTGGCGACAGTATCGATCTTGTGGTTTTAGATGTAAGCCGTATTTATGGTGATTTAGCCACACCAACCGATCACTTAGCTCCTTTGTACGCCTTAGAAGATAAAAAATCAGTCAATCAGTTAATTAAGCGATTAAACCAGTTACAGATAACCAATAACAAAATTGTGTTGGCATTACCTTCATTTGCTATTGGTTGGCAGGGTGTGAAGGATATAAATAACGGTTTACAACAAAGTGCCAAACAACTGAGTTGGGGCAGTTGGGATAGTAAGTCTAGCGGTGAAACAGGAGTCTATACTCGTAAAAGTTTAGCTTATATTTTAGCCTCCGAAGATTACCCTCAGTATTGGGATGAGTTCAGTCAAAGCAGTTATTTGTTTAATCCCATCCGGTTTGATGGCCATTTTATTGCGTTTGAAAGTGCACGATCTGTGGCTGCTAAAGTGGATTACGCCAAAGAAAACAATTTAGCAGGTATCGCGGTAATAAAACTGCACAATGGTGATGATGTATTGCTAAATGTTTATTTTAGTTATCATTTTTTTCAAGGGGTATATTTTAAAAGTATTGCCTTATGGCATCAGCACAAGGATATATTCATTCCTGTCTTACAGTTTTTCATTATGCTGATTATGGTATTTATTGGTATTTTACTTTTTATTAACCAACGTAATAAAATTCAGCTAGCAGAACATAAACAGTTTCAAGCGGTACAACAAAAATTACGAAACCTAGAATGGCCACTATTAAATTTACTGACCTTATCGCCACAATTATTGAAAAAAAATCTCATTAACACCGTTAGTGCTGAACAGTTAATAATGTCTTCTTCACAATTATTGCAGCCAATCAATACTATATTAAGCCAAACTAATTTCTCATACGCTCCGATGCAACAAAAGAGTGAGGCTGTTAATGTAAACGACATTTTACTTGCCACCGACAGTTTTATGCAGATAAATAAAAAATGTCGCCTTATTTGGCCGCGCGATATAACTTGCCAGTTATTCATTGATCGGTGCCAAGTCCAACAGTTTTTTTATAATTTATGTGTGTTTTGTAGTGATAGCTTGCCGAATATCGACAATTTAATAATAGACATTAGCGGCGAAAATAACCATATAAGCTTCCTTATTCGGACAGAGCAAACTAAGGTTAAAAAAACACTTAATCATACGCAGTTAAAGCCACTTTATGCCCAAGCCCACCTTTTAAATATAAATTTAACATTGGAAAGCAATAACAGTGCGATCTTTCAATTTAGCATCGCCAGTGCCTCATTTCCCCTTGATAACTTTCATCAAGGCAAGCTATCTTTTTCAACACCAACAAACGAGCAACCGAAACATGAATTGGATTATACCTCTCTTCCCGCTCGTCATAGCAGCGCTATAGATAAAACTGAGCAGCGCCTTATAACTGACTTAGAAAATGATGGTGAATCATTAATACCTAACAATTCACTAGTTGGAAATGCCTTAGCAAAAAATGTAATCGAAGACGTGCCCGATAGTACCAAGCAACAAAAAGGACTTTTTGACAATATTGCCTTGTTTAACTTGTCTTCTATGCCCAGTAAGGACATTGTTAAGGGCTTAGAACAAGCCTGCCATTTTTTTGCTAATCACTTACAGCACGACGCAAGTATCACTATTTACCAAAATGAACAGCAGCTAACAACATTTGGCGAGCATGATATTAAGGGCAACCAAAAGAAAGTCATTACAGCCAATGAATTTTCCATCGAAATAGTGACCCAAAAACCACTAAAAAATGATGATGAACAACTCATTAAGGTGTTAATAAACCAAACACAACTGATTCAGCACGCGTTAAAGTCCTTAGTAAAAGAGCCCTCAACACTGGCCGAGTTATATGAACTAACCCGACATAAAGAGCAAATAAACTACCTTAAAGCTGAATCGGGTTATACCGGGATTTATTTACCTTCGAAAAAAGATCCACGTTATATCACTATGCGCCTCAGAACAATAAAGCTGTATTTTGATGACAGCGCTCTACTGCAAATTCATCGTTCATATTTAGTTAATCCCAAAAAAGTAAGCCATGTCGAGTATATTTCACGACTGAAATGTCACCTTGTTATCAACAACGAAAAATTGCCCGTCAGTCGAACCTACCTTGCCTCACTCAAAAGCATGCACCCTGAATGGTTTACCCAGACTAATAAAAAATAAGCCAGTCTTAATCATCTAATTATTCCTGCAATAAACCATGTAATTAATTAAGCTAAATGAGAAAAAAACTTAATTGATTTGATTTTATAACATCGACTAAAATACCTATAGTATCCGTTATCCTCGCTATTTTTTTGTACATTTCATGAGTAAGCCAGATAGCACAAAATAATTTTAAAACCTAAAAATCAATAAGATAGCAAGTCTATACAGTTATTTCGTGATAACAAATCGGCAAAGCTCTATTTTATAATTATTAACCTTGGTAGGGTAATGGTACGTATTAGTTACTGACTGTTAATTAAACTTACAAAATTTAGTTACTATAACAACTAAAAATGACAGCGCTGTCAGTTGTACGAATATCTAACGCTAGGTGTAGCTAATGTCTTTTAATAAAAAATAATAACTCATCAAATGCTAATTAAAATATAAAAATATCTGGGGAATAAAATGTCATATAAATTTCAAAAAAAACGACTAGTGATAGCGATCTCAGCAGCGATTTCTTGTTCACTTTCTGCTGCAGTCATTGCCCAAGAAACCATTGCACAAGAAGCGGTCGCACAAGAGAAAAACATCGAAGAGTCTGTTGAAGTCATTGAAGTGCGCGGCATGCGCAGTAGCATTGAAAGTGCCCAGTCTATAAAACGACATGCTGACACTATAATGGATGTGATTACAGCATCAGATATTGGCGCGCTACCAGATGTATCTGTTACTGAAGCGCTTCAACGTCTACCTGGTGTAACTATTGAGCGTTTCGCCTCTTCAAGTGACCCAAAACATTTTGCCGATGAAGGTACCGGTGTATTGGTACGCGGCTTGGACCGTGTGCGCAGTGAAATTAATGGCCGCGATTCATTCAGCGCGAATCCCAATGGCGGATTAAGCTATGAGGATTTTCCTGCTGAGCTATTAGGCTCAGTAGAGGTTTTTAAAAACCAAACCGCTGATCGAATTTCTGGTGGCATCGCTGGCACAGTGAATTTGGTTACTCGAAAGGCTTTTGATTCTGACAAACAGGTGATTGCGGGTAGTGTTCAAGCAAATTATGGTGATTACCGCGAAGATACGACTCCGTCTTTCAGTGCACTTTTTTCTGACACTTGGGATACAAGTGCGGGTAAGTTTGGTGTATTGGTAGCAGCGTCTCAGTCTGAGTTTAAGACACGTGGTGATGGTTTCGGTTTAGGTAATGTCCACAGCCGTGGTCCTGCTGATACTTTCTCGTACGATGCATGGGCAACACCAAGCCCAGGCATAATTGCTGGCCAATATTCTAATCCTTGTATTCCTGGTGACACGGGTTGGCGTGCTTGTGGCCCTGGCCAAGAAGATACCGTTCAATATACCGCTGAGGACCAAGCAGCTTATACCCCGCAATATGAAGCGGAAGAACTTGAGGGCCAACCAGAAGGTGCAACTTGGTATGCACCAGCTAGTTATACTATGACCAGTGCCGAGAATGACCGTAAGCGCCAAGGTATAACGGCCAGCTTACAGTGGCAAAGTACAGATGAAAGAATTACCGCTACCTTAGAACATATCGGTTCTAAAGCCTCATTGAAGTACCAAGAGTATGTCATTGCTTCTGGTGATCGCGGTTTCTTATCCTATGCGCCTAATGGCATTCAATGGTTCGATGGCTTCGATGAGACGGATCAAAGTCATCCATTGACCGTTGATGGCAATGGCTATTTAACTTCAGGTGTAGGTCGCAACACTAGTCCAGAGTTACCCCTTCAGTTTCGTTCTCGTTATAACTACAACGAAAGTACGATTGACGATACCTCATTGAATATAGTATTTAAACCGACAGATCTGCTAACGGTTGCGGTAGATTACCAGCATATTGAATCTGAGCAAATTGTTCACAATAACTCACTTACCTCTCGAATTAATGGTAATCAAGCCAGTGAACATGCACCCTTCTTCTTGGACTTAAGAGGTGATAACCCGACAATTGAGTATTTGAATGCAAATACCTCAACTCCGCCAGACGTTGACCCTGACACAAACCCAATTTTACGATTAGCTAGTGGTATGCAGCAAGAAGAGCACAATGAAGCAACTTCTGATAGTTTTAAGTTAGATGTCGAATACAAACTAGAAGGTGTTTTTACTGCAATCAAAGCAGGGTTTTATTATTCCGAGAAAGAGTTGACCGTTCGTGATACAGCTTACGAAGGTTGGCAGGCCTTAGGTACCCCGTGGAACGCACAAGCTTCTTACAACGCGTCACCTCAAGTTGTTCCTGAGCTATTCGATCGTATTAGCTTTGCTGACCATTACAATGGCGAAACGATAATAGGGGCTAACAACAGCTTTTTGTTCCCACGTATGGATCTAGCCAAGAATTATGGGCAAACCCTACGTGATGGTTGTGGCACTTGGAGTGCAGAGGGCAATGCAATGGATGGCAGCGGCGGTTGTGCGTTGGCATATGAAGACTTAGATGATCGCGTTTTCAGTCACTTTGCTGCTCGTCATATTAGTTCAAGTAAGACAGAACGTACTGAATTTTATCTTCGTGGTGATTTTGACTTTGACATTGGTCAGTCAGATATGATCCTTAGAGGTAACATTGGTTTACGTTATGTTGATTATCAACTGCAATCTACCGGTGCCATCAATACACCGCCAACGTCTAGACGCGGTACCGATGAAGACGGTTCACTTTACCAAGTGATGCAAAATGACTATCCAAGTATTTTTGCCTTGGCTTCAGGCGAAAGCTTTTCAAGCACCATTGACGGTACAGATTATTCTACCGTACTACCGAGCTTAAACCTTAGTTTAGGTGTGACTGATGAAGTGATAGTAAGGTTCGGCGCATCTAAAGGCCTTTATTATCCAAGTCTTGTTGATTCGGCTAACAAAATGAACATTAGTTTGGATTACGAAGAAGTTTTACTGAATCCGTCTGAGCCTAAAGATGAAGCCACTAACCCAACAGTCGATCTAAAAAATATTGAAGTCAGTGCTAACGCACGTAACGCTTTCTTAGAACCCGAAGAGTCTATTAATATTGATTTGACCACAGAGTGGTATTTTGCCGATGCAGGTTCGATGACTGTTGGCTTGTTCCACAAAAAACTATCAAATATTATTCGAAATAAACAATTCTCGACAGAAATTGAAGTTGATGGTACTAGCACTCCAGTGTCTGCCTATGGTCCAGCAAACACAGGATCTGGCACTATTCGGGGTATCGAGTTAGCATATAGCCAGTTTTACGATATGTTGCCGGGAATATGGAATGGTTTAGGGCTTCAGGTTAACTATACCTACATTGATCAAGACGGGTTAGAAGATCCAAATACCAATCCGACTCAGACGCTTTCGACCAATGGTGCAGGTGTACCTATTACTGATAATCGTAATTCTTTCCGTCAATTTACTGGCTTGCCGTTACAAGGTTATTCTGATCAGAACTTTAACATTGTTGGCATGTATGAGAAGCACGATATTTCCTTTCGCTTAGCTTATACTTGGCGTTCAGGGTACTTATTAACTTTGCGTGAGTCTGAAGAATTTGTGCCGGCATACTCAGAGGATCAGGGTATGATGGATGCGAGTCTCTATTACAACATTACCGAAAATGTTAAAGTTGGTGTACAAGTGAGTAATGTGCTTGGTACGGATACGCATACTCAGTACCAACAAAATCAGGAAGGAACATTAACCGATGCGTTTAGCTTCACCTCAGACCGTCGTTATGCGTTGAGCCTTAGTGGTGTGTTCTAATAGCAAACACAAGTAAAAGATGTAACTTAAACTGCGTAGTGGCAACACTGCGCAGTTTGTTTATTTTACTTCTCAAATAATTATCAAATATTTACTTTTACTAAAAAACAATGTTCCGCCTAACAACGCGGGATGGTTATTTATCTAATACCATTGTGATTAATTAAGTGGTTAAATAATTAGTGTCATTGGTATAAAAACGGTTTTACTATGCAAAACTCTTTAAAATCACTCTGTATTGTCGGTGGTGGAACAGCTGGCTGGATGGCGGCAACATTACTGTCAACCACCTTAAGAGGCAGTAATATTAAGATTACTGTGGTTGAATCAGCCGATATTGGCACCATTGGCGTAGGTGAGTCTACCGTACCGTCAATAATGGACTTTGTGCAAGCCTGCCAGATTGATCTCAAAGAATTTATCCAAGCAACGTCCGCCAGTTTTAAATTAGGCATTCGGTTCGACGATTGGTTAACACCAGGGGAAAGCTATTTTCATCCATTTGGCCGTGTTGGTAAGGATATTAATGGTTTTGATTTTTATCAGGCTTGGTTAAAGTCACTTGCTGACGGGCAGACAACACGTTGGGTTGATCATTCCCCAAGCGCTATTATGGCCGAACAAGAGCGCTTTATGTTGCGCCCACATCAGTCTGAAAATTGGGTGTTATCAAACTATGCTCATGCCCTTCATTTAGATGCAGTTAAAGTTGCACAGTATTGTCGAGAACTTTGCCTTAAACGCGGCGTTACCAGAATAGAAGCCACGGTAAAAGAAGTAACTCTTGATAACAAAGATTTTGTGCGTAGTTTAACGTTGGACAACGGCACGATTGTCAGCAGTGATTTCTTTATCGACTGTACTGGCTTCACTGGCCTGTTGATAGAAAAAGCGTTGAAGGTAGGTTTTGATGATTGGTCGCATTATTTACCTTGTAATCGCGCGGTTACAGTACAAACAGAACAAGTAAATAACCCTGTGCCGTATACCATAGCAACCGCTCAAAAAGCAGGTTGGTCATGGAATATCCCCTTGCAACATCGAACAGGTAATGGTTATGTTTTTTCTGATAAATTTTGTAGTGATGAGCAAGCAGTAGAAACTTTGGTTAACAGTATTAATGGCAAAATGATTAATGAACCAAGAATTATCCCTTTTGTTACCGGTAAGCGAGAAAAAATTTGGCACAATAACTGTTTGGCACTAGGCCTTGCCAGCGGATTTCTAGAGCCGTTGGAGTCTACTGCTATTCATTTGGTCTATAAAACCTTAGTCCATTTCATCAAACATTTCCCAGATAGTGATTTTGACGTTGACAATGAACAAGCATTTAATCAAAAAATCGATGATGACTTTGAGGAAATTCGCGATTTTATTATTCTCCATTATTGTACTTCAGGCCGTGATGATACGGAATTTTGGCGATGGTGCCAAACGATGCCAATACCTGAATCATTGGATATAAAAATACGCTTATTTAAAAAAAGAGGACAGTTGGAGCATACGCATGGGCAGTTTTTTAGCTGTGATAGTTGGTGCTCAATTTTAGAAGGGATGAAAATACGGCCACCGAAGTATCATCCCTTGCTCGATGGCTTTCATCGTAAAGATTTAGCAAATACCTTAAGTGAAAATGTTAAAAACATCCGTGCTACTGTGCTGAACATGCCCAATCACTATGATTATATTCAGGCTCATTGTCAGGCGCTTGTTAATAAATAACTAACAAATGTAATCCTACAAACGTGTATTGTTACATACGCATGCGGTCTTACACAAAGACAGAAAGGGTGCAAACACTTACATCAAGGCTATTACATGAGACTTACCAGATGAAAAAAATCGCATGACAAAATACAAAGCCATTCCAGAATACTCGACATTGAATCCTCAACAATTCTTTGAAGACGTTGTGCCTAATCAAAAGCCAATAGTGATACGTGGATTTGCAAAAAACTGGCCATTCGTTGCGTCAGCTAAGAAAACGCCAAATGATTTTGTCGACTATCTAAATAAGTTTTATACCGGTAAAAAGACAACAATGGTTGTTGCTCCCCCTTCTGCCAACAAGCGCTTCTATTACAATGAGGATATGACCGATATAAACTTCTTAAGTGGTGAAGAGCGGGTCGACCTGTTTTTAGGTCGCCTGTTAGAGCTGATCGATAGAGATGTTTATCCGGCTATTTCTATGCAAAGCACACTCACTAGTGAGATATTACCGGGATTAGTTAGTGAAAATCGCTCCGATTTTTTTACCGACGTAAATCCACGGTTATGGATTGGCAATGAGGGCATTGTTAATACCCATTATGATGGCTCTGATAATGTTGCTTGTGTTGTGGCTGGCCGTCGACGCTTTATACTTTTTCCGCCTGAGCAAACGTGTAACTTATACCCCGGCCCGCTCAATTTTACCCCGGCAGGTGCACCGACGAGTTTGGTGGATGTTAACAATCCTGATTTTGAGCGTTATCCTTTGTTTAAGCATGCACTGAATGATGCCTACAGTGTTGAGCTAGGGCCAGGCGATGCCATTTTTATTCCTATGCTCTGGTGGCATCATGTTGAATCGCTGGAAAAAGTGAATGCCCTAATGAATTACTGGTGGAGTGGCTCTTTTGCGCCAAACTCAGTATCGCCCAGCCCAATTGATAGTCTGAACTTAGCACTGCTGGCTATGCGAGATCTAAGCCAAAAACAACGTACTGCATGGCGTTGCTTATTTGATCACTATTTATTTAAGCAAGGTGTTGAGCCAGCCTCGTATATCCCAGAACATCAACAGCATATACTCGGCGACTTATCAGCCGAATATGTCAGAGAAATAAAAGATTACTTCATTACCAAGTTACAAAAGTAAGTATTACAAAAATAACATCCTTTTAGATTATCAATTATGAGCAAAAAACAATGTTAAATAACGACGGTAAGCCAAAAAAGATAATAATTGTTGGTGGTGGAACAGCTGGTTGGATGGCGGCAAACTTATTGGCATGTAAGTGGAAAGGAACAGAAATTTGCTTAGTTGAGTCTAAAGAAATAGGCATTATTGGTGTTGGTGAAGGCAGTACCCCACATTTGAAATTGTTTTTTGATGCGATCGGTGTAGCTGAGTCACAATGGATGCCGCGTTGTAATGCAACCTACAAAAATGGCATTAACTTTGATAAATGGTCAACCATTGCCGGTTTTGAATCGTATTTCCATCCATTCCCCGCGCAAACAGACGATATATTCACCGTGCCGCTTTTTTATAAGAATATTCAAGCTCGAATGCAAGGCTATAAGGTTAACGCTCATCCAGATAACTACTTTTTAGAGTCGTATTTATCAAGAAAAAACTTGGGACCTTTGCCTGATGAGTGTTTTCCTTTTGGCATTTCCTACGGGTATCACTTCGATTCAGCCCTTTTAGGAGAGTTTTTAGCAAAAAACGCTCAAAGCCAAGGGGTAAAAAGAATATATGGCACTGTGAGTGATGTTTTAGTGAAAAACGATGGCAACCTAAGCGCGGTAAAACTTAAGAATGGCTCCCAGTTAGAAGCTGATTTTTTTATCGATAGTTCAGGATTTAATTCATTACTGATGCAAAAGACATTAAAGGTCAACTATAAAAGTTTTAAAGATAATTTAGTTAATAATGCCGCCGTCGTGATGCCCAGTGAACTATCACAAGTGCTGCCCGTAGCAACTAAGGCAACTGCCTTATCTAACGGTTGGGCTTGGCAGATCCCGCTAAGAAATCGCTTTGGTAATGGCTATGTTTATAGCAGTGACTATATTGATTCGAATCAGGCTGAAACTGAACTGAGACAACACTTAGGTTTGTTGGAAAGTGATATCGACGCAAGGCATTTGAAAATGAAAGTGGGTCGTGTTGAAAAGCATTGGCACAAAAACTGTCTAGCCGTTGGGCTATCTCAAGGGTTTATTGAGCCTTTAGAGGCAACTGCAATTACACTTTCATTTAATACTATTGAGCAATTTATCCAGTATTTTGAAGAAGGCAAAGGGACAAACAAATTTGAAGATGCCTTTAACAAAGATATTAATTTGAGATTTGATGGCATCAGAGACTATATTGTCTGTCATTACAAAGCAAATCAACGTAACGATAGCGATTATTGGCGAGATAATGCGGCTAATAAAAACATTTCTGAGAACTTAAGCCAAATTTTATACCTTTGGCGACACAGTCAAGATTTCGCCGGCGATATGCATAAATATAAGTTGGTAGGTAGCTATCAACCAAAATCGTGGGTGTGCTTGCTTGCCGGATACGGTGTATTTCCTAAAAAAGAAATGGACCAGACGTTTGATTATTCTAACCATCAACAGGAAATCGATGGCGTGAATGATTTTATCAGGCGGTGTGGATTAAACTTTAAAAACCACAGTGAACTTTTACTATTGTAATCGTTTAATTTTCATAGCTTTTATTATCAATAGATAAATTTTGGGGAAATTCGACTTTCTCGCGATAAAACAGCACGTTTCATGAGTGGTCACAGTTAAAGAATTTAGCTTTATCCTTTGTTTTTCATTGATTTACGTTAACTTCCATGTCATTTCGTGATAGATAACCTTCTACCCCCTGTTCTGGATGAATTAACCTTGATAGGCTAATTAGACTTATAAATGATCGGCATTAATATAGCGAAAATAAATAGCCGAATAGAACAAATGTAAATAATAACGCTATCGCCAGTGGCCTTGCTAATGGCTATAACAAATTAAGAGAATGTTAATTAAAAGAGACGAGTAGAAAGGAGAATATAATGTTGATTGAATTTAGGAAAAATATTATTTCAATCGCTGAAGGCAGTGCAATTTCTTTTTATATAATCGGTATGAGTTATACCGCAACGCTTCTTTTTAACCACCCTATACATTAAAAGTGATTGATTGTTTAGTTTAGTTTTTTTAACCAGCGCAACCGTTGAAAAGGCATCGACTTAACCCACACGTTGCAATCAATCGCTTTTTTTGTATCTTTAATAAAGAAATAAGGCTTAGCCATTATCTCTTTATATTTCTATCTAATTGAGAATTTAATATGAAGCAAACCTTGCGTAGCTTTATTGCCTTTAACGCCCTAATGTTCATTTTTTCCACTGGGTCATGGGCTGAAACAAAAATAGTAGGTTACATCCCTGTCTATAAAGGCTTAAAACAGAGTATCGATAATGCTCAGCTAAATAAGTTAACCCACATTAATATCTCATTTTTAAATCCTGATATGAACGGGGTTTTATTACATGGTAATGTCATGGCTTGTATGCCTAATGATACTAAGGAAAATATTACTCGTAGTGAATTGATCTATGCCATTAATAAAATACATCAAGCAGGGGTTAAAGTCTTAATTTCTTTAGGTGGCGGCGGATTACCCCATTGTTCGGGCCATTGGCCTAAACTGTTAAACCCTGAGAACCGAGACAGTTTGCTAACCAACTTGCTCAGATTTGTCGATAACTTTAACCTTGATGGCTTAGATATTGATATTGAAGGCGATCTACTAACAAAAATTGATAATTCTGGCAATTATGTGCCTTTTATTAAGGCCTTGTCGTTTGAACTTAAAAAACGTCAGAAACTTCTAACTGTGGCAACGGCATCTTATGAGGGAGGTTCAGTACCTATTGCCTCGTTACCCTATTTTGATTTTGTTAATATCATGTCGTATGACCAATTAGGACCAACGTGGGGGCAAGTTGGTGATGAACACTCAAGTTATCAGCACGCGTTAAAAGAAATTAACCTCTGGAAGAGTCGGGGTCTAAGAAAAAACCAATTAGTGCTAGGTGTACCGTTTTATGGCTATGGTTTCGGTAGTTATGATGAGGTCTATAGTTTTAGAGAACTATTGAAAATTTTTGGTAATGCTGTAGTTGATAAGGATGTTATTGGCAGAAGATGTGCTGATTGCGATTATGTTACCTTCAACTCAATTGAAACTATTAAGGCAAAAACTGAACTCGCATTACAACAAGGAACTGGAGTGATGATTTGGGAGTTAACCCATGATGCTAAAGGACAGTATAGTCTTTTAAATGCTATTCATAACCAAGTGCAAGCCTTTGAAAAACAGAGTGATTTAAAGAACTAAATTTACCACGGTCTTACGGGTAATTAAAAAGTAGAAGAAGCCGGACTATTTAAACCTTTTACCAATATCATAGGACATCCATGCTTGCCTGACTTAGATGATTTAAGTGTATCACCTCGGGCATTTACACCTATTTCAAACGTAGCGGTAAACCTTTCATCATAACTATGCCACTGCAAGTTTGCTGTCATACCTTGGCGCTTACGGTCGCTTTCTGCACTCGTCATTGTGTAACTAGCCAGCTCAGCTACATTTGATCACTTACTTGCCAGACGAGCTATCCAATATCCGGGGGCGATTATTAACATACAAGCCATGGCTGATTTAATGCCATGCTTGGCATGATTAGCCAATAACTAAAAATAGACTAAACAGTAAAATAATAACAATATAGGAAATTCCATGCCTAATCACCTAGTTAAAGTAATAACAGCGCAACTACCTTTTGTATCAAGGCAACTTAGTATTGGGATAGCCGTTGTTTTTTTATGTTTGCTGTCTTTATCCGCAAAAGCGAAATTGCCAAAAAAATCTTGTTTATCACTGATGCCATGTCCACAGCAGATGCAGCTGGCTAGTGGTTTTTTTACTTTAAATAACAACGCCAATATTTACATTAGTGGCATGAGTGCACCACGTCAACAGCAAGCCTTACAGCGTTTTACCTTACAATTAAATAAGCTAGAAAAATTTAATTTTAGTGGTTTTACTTTAGTGACAGATAAGAGTATTGCGGATATTGAAATAATTATCCAAGATATTGCCCCGCAATCACTCAATAGCCAAAAGCTAAATTCACCAGCTAAACATACGGCAAGTTATTACTTACCTCAGCTAGGTGATGATGAAAGTTATCAGTTAATCATTAAGAGTCATTTGATCAGTATTCATGCTAATACTGATTTTGGTGCTTTGCATGCCTTGACCAGCTTAGTGCAAATTATTACTACAGCAGATATTAATACAAACCTTGAGATTAATACCGGCGCCAGTATGACAGTGCGTACAGCACTGCAAGTCCCTCAATTATTCATCAAGGATAAACCTAGATTTCAATGGCGTGGTTTACTGATCGACAGTGTTCGTCATTTTATTCCGTTAAGTGCTTTAAAACGGCAACTCGATGGCATGGCGGCGGCAAAACTCAATGTTTTTCATTGGCATTTAACCGATGATCAAGGCTGGCGTATTGAATCAAAAATGTATCCTAAGTTGCATCAACTCGCCGCAGATAAATTGTTCTACTCACAAGATGAGATAAAATCCTTAGTACATTATGCAAGTATGCTAGGTATTAGGGTCTTGCCTGAATTTGATGTGCCAGGGCACGCATCGGCTATTGCGGTTGCTTATCCTGAATTAATTACCGAGCGTAAACCTTATCAAATGGAAAAGCACTGGGGCGTATTTGAGCCGTTACTTGATGTCAGTAATGATAACGTTTATCAATTTATTGATGATATGGTTGGCGAGTTAACAGAATTATTTCCTGATGAATATTTACATATTGGTGGTGATGAAGTAAACCCTAAACAATGGCAAAATAGCGAAAATATCAAACAATTAATGACTGTGGAGAATCTACAGGATAGCCATGATGTGCAACGTTATTTTAACAGTAAGCTACTGGAAATATTAGCTAAACATCGACGTAAAATGATGGGCTGGGATGAAATTTTCCATGAAGATTTACCTAATGATATTATGGTGCAATCTTGGCGAGGTTTAGAGTCGCTGAATATTATTGCCGCAAAGGGTTACCAAGGATTATTATCGACCGGTTATTACATTGACCAGCCGCAATATACCAGTTTTCATTATTTAAATGATCCCCAAGGGCATGTATCAGAGGATAAAGCGTTAACAGAAAAACATACCGTCATTACCCCGGCAGATGATGAATTTTGGCGAACATGGTTGTTAACTATTCCTCGATTAAAGGGCAGTGCAGTAAAAGGTCTGTTCACCTTAATTAGTCAGAAAAACGGTGATAAAACCGAATTCTCTGGTTATTTGAAGCTGAATAATAACCATCATCAAAAAGTAACCATAACTTCGCTGCTTGCTGATGATAATGACTTAGTAGCGCAGTCATTAGTTTTTTCTGTTGATAGCTGGATGGGGCCATTACGCTTTGAATTAGCATTGGTTGCCAGTGATTTAGCTAAGAATAAGGTAGTAATAGGTAATGCCTATTACCCATTAATCAAAAAATCTGCTGTTGAACAAAATAAGGTTATAACATTATTGCCGGCATTAAGCGTAAGCCAAGCTGAAAATATACTCGGTGGTGAAGCGACTTTGTGGACGGAAATGGTTGATGAAACCAATATTGACTTACGTACTTGGCCAAGGTTATTTGCTATTGCCGAACGTTTTTGGTCAGCAAAAAGACTTACTGATGTTAACTCTATGTATCAGCGTTTAATGGTGATAGATGATTATGCAGCTAATATTATTGGCCTACAACATCAGGAGCAGCATAGAAATGGTTTAGCTGCGCTGTTAAACCATGCTAGTGACAAAAACACTCACCTAAATGCTTTAGCGATTATCTCGCAAGCATTTGAACCCGCACATTATTACACCCGCCATCACTTGAAATTTAAACAAAATAATTATCACCAACAAGCCGCTTTGAATAATTTTGTTGATTATTTGCCAGTAGAAAGTTTTAGCATAATTATTATACGGCAGCATCTTGATGCTTTTATCGCTGGCGATGATTCAGCGTTAATTTATATTGATCAGCGTCTTGTTACTTGGCAAAGAAATACCCAAACAGTTAACTTAGCTATCAACCAACAAGGTCAACTTTTTACCTTAGTGACTGAACTACAAAACTTTATCCCGTTAGCACAGCAAGTCACTAAACACTGTGCAGGCATAAAACCTTTATCGACCGCTGGACGTCAAAAGTTAATGGCGCAGTTAGCGGGTATCGAAGCACAGCAGCAAGAACAAGTACTAGTGGCTGTGCCTATCATGACCGAATTATTACAGCACTGTAGTGCAAACGATTAATTAAATTATATTGGAGATTTATATGTTGAAAACAAGCCTACTTTTTTGTCTTAACGCTACCTTAATGACCTTATCAGCGACTGCCGGTCAGGTTAACCAACCGGCAGCACAACCGGCACTTTATCAAAGTGAAGATTGGGTCAGTGATAATACTTTTACTCAAGGTATTGAAGGTCCCGCTGTAGCAAAGAATGGTGACCTTTATGTGGTTAATTATCTTGAACAAGGCACTATTGGCCGTGTTGTTGGCAAGAATAACGTTGAGCTCTTGGTTAAGTTAGCTAATAACTCTATTGGCAATGGTATTCGTTTTGATCAACAGGGTAATATGTATATTGCCGACTATGTTAATCATAATATCCTTAAAATCACCGAAAAACACCTTAACAGTAGTAAAATAGCAAGTTCTGTTGTTGAAGTGCATGGTCATTCATCATTAATGAACCAACCTAATGATATTGCGATCATGGATAACGGTATTTTGTTTGCTAGTGATCCTAACTGGTCAAAAAATTCAGGGCAGTTATGGCGTATTGATACTAACGGCGATGTCGTCTTGTTAGAAAAATCAATGGGGACCACTAATGGTATTGAAGTTAGTCCCGATAATACAACTCTTTATGTTAATGAAAGTGCGCAGCGCAATATTTGGCAATATCAGTTAGCGGCTGATGGTAGGGTTAGCAATAAAAAACTGTTAATCAGTTTTGCTGATTTTGGTCAAGATGGCATGCGCACGGATAAACAAGGTAATTTATATATTGCCCGTTATGGCAAAGGCGTTATCGCTATTGTTTCACCACAGGGTAAATTATTACGTGAAGTTAAACTTAAAGGTAAATTCCCTACTAATGTTGCTTTTGGCGGCGAAGACGGTAAAACCGTGTTTGTTACCATGCAAAAACGCGGTGCAATTGAAAAATTTACCAGTGAATTTTCAGGTAAAACGTTTTAAATTATTCGCGCTGTTTGTTTGATTTTTCTCGGCAGAACAAAATTGTCTAAAAATCAACAATACCGATTGTGCTAAAAATGGTGAGATTACGATAAGCCGGTTGACTATTTACCTGATTATCAACCGTTACCTAAAATTGGTGGCCTGACCGATAAGTATGCTTGCCATCAGTTCATAATACATTGTTTTTGTGATTACTTTCATTTCACTGATATTATAAATATCTAGAAAACTGTAAAACCGTGTATTGTTATTAAATTAACTCAAACGTTGTAATGATGTATTTTACAATATCTCCTCGGTGTTACTCCAAACCAAGACTTAAAGGCTCGATGAAATGCACTAGGTTCAGAGTAACCTAAAATTGTTGCTACTGATTCAATATCAATTTTATTTTGTAATAATAAGTTCCCTGCTCGTTCTTTTAAGGCTTCTTCTTTAATGCGTCTAAAACTGGTCCCTTGTTCAAGCAAATTACGTTGTAAGGTACGTTTATGCATACCTAAGGATAATTCTATATTTTGTATATTAGCACTAGAAAAACCGTGGCTCTTAATTAAAGTCTTCACTGAATCGATCAAAGCCACGCCAGCTTTTTTAATTCGCAATAGTTCTTGGGCGTAAGTAATATTTAGTTGATAAAGGTGACTATCACAGCCTGAAATAGGGTTATCAAAGTGCTCGGTAGAAAAACAGATAGTAAAATTTCCTGCCCGGTTAATCACTTCACAATTAAGCTTTTTAGCGATTAGTTTTGCATTTAAACTTCGCGGTAAGTAAAGGCGTTTAACCTTGATTGCATTGTTTGAAATAGCCCTGATTAACCCTATAGTCCCTATGACAACGGCCAATACCTGATGAACATTAACAGGCACACTGTTTGACACTGGCATATATTCACAGTTAATAACTTGCTCTTTGCAACCTTCCCTTTCATTAATACGGTAGCTACCACTTTCACTGATTAACGTTTGAAATATAGTGATATTGTTTAAAGCGGTACGGACGCTGGGGCTATGCCAAATAATAGGAGCTAATACGCCAATAGCTCGAAAACCTTGAATTGAGCCGACTTTAAATCCCAACAAGGGATCTTGAGCTAACTCATGTGCGCGATGCCACATTTTCCTAGCGTCACCAACTTCAAGTCGGTAACTTGCAACCATTTTTTCATCTTCAAAACCCGCTATGCCCTTAACAATTTTTCTGATATCTAGCCCTAAATCAGCAAATTTGCGTAAGAGCAAATTAATCCACTCACTCTCGATATAAAGGTGTTTCATATTTTACAAACTTACAGATTACGAAGTTATTTAGTTATTATTATGTCGTAACTTGTCAATTATTGACAGCTTTTGTCAATGACCTTTACTGAAAAGGTAGCGATACTAAATATAGAGAGATAATAATATTTAAAACGAGGTTGAATAATGAGTGATTACAATATAAACGGCTTGGCAATACCGCTTTTTATGTTATTCATGGCTATAGAATATCTTTTTCTAAGATTGAAAGGCAGAAACCTGCATCGTTACAACGACAGTATAAATAGTTTATCAATGGGATTATTACTGTTAATTTCAGACGCCTTGTTAAAAACATACACTTTCGCGGTATTTATTTATTTGTCGGAAAACCACCGAATATTCGAATTTAGCGTCCAAGACCCCATAACTTGGATATTATTCTTTTTTGCTGTAGATCTGTGTTATTACGGTTTTCATAGATTGGCTCATGAAATTAATTTTCTTTGGGGAGCCCATGTCGGACATCATCAAAGTGAAGAATACAACCTAACAACAGCGTTAAGGCAAAGTGCATTTCAGTATGGATTTTCCTGGGTGTTTTACCTACCTTTAGCTATTTTAGGCTGCCCACCTCAGGTGTTTCTAATTTTATTTATTCTATTGAAAATTTATCAATTTTGGTTGCATACCCAAACTATTTTGCAAATCACTTTAATGGAAGGTATTTTCTCAACACCTTCTAGTCACCGTGTACATCACGCTAAAAACCCAATTTATATTGATCGTAACTACGGTGGTACTTTGGTGATTTGGGATCGTTTATTTTCCAGTTGGCAGCCTGAATTAACGAGTGAGCCTTGCCATTATGGTACAACTCGCCCATTGAATACGTTAAACCCTCTTAAAGCAAATTTTCAACATTGGAGCATGTTGGCTAAAGACAGTTTACATACTAACTTGTGGCGTAATAAAATTGGCTTGTGGTTTAAACCTACGGGTTGGCGCCCCCAAGATTGTAAGAATAAAACTCCTACACAGAGTAAATTGCAAAAGACAGGTTGCCAGCAACGTGAAAAATATGATCCACAAGTTTCAACGATAACAAAAGTGTATAGTGGATTTTCATTTTTATGCATTGTATTGGTTGCTGTGATGTTTATATTTTTGGCACCAAGCTTGTCTGGTATGAAGCTGGCAACAGGGATTACCGTCATTATTTATGGACTAGTGGTGGTCAATGACTTTTTAGAAGGGAGAAAAAGGTTCGCCATTTTCGAAATAATACGCTTGCCAATAATGTTGTGGATGCTCAGTGCATTGTGGTTTAGCACTTCGACAACTCGTATCATAAACACCATTGTGATGGAAAGAACCACAACACAAGTATTGGCATACGCTAGTTCACCAGGATTATGGCCAGAGTGGCACCCGCAATCTTCAAAAATATATATTAACTCTCACCTCCCTTTAACTAAAGGTGAAACATTTGAAGAAGACATTGATACCGCTCTTGGTAAAAATCACCTAACCTGGATTGTGGTAGAAAGTAGCCATGAAAGATGGACAGCGCACGCCCAAAATAAAACCAATGGAGCGACTATTAAACTGCAATATCGAGTATATAAATTGGCTGGGAAAACCACATTTGAAAGAACGCTTGATTATACACTGCCAAATTTTGCCTTAGTGGTAATAAATGCTTTGTATTTCAAGTCAAAAGTTGAGGAAAAATCTGATGCTGCTTTAGTACGTTTGAGAACAGCAATAGAAAATAAAATACCTTCTACTTAACCTACATGCTTATGTAAATACCAATTAAAAGGTCTTCACCGTGTGTAAAAGGGAAGTTACAAACAATTAAAACCAAACTTCAGCGATTAACCAAAGAGCTGAAGTTTAGTTTGTTAGGCTAACGTTTCTCACAAAAAGGTCGTTAATTATCATTCAAAATCACTCATCCTAACCATCGTGGTTGAATGTTTGGTCAGAGACAAAGTTTAGTGGCCATTAATTTTATTACCCATTTCATCGAATATTCTCGCTGGGTCCGCTAATTCATCATCCCAGCGTAATGGAGGGACTTTACCAAAAGATGGTTCATGTACACCAAAGGTACAAATAGGTCCATAGGGGTACTCATCCGTAATATAATAACCATAAACGCCGTTTACATCAGTAGCACCATTGCATTCATCTAAATTGCCCGTATTGCCATTATCATAAACCCAGTCGTCAATATACCGCCCTAGCGGTATACCAAAAGGCTCACTAGTAAAACTAAAGTCAAAATCTTGAAGGCGATTTAGTACATCCCAAGGGGTTGGTGGCGTACCGTGTTCTTTAAATGGCGGGGTATTCGTATAAGGTT
>JALJPB010000063.1 GCA_022969175.1 Colwellia sp. | reverse complement strand
TACTGATTGGGGTAAAAGCACAGAACGTGCCCGAGACATAACCGGTATTTATTATGCTACCGCCGATGGTAAATCAATTAAACAAATGGTTTTCCCACTTAATGCCCCTAACGGTATCGCCTTATCTCCTGATGGCAAACGCCTTTATACCGTTGAAACTTATACCCGAAGGGTTCTTTACTGGGAACTTTCATCGCCAGGTGTCATCAAACCAAACCCTAAAAGCGTTGATGGTACTTATCTGTTAATGAGTTTACCTGGGCAAGAAATTCTTGATTCCATGGCTGTCGATGTTGAAGGTAATTTATATATTGCCACTATGTTACCAGAAGGTAATAACCCTCAGACAAACGGCGGTATCAGCGTTGTTTCCCCTCAGGGTGAATTACTAGAATTTATCGAAATAAAGCTCAGAGATGATTTTTTTACACCACTTCCTTCAAACATTTGTTTTGGCGGAGAAGATAATAAAACAGCTTTTATCACCTTAGGTGCTAGTGGTGCGTTAGTGAAAGTACAAATGAAAATTGCCGGTTTAAAACTCGCCTATAACGGATAAATAATGATAAAAAAAATATTTTCTCGATTTTTCACAAAACTAAAAAGTGTCATGATCTATATTGTGACACTAGGTTTTGTTATTGATTTATACCGCTGGTTAAAAAAACTAACTGTATTAAAATTTATCAAAACAGTAGCAATTAGCATCGTCGGTATTGCTTTGTTAAGTATTATTGGTTTATTTGCGCTTGTGCACTATCCCGCTACTCAAATACCAGAATACGAAAAGGTCGATAAAACGATATATGTAAAACAAGGCTGGGGAGAGACTAGCCAATCTGTTGATAGACAGCGTTACTACTACACCCCTCAAGGAACTAGTTTAAAAGGCATGGAGTATGATTGGTTTGCCCAACTAGAAATGCCATGGGGGGAAAATCGCTTTAGTGATCCGGATCACCTTCGTGCCTATGGTTTTATCGTTGATGATAGAGCAACTGCAAATAACCCATATCAATTGCCGGTTGGTTTTACTCAACATTATGATCAAGCCAGTAAAGCACAATTGCTAGACATCACCTGCGCGGCTTGTCATAGCGGACAACTCAACTTTACCAAAAATGGTACACGCTATGGCGTACGTATTGATGGTGGTCAAGCAATGCACGCTTTCACCACGATGAAAGTAGGCCATTTTGTCCCTACTATGATTGCCGCTATGGTCAGCACCTATGCCAATCCTTTTAAATTTGATCGTTTTGCCAAAAATGTATTAAAAAATGATTACAACAGCAAAAGTAAAGCGGCACTGAACAATCGCTTTGGCCTGGTGATTATGAATTTCCTCAAACAAGGTTACAACGATGTCAGTAAAGGTCTATATCCACTAGAAGAAGGGTTTGGTCGTACTGATGCACTCACTCGTATTGGTAATACTGTTTTTGGTGATAACTTAGTAGACAAAAATTATCACATTGCTACGGGTCCCGTAAGTTATCCGCCGGTTTGGAATATTTGGAAATTTGACTGGGTACAATATGGCGCTTCAGTTAAACAGCCTATGGCAAGAAATATGGGAGAGGCACTAGGTGTGGGCGCACACATTAGTTTTACCGATAATTACGGTCGTGCACTACCTAAAGAACAACGCTTTAACTCGTCTGTTATGCCATTACAAATTCATCAAATAGAAAGTACTTTACAAAAACTCACTGAGCCTAAATGGCCAGAAGATATTTTTGGTCAAATAGATCATTCAAAAGCTGGCCGGGGTAAAGCATTATTTAATCAACATTGTGTTGGTTGTCATGGTCCTTTTGTCGCCAGTGATATGATTAAAGAAATTGACGCACCTTTAAAAACAGCTAAAGAGCCATTATGGCTATTAAAAACCTTAAGCATTGAAGAAATAGGTACCGATCCTAATGCTGCTTATAACTTCATAAACAATCGTTTTGACCTTTCTGCAACCGGATTAAGTGATAAAGATATTGTTCAAACTGTTAGGCCTATTTTTATTAACCAACTTAAACGCTTAGCCAGTGTGGTATTAAATTCAGACCAATTAGTGAATATTTTAGATAATATAAATGTGACACCAAACGATTTTAACTTCAAAACCCAATGGGTCGAAGAGCATCCAGAGCAAATAACACAATTGGCGGCAAAGTTCTCAAACTGGCAAAGTAGTTACTCATCAATGGAGTCGTTAATTGATGAAATTAACCAGTTTAACGATAACGATGTTCAACTTGATATCAAAACTTCTCTTATCAAAAGCCAGTTAACGGCAATTGATGTCGCGTTAGACCAACTTAACGTCAATAATTTAACCGTTGGTGAAGCATTAAATATTACCGGCATTATTATTCGTGAAAAGTATTATAAAGATAATAATTTTTCTCCCGAAAAACAGGCATGTTTAGATGGTTATGCCTCCCTCGATTTACCTCAACAACTTTTGTCCTATAAAGCTAGGCCACTTGCTGGAATTTGGGCAACACCACCATTTTTGCATAATGGTTCAGTACCAACCATTTATCAATTACTGTCACCGGTTACTGAACGTGATCAAAGCTTTATTGTCGGACGAAGAGAGTTTGACGCGACCAATTTAGGTTATCAAACTACGGCACTTTCTAATTCTGGATTCAAGTTTAATACCCTACTGAGTGGCAATAAAAATATTGGCCATGAGTTTAGAGCCGGTTATGTGCCTTATAAAAAAGGCAACAGCCCACAGTATGGTGTAATCGGCCCTGAGTTATCACCAAAAGAGCGAATGGAGTTAATTGAATATTTGAAAATTCATCAAGACTCAACAACCAATACCACGCCAACAGCTCAAAGCTGTACAGAACTATAACGGTAACATAGCTAAGTGAACACTCCACTTAGCGAAAATGGTTAATTCTTAAATTAGTAAATAGATTAGAAAATAAAGTAATTTGAAATAGACAAATAAAACTGGAAAAATAATGAAAAGAAAAAAAATTATTATCGCAATATCAGCAGCACTAACAGTTAGCCTAGTATTTGCTTTTAGCAACTCAGGTACCAATAAATATAACAATGCGATTAATGAACCTAGCGATGAAAAAACCTATATTAGTGATGCTATATCGTCTGCTGTGCGTATTATTACCCATAGTCAATCGGTATCAGCGCCAGCCCCCTACAGACGTGATGCTCATGCTAAAGCGCATGGCTGCTTAAAAGCGACATTTACGGTACCTCAATTAAATAACCCCATTCTTAAACAGGGTCTCTTTAGTCAACCCAAACAATATCAAGCGTGGATTCGTTTCTCTAATGGCTTCGATCGTCCTCAAAGTGATAATGTTAAAGACGCTAGAGGTATGGCGATTAAAGTGATGGGTGTCGATGGAGAAAAACTACTTAAAGCAGAACAAGATGAAATGACCCAAGATTTTGTCATGCTCAACAACCCTACTTTCTTTTTACCCAACGTAAAAGAATATACTGAATTTATTCAATATCAGGCACAAGGTAGCCAATTTGGTTTTTTCTTTAATAACTTTAACTGGAACATTTTTAAATGGCACTTTAAAGACTTGTTTCTCGGTATGCAAATTTTAAAAAAACCACCAAAAAGTTTATTAACTGAACAATACCATAGCTTAACAGCCTATCGTTTAGGTAATGAAAATTTTATGAAATATAGCGCCAAAAGCTGTGGCACCAATGAAATATACTCAGTTGATCGTGATGCTGACAACTTTTTAAGAACTGAACTAAAGGAACAGCTAAGTAAAGGTAATGCCTGTTTTGATTTTTTAGTGCAAATTCAAAATCCTCATAAAAACATGCCTATAGAAGACACTCGAATATTATGGGATCCAAAAGATTCACCTTTTATCCATGTTGCTAAAATAGAAATTCCACAGCAAAGCTTTGATAATGAGTTACAAAATAACTTTTGTGAAAACTTATCATTTACACCATGGCATTCGGTTGAAGCACTAGAACCGGTGGGTGGATTAAACAGATTGAGAAAGATAGTTTATACCGAAATTTCACGGTTTCGCCACAGTAAAAACAACGTCGAACGACATGAGCCTAAAGGCTGGTGTTTGGCATTAAATGGCGAGAAATGTCCTAGTTCTTAAAGAGAAAAAACGACAAAATCTATCAATCCTCATGATTTAACATTCAATGAGGATTTTTTTATACCTTATATTTGAAACTCCACAGCTTTATCTGAAGTATATTTTACCACGCAATTTCGCCCAGTACCTTTGGCTTGATATAAGGCTTCATCAGCTTGTTGCACTAAGTCATTCAATGATATATCACCATTATTTCTCGAGCTTAGCGTAGAGCTAATTCCAATGCTAACCGTACAATTGAAAAATTTATTTTCCTGATTACCTTTTAGTGGTATTGATAAATTTTCAACTGCTTCTCGTAACTTTTCAGCTAATTCTTTAGCAGCCAATTCATCTGTTTCAGGTAATAAAACAACAAATTCTTCCCCGCCATACCGTGCAAGGCTATCGCTTTCCCGCAAATTATTTCGCAATACTCTCGCTACTAATCTTAGTGCTTGATCACCGACTAAGTGCCCATAGCTATCATTAATTTTTTTAAAAAAATCAATGTCAAATAATAAAAAACTGAGCTGTTTGTTATAACGATTGGCATGGGCGACTAACTCCTCACCAACCAACATAAAAGTTCGGCGATTATTAATGCCAGTTAATACATCTTTAGTCGCCATTTCGTTTAACACCGCTTGATGACGGGAAATGGCTAAACTAAAAACCGACATCACAATGAAGTTCTCCAACATCACTATGATAATAGAAAAAATGAAAATTACTTTTTCTATTTCAACGGGTAAAAGGACTAAAGGTGCCTCATTTTGATAGTTGTGACAAACGAAAAAAGCGATGATTCCAAGAATACAAATAATGACTTTCTCGTAACTTTCATCTTCATCAAAAAGTAAAAAAACACCTGAAGGTAAAATTAAGAAATAGAATTGAAAACCAACCGCGGGAGAGAAAACCTGGGTAGTTAAAATAATAATGTGGCAAATAAAAACACTAAAAAACCATAGTTTTGCTGCCCGGTAATAATGACAAGACGTTAAAAGAAACGTTCCTGCATAACATGCAACAAAAAATAAATTAATAAGCGTTGCATCTCGTTGTGCTAAAAATGCATAAAAATACAATGCATAAAACAATGTTAGCCCACAGGTGATTATTGTTACCCAGTTGGTAATGGTAACTTTAATATTAGTTGAATTAGCTGTTTTTTTTATGCCTAAGTTGATAAGTGCTGAAAGTGCCATATGTGCATCAATGCTATCAGTAAGTTCCTGATAGCATTTTAGGTCATAAATACGATTGATACTAGGGAAGGTTGATATTCTTTTTACAACAAATAACTACGCACTCAAGTGTAATAACGAATTTTCTGTCGGCCTTTGGATAGACATATACTGTTGTGTTTTTTCATTTGTTTGATAAGGCATTGGCTGAATGTTTACTAACTCATCATTAGCTAGCTCAGGTTTAGCTAACGGCAAACTTTCATACTTGGCTTGTAGGTATTCATTCAATAATTCATCGTAGACACCTGTTATCGTTGAAGCTTGCTTATCGTCGGTTTGTCCATCATAAAGGGTTTCGCCCGTTGCCGATAACATATACGCATTAACGGCAGCTTTTTGTGTATCAACATAGGATTGAGCTAGCATTAATTGCCATTGTTGATTTTTATTTTCTTTAATTGTTGCTGCCGATTCATCTACTTTAACTTGAGCACTATCTTGCAACTTATTTTGAGTTTCATGGCTGATGAAATCAGAAGGTGACGATGGTTGAATAAAATATGAATTATTACCAATACTGTTAATCATAGTGCACCTCAAATGTCTTTCTAGTTAATGTTTTACTGCTGTTGAAGTGAATATTAGTTCAGCAAATACCTATTAACTGTAATCAATTGTTATAATTAACAGGTAAATTGCACGTTGTTTTTGTTGATCTCACAAAGCAGTACAAATGTACAATTTAAAATAGGTAAGTACTTTACAATGTAGTGCCAAATTGCCATGATGCCATAGCAATAAGCAGGAGAAATACAAATGAAAAGTGTCGAAGAACAACTATCACGCTATAAAAGCGTGCATTTTAATAAAAAAAACATTCAAACTCACTTTATTGGTATCCCATTAATTATTTGGGCCATTACCTTATTAATGAGTTTATCAAGCTTTGATATCCACCTATTGGGGTTAACAATAAAAATTACCGCTGCGAAAGTATTTTTCACTTTTGCCATTTTATATTACTTCAAACTACATTGGCGTTTAGCAATTGGTATGCTGTTGTACATTATTCCTAATATATACATAGCCGAAAAAATGGCATACATGGACAACGCTTATGTATTGGCCATTATCATTTTTGTTATCGGTTGGATAATTCAGTTTATTGGTCATTATTTTGAAAAAGCAAAACCTGCATTTGTTGATGATTTAAGTCAATTTTTAATTGGACCTTTTTTCTTAATGGCTGAAGTCTACTTTGCAATAGGCTGGGAAAAAGAACTGCTTGAGAATATTACTCCAACAGCAAGACAGAAAAGACGTGAATTAGAAGCGACTAAAAGAGCCGTTAAGGTTTAATCACCCCCCCTCTACTATCAATGTGCATTGGGCAGATATTAAATTTCAAATATCTGCCTAGTACACCACAAGTCCAATAAATAAACATTTCTTACAAATGATCACTAGTAATTGTTGATCAGCACGATTAATGTAATGTCATAATAAACCAAGAATTAACGCAATAGGTGTTTCCTTGAATAACCCATCCCAGATACAACAAAGTCTTTTTAGAATGTGGGCTTTAGCCAAATTTGAATTAATTCGGTTATTTTTTACCAAACGCGGCTCATTAGCATTACTTGCCTTTGTTACTGCATGGTTTCTTATCTTGTATTATCCGGTTAATTCTGCCGTTAGTATTGTCGCCTCCGATGGCTTTAAAGAAATGGCCAAAGACACTTTTGGCATGTTAGGTTTATCTGCGTTACTGAACTGGCAAGTTTCAGAATTTACCCTCTATTGGCTTATTGCCCTCTACTCTTTCCCCGTTTTTGCTTTAGGCGCTTCAAGTGATCAAACATGTGCTGATAGAACCAGAGGCACTTTACGTTTTATCTCTCTTAGAGCAACTCGTAATGAAATTCTTTTTGGCCGTTTTCTAGGCCAAGTATTGATCATTGCTTTACTGATTTTAATAACATTAATTGCTACCGCTGGCATGGCATGGTGGCGAGATAGCAACCTGCTTTCCCCTGCACTTTTAAAAGTTGGCCAATTGTTTATTGAACTCAATATTGTGGTATTACCCTTTATTGCCCTCACCAGTTTTTTCAATAGCTTTTTACGTTCAGCCAAGCTCACTAGTGTTATCACGTTACTGTTTTTTGGCTTAGGGACTATTATAATTTCGCTACTGAGCGATAAAATACCAAATGCTCAATATCTCTATTATATTTTTCCTGGTGTGCAACTCAGTGATATCGTCGGGCAAAACCTTTTTAGTATCACCCATTATATAATCCCTATTGTTCAAACTTTCTGTTACTTGATACTTGCCAGTATTTTCATGAAAAGGAGTGCTTTATAATGTCTAACAATTCTTCTCCATTGATACAAGTAAGCCAATTGAGCAAATCATTTGGCTCAAAACAGGCATTAAACAAAGTTAATTTTGACATTAACAAAGGACAGCCTGTTGCATTAGTTGGCCCTAATGGTGCTGGCAAAACCACGCTATTTAGTTTGTTGTGTGGCTACATTCAGCCCAGCTCTGGAAGGATATCCATTTTAGGGCACCATGCAGGTAGTGCCGCAACTTTTGGTAAATTAGCCGCATTGCCTCAAGATGCCCAATTAGATCCTCGTTTTTCAATTGCTCACCAACTAAAGTTTTATGGCAAGCTGCAAGGTTTTAATAATAAAAAAAGCCAATTTGAAGCAGAGCGAACATTAGATTTAGTAGGTTTAAAAGAAGTATTAAATGAAAAGCCTAATGCGCTTTCTCATGGTATGCGTAAACGTGTCACAATAGCTCAAGCACTTATCGGCAACCCTGAAATAATAATGTTAGATGAAGCAACCGCGGGGCTTGATCCATTACATGCACGAGAAATAAGACAATTAGTGGCCAACTTATCGAATGAAACCACCTTTATTTTAAGCTCTCACGACTTAAGTGAGTTAGAGCGCTTATGCCATCAAGTGTTATTTTTAGAAAATGGTGTATTGCGAGAACATCAAAATGTCAGTAATGAAAGTTTAGCTAATAACCAACAAACATATCTCACCATTAGAATGGCTAATGATGAGATTGAATTTGAGCAGAGTTTATTAGCCATTGAGCAAATATCTTCAGTTGTTAAAACTCAAGATAGGGAGTATTTAATCACCATAAATGCGCCAACTAATGCAATGACAAATTCAAGTACCAGTGCCCTGCCCTTAGATATACAAATTTTACAACTATGCCATGATAAAAAGTGGATATACCGTCAAATAGTTAATGGTAAAACCCTAGAAAATCAACTTTTTAGTTAACTTATCCTTTATGTCGTTCATCTTAAATTATTTACGATTGAACGGCTTGTTCTTGCTGAAAATTAAAATTCAGGTTAGCGTAATGATAAGCAAACAAGTAATCGACATTTTAGGGTAATTGATGAACATTTCAAAAAGAGATTTTTTAAAAGCCAGTGGTGCTAGTTTAGTTGCATTATCTGTTACCGGCCATGCTAGTGAAAAACAGTCAAGTAGCAATAATGACAGTGCACTGACTGATATCACGGGAAACGTCTCACCAATATCGCCAACAGAACGAAAAACACGTATCACCAAAGCTCAACAACTTATGCAACAGTTAAACATTGCCGCCTTAGTACTAGAGCCAGGCCCTGCGATGGATTACTTTACCGGAATAAAGTGGTGGCGCAGTGAACGGGTAACTGCCGTTGTTATCCCAAGAAATGGTGATATCTCCGTTGTTTGTCCTTTTTTCGAAGAGCCAAGTATCAGAGAAAGTTTAGTTATTGGTGATGATGTAAGGGTATGGCAAGAACACGAAAGCCCATTCAAGCTAATTAAACAAATTTTTATCGATAGAGGATTGGCCAAAGGTAAGCTCGCTTTTGAGCACTCTGTTAGATACTTTGTTTTACAAGGTGTTATGGCTGAACTTTCAACTATGCAAGATGTTAGTGCTGAACCAATTACTCGTGGTTGCCGCATTATAAAAAGTGCTAATGAACTGCAATTAATGCACAAAGCTAATGAAGTAACACTCAGTGCTTATGCTGATGTTTATTCAAAACTTGCCATTGGCATGTCAGGTAGTGAAGTCAAAGGGTTAATGCACAAGGCTCAATCTGCGCTAGGTGGCCAAGGTATTTGGAATATGGCATTAATTAATGAAGCCAGTGCTTTCCCTCATGGCACCAAACAAAAACAAACCATTAAAGAGGGCTCTATTGTATTAATGGACTGTGGCTGTAGTGTTCATGGCTATCAATCAGATATTAGCCGAACCTTTGTGGTTGGACAACCATCAAAAAAACAAGAGAAAATTTGGAATACCGTAAGACAGGGTCAAGAAATTGCTTTTAAAACAGCACAAATTGGCACAGAGGCAGGTTTAGTTGATGACGCTGTTCGTCAGTATTATCAAAACATTGGTCTAGGGCCTGATTATAAACTACCAGGGCTTTCACACAGAACAGGTCATGGCATTGGCATGAAAGGACACGAAGGTGTTAATTTTGTCCATGGCGAAAAAGAGAAATTACAAGCAGGAATGTGTTTTTCTAATGAACCCGGTATCTATATTCCAGGTCAATTTGGCGTCCGCTTAGAAGATTGTCTTTACATGACAGACAAAGGACCACGTTGGTTTACCACGCCACCAGATTCTTTAGACTCCCCTATTGGCAATTTAGCTAAGCTTGATAAATAATCGGTTTTAGCTGCTAAGAATATTCATAAAAAAAGCAGATAATCAAAATATTATCTGCTTGTTTTATCGGTTTACTAATTTCAAGGTAACTAATTTCAAGTTAACTTTATCAACAACTTTTATTTACAATGCAAACCAATTGGCTTAGTCAATCGTTTCATATGTGATTGAACTTGGGTAATCAGTGCTGTGGTAGATTTTGTGTGTGGCTTTAACAAAATCTTTTTCTGTTGCATTAAAAATATTATCGACGTAGTGCTGCGGATTAATATCGATAAACGGGAACATACTGCTTTGTATTTGAATCTGCAATTTGTGTCCACGTTTTATCGTGTGCAGTACATCATAAAGCTCAAAATTCACTTTAGTTGGCTTGTTGGCAACAAAAGGTATTGGCTCACTCATACTTTCACGAAAACGTCCTCGAATAACGCCCCAACGCACTAGCTCATGACGATTGCCCGTTTTCTTGTCTACTTTATCGTTATTAACGTCTTTACCTGGAAAAACATCGATAAGTTTAACAACAATATCGGCAGAGGTTTGACTGGTTGAAAACCATAAATCTAAATCAATTGCGCCAGCCAGTGTTTGATCTTGCTGCATCACCGGGGTCTCAAAAACTAAAACATCAGAGCGACGTGCGGTAAAACGTTGATCTTCAACCATATAAGGTCTATCCCAACCTCGGCTTATGTTAGCAGAATGAGGAACAGGTTTATTTGGATCACTAACATAATCACTGTAATTAGCGCCGTTGTCTTTTACTGAGGACTTTTCAGATACTAAAGATTCATTAGCTGACAAAAACAACTGTTTTTTATTGGTCTTTTCTGGTGGCCAAGACTCAAATTTACGCCAGCGATTACTACCTGTTTCAAACATAGTTGCCGTGGCTAGTTTTGCATCATCACCATCTTTTAAATGCTGAAGAAAGAAAGGTAATAAAACCTCTTCTTGAAACCATTTGCTGGTATTAAAACCAAAATCAGCTTCACCCAGTTTATCACCTTTACCACTGTTCCATTGGCCATGATACCAAGGACCCATGATCATTTTAATATGATCTTGCTTGTTATTAACCGACATGGTTTTGTAGGTTGATAACGGACCATATAAGTCTTCAGTATCATACCAACCGCCAACAACTAAAGTTGCCGGTTTAGTTTTATTTAAATGCGGTAAAATATTACGTGCTTGCCAATAATCATCATAATTTGGATGTTCGGTCAGCTCATTCCAAAATGGCCGTTTCCCCTTAAAGTAAATTTTATTCACATTTGATAAAGGGCCAAGTTTACGGAAAAAATCATAACCGTCAGGAGTAATTGATTTCATGCCTTCAGGCCAAGCCGCATGAGGTTTGTCCCGCAGCTTATCAAAGGTGTCAAAAAAGATAAACGCCATAGGCGTAACAAAAGCACCGTTGCGATGAAAATCATCAAAAAACCAATCAGCGATAGGCGCTTGAGGAGAGATAGCCTTTAACGCTTTGTGGCTATTAATGGCGGCCACAGAGGTATAATAACCGGGATAAGAAGTTCCCCACATACCTACTTTGCCATTATTATTTTTAATGTTTTTTACTAACCAATCAATTGAATCATAAGTATCGGTTGCATCATCAACCGCTTTTTTACCACGTTTATATGCATCTTGAGGACGCATATTGACATACTCACCTTCTGACATAAACTTGCCACGCACATCTTGAAAAACAAAAATAAACCCTTCTTTTTCAAATATTTCATCTGGTCCTAAACGGGTTTTGTATTTATTACTGCCATATGGAGCAACGCGGTAAGGCGTACGTTGCATCATCATCGGATATTTTTTTGAATCATCGGCGGGCATATAAACAGAAGTAAAGAGTTTTACCCCATCACGCATAGGTATTTGATATTCATATTTAACATAGTTAGCTCGAATGTAATCACCACGTTCATCTGGCTTTTTATCCGCGGCAAATGCAAGAGTTGAGAACCCGAGCAGGTAAACTATTGCGAATAACAATTTAAATGTTTTAAACTGCATTGCTGTATCCTTTTTAAATGATTTGTATGAGGTATTTTAATTGTAAATGGCTAATTAATTTATGATTCAATTAATTTTTCCACTCGATAATAAATAAAAGCTAAAGCCAAGCCAACTTAAAACCAATAAAACCCATGGCAATATTGTTGGTCTTTGTATACTTGTGTGAACATCTTCGTCGTTAATATCACTTTGGACTCTGGATTTTAGCTTTATTTGTATTTTACGTTCTTTGTCCCTTGTTCTGGACTTTTTACTTTGTTGTTTTTTATATTCACTAATGCCTTTCTCAATTCCTTGGGCAATTAGTTTGGTTTGCTCTTTAGTTTGTCCAGGCTTTTGAGTTGCTTTAGCTACTTTCATTGCTTGTTCTTGTACTTCTACTGAAGGTTTCACTGTCATTTTATAAATGCCCTACTTTTACTAAAATTAAAGTATCTTGCTCAACATACGGATTATGTCGGCTCATGTGTGGCGATCTTATCCAACTGCCAGCTGGATATCTGCCTTGCTCATCAATAAATTCGCCACTGATGACATATATTTCTTCACCGCCAGCATGAACATGTTGTTGAAAACGCTCGCCTGCGGGCCAATGTACTAATGCTGTCGATTCTGTAGCAAAACTATGTAATGGCATTACTTTTAAATTGCCATTACCCTGTAACCATTGGGTATTTTGGCTATCAATTTGAACATGTTGCGTATCACCTTCTTTAAATTGATGAAGTTTAACTAAAATAATACAACCATTTTTACTAAAAGGCGCATGACTAAAACCTTCAGGGTTTCTCAAATAATATCCAGGGCCATAATCTCCGCTTTCATCAGAAAATACACCTTCGAGTACTAAAATCTCTTCACCTTTTGGATGTTCATGTGAGGCAAAACTTGCCCCTGCATCATAACGAACAATACTCGTTGCATGGCCTTGTTCTGCATCTTCTCTTGCCAGCGGTTTACGCCATACACCGTTTGCCGGACTAGCTTGCCAAGATTGTTGCTCAGTATCTATGACAATTTTTTGGCTGAAATCCATGTTCAACATATTTTATAACCCTCCCGATAAATCAATAAAACTGCCTGTTGAATATGAAGACTTATCGGTTGAAAGCCAAAAAATAGCCTCTGCAATCTCAGCTGGTTGCCCGCCCCGTTTCATTGGTAAAAACTCTTTAACGCGATCAACTCGCTCAGGCTCTCCTCCATCGGTATGCATGTCGGTATATATCAAACCGGGTCTAACACAATTGACTCTAATCCCCTCAGCAGCAACTTCTTTTGACAAACCTGTGGTAAGGGTATCAATTGCGCCTTTTGAGCTGGCATAGTCAATGTATTCATTTGGCGAGCCTGTGCGAGAAGCGGCAGAAGATACGTTAACTATAGTGCCACCATTACCCGAATATCGGCTAGACATTCTTTTTACTGCCTCTTTAGCACACAAAAAATAGCTAGTAATATTGGTGGTTAAAATAGTATTAATACGCTCTTGAGACATTTCATCTAAACGCATTTGGGGCTGAATAATACCCGCATTATTCACCAAAGCAGTAACACAACCTAATTGTGCATCTACCTGCTTAAAAAGCTGAATAACTTCTGCTTCTTTAGAAACATCAGCTTGTATGCAAATACAGTCAACACCGTGTTTTCTAACTTGGCTTGCTACTTTATTGGCAGATTCAACATCAGATTTATAATTGATACAGACATGAAAATTATTTTTGGCAAAAAGTATCGCTGTTTCGGCCCCTATTCCTCGGGAGCCTCCGGTGATGATGACAACATTTTTCATTAGGAAATTTCTCATTAAATTTGCTCATGATCTTTTTAATAACTCAGATCGATGAATTGATAACAACTAACTGTTAATATTCTCCTAATATATTGCTTCTACTACGGATAAACAATGAAATTAAACTGCGATTTAGGCGAAAGCTTTGGTAGTTGGAAGATGGGGGCCGATAGTCAAGTTATGCCTTTTATCGATCAAGCCAACATTGCTTGTGGTTTTCATGCTGGTGATCCACTAACAATGCAAAATACCTTACAACTTGCTAAACAGCATAATGTCAGTATTGGAGCTCATCCGAGTTACCCTGATCTTGTTGGTTTTGGTCGTCGCTCAATGCAATGCACCCCAGAAGAAATTACCGCCTTAGTCACCTATCAAATAGCGGCAATAGACGGCATGGCAAAATCTTTACAAACATGTATCGAATACGTAAAACCTCACGGTGCTTTATATAACGATATGATGGAAGACACTGATGTTAGAAGTGCAATATTAACAGCTATATCGCGTTACAACTTAAGTTTAGCTAGTTCTACTTCAGACAGTAAAGCGTTAAAACTGATGTTATTAGCAACAGCTGATCTTGAACATCACAGACAACAAGCAAAAAGCTTTAACGTTGACATACTCGCTGAAGCATTTGCTGATAGATGTTATGACGATAATGGCAAACTATTATCACGTGATAAAAAAGGAGCGGTTCTCAGTAAAGATAAAATGCTTGCCCAAGTAAAACAACTGAAAGATCTTGGTTGTGCGACCACCATTAATGGAAATACCATTAAACTGTCTGTTGACAGTTTATGTGTACATGGTGATAACACTGAAAGTATCAACGCCATTGCCGAGATCAAAGCGCTTATCTGCCAATAATCGCCTTGTTTATAAAGAGTGACTAATGACAAATTCATTAATATTAACCGACATTAAAATTAATCTTGCGGGTGAGAATGCCGTCATTATTTATTTTTCAGAACAAGTATCTCCAGAGACTTGCCGACAAATAAAACAAGCTCAGCAACTGATAAAAAACCATTTTTCTGACAAAATAATTGATCTAGTCCCGTCTTACGCTTCAATACTTATCGTTTATGACCAGCTAAAAATTAATCATCACCAACTACAACACCAACTTAAAACACTGTTAGCCAATCTAATAGCTGACAAAAATAGCCAAGATAAAAAGACACTCGTTCAATTACCTGTTTATTATTCTATTGAGTCAGGTCCTGATTTAATACGTATTGCCAGCCAATCAAACATTTCGGTAAATCAAGTAATTGAATGTCATTCCCAACAAGAATATCAAGTGTATGCCATTGGTTTCGCTCCCGGTTTTGCTTATCTTGGTGAAGTTAATCTACAAATAGCCACACCTAGGTTAACAACACCAAGACTAAAAGTGCCTAAAGGCGCGGTAGGTATTGCTGACAAACAAACCGCCGTTTATCCCAGTGAATCTCCAGGCGGCTGGAATATTATAGGTCTTTGCCCTACCGACATGTTTAATGCCAACTCAGCTGCGGTGACACCTGTTCAAGTAGGCGATACTGTTAAGTTTAATGCTATTTCAAAACAAGAGTTTTTATCTTTGGGGGGCTGTTTACCATCGAAAATATGAAAAAGATAAATTCACCTCAAAATAAATCGCTAATTAAGTTGGGCTTTTTAGTCAAAAAGCCCGGTATGTTAAGTTTAATTCAAGACGCTGGCCGATTTGGTACCAATAACCTTGGCTTAACAAATGGCGGCCCTGTCGACATGCCTGCTTTTTACTGGGCTAACCGTTTACTGGGTAATCATTTACTGACTAATAAAGCAAATTCTAGCGTTATTGAAATCAGTCTTGGCGGTTTAGTACTTATTGCTCAATATGATAGTCAAATAGCCGTAACAGGCGCTCCGTTTCCTTTAACAATTAACGGCCAAGTTAAAGAGCTTTGGCGAAGCTACTCAATAAAAGCAGGTGATATTATAGCGTTTGGTTTTGCAAATATTGGTGTGCGGTGTTATCTAGCAATAAAAGGCGGTTTTGATATTCCTTTAAGCTTTGGCAGTACCTCAACGGTTTGCCGAGAGCACCTTGGCGGCTTATCAGGCAATAAGTTACAAGCTAATGAAATTGTGCCATATAACGAAATTAAGTCTGACAACAACCAATTAATGCTGGCTGAAAAAGATCGCCCTAACTATAGTAATGAAGCCATTTTACGCACCGTGTCTAGTTATCAACAACATCACTTTTCATCAGCACAACAAGACCTATTTTATTCAAGTAAATATAACGTGAGTAAACATTATGACCGAATGGGATACCGCCTTAATGGCCCCACAATTAAGGCGGGTATAAATGGCATTTTATCAGAAGGAATTTGTCATGGCGCCATTCAAATACCCAACGATGGGCAACCCATCGTATTGTTAAATGACCGACAAACCATTGGCGGTTATCCTAAAATAGGAGCCGTTATCGCTTTAGATACGGCTAAACTTGGTCAACTAAGCCGAGGCGCAAAAGTTAGTTTTACAAAAATCAGTATCGATGAAGCCCAGCAACTGTTTCATTCACATAATGAGTTATTAAGCCAAACTGAACTCATTCCCTGTGATTAATAAAGCTTAACAGACATTAAAGAGCATAACATTAATCAGCATAACCACTGCCAATGGCACGAAACGGCATGTTTAACTCAAGTTCAGGTATCTGTAGGCCTATCCAAGTAGGAAAAGTATTACTATTAGGTCCAGGGAAAACTGAGTATTGCTCAGCCCAAGGATAGCGACTTACGGCATCAGCTATTTTTGGAATAAGCTCACTGGCTTTTTCACCCTGTATCGATAGAATTTTTTCAGGTTTTGATCCATACCAGTATCTGTCAGGAGTCGTTGTTTGATATTGATTGAGCGGTGAAAGCCCTCGATTTAATCGCCAACCAACAACTTCGTAAACGGTATATTCTGTGGCATTTTTTTCTTTAACGGCTAACCAAGAGTGGACGGCAAACCAACCTCGCCAACTAAAGGCATCAGCAGCATAAAATTCAATAACAGCAGCTTTTTCGTCCATTGGGTTAGGAGCTATACCCGCAGGTTCTCGACTTGCTGTACGCCAATTAGTATTTGAACAACCCGTTATTAATATGACAAATAAAATTATTGTTATCTGCTTCATTCTCAGCCTACCTTAAATTACAAAGTATCAACGAATATCTACAATTCGTTGATTTGAGGTAACTTAACTTACCCGGCAAGATTTCTCTATCCTAAAGGGATTATATTTAGTAACAAAGAGTAAAAACCAATATCCATTGTTACTAGGTATATAAGCAATACAAGGGTATAACTTAGCCTTATATGTTGACAAACTTTTAGACATTTATTTGTCAAAGAAAACATTAGATGATGAACCTACCAACTATTTTAAAAGGTCAACACCATGAAACCAACAGACAAAACTAAAGAAGCACAACAAGCTAGCCAAACTCAAGAACGCCCTTTAACAACAGCGGCTAAAAAAGAGACAAATCAACAAAAACCATTGATGCGATACTTTGACCTAATTGAAGACACTGCGGAAGGTTTTGTACTAGGTTACAATTAGTCGCTATATTTGAAGGTTTAAAAAGTTTGAAAAAGACATTTAAAATTCTTCAGCTTTTTCTTTTTGATAGTTGACTCGTATGTTCAAAAAATCTTGCTGCTCAACAGCCTTTTCTATAATGGCTTGTAATTGCTGTTTCTTTGCCACTAATGGCGATTTACTTGAAATGGCAATGTAGTGATTAATATTGTGTATCGGCTGATAGTTTGTTTTAGTTATTTTGTTTTTTAACCTAAAGCTCTTCAATAGAGCCACGGTACTTTCTTCATAATGAATAAATAAATCGATACGATTATGAAGCAACATTTCTATGCCACCATTGAGACTTTGCAAAGGATATTTATTTAAACTACTGTCCTGCTCAAAGGGAGAGTAATATTTTGCCCCCCGTATAACGCCAATTACTTTCCCAGTTAAATCATCATAATTTTTAATCTTGTTGGCATTGTCATTTAGTGAAAAAAAACGGAATGATAATTTTTCATAGGCGGGATAAATATAAATCAGTTTGTTTGCCCGCTCATCACTGTAATGTAAGCCAACGATAATATCTAAATTGCCTTTTGTTACTTCAAGCATACGCCTTGCGAAGGGCACTGTAATGATAGATATATCCATGCCTAGCTGATCTGCTATGTACTGTAAATATCTAGTATGTAGGCCATTTTTAAACTCAGCTGCCACTGCAGCTCTAATTATTGGTCGTTCACTAGCAAGGGCACTAATGATTTGAAAGGGTATGAGGCAGTAGATAACTCCTGCGACTATTTCTTTTGAAAACATAGATATCAAAGTTAAGTTTCAATTAGTATTAACTACTTCCAATAATAGTTAATACTCGTTAAAAAACCAATTTGCAGCTAATGAACAAAATCTCCCACTAAGCTACCAAAGTATTTCTCATTTTCAATAACCTGTATACCATTAATAAACACTTGCTCGACACCAACAGAATACTTATTCCATTGCTTAAAATCAGCTTTAGGCGAAAAACCTTGTCTGTCGAAAACAATAATGTCGGCTTTAAAACCCTCTTTTAATAACCCTCGTTTTTCTAAACCAAGAATTTTAGCGGTCTGATAGGTACTTCTATTAATAAAATCGGCCATCGACAATAACTTTTTCTCAACAACATAGGTTTGGTATTTTTTTGGGAAACTTGCGTATTTTCTTGGATGACCATTAGTACCATCTGAAGATGTAACTACCCAAGGTTGCACCATAAAGTTAGCGACATCTTCTGGTGACATGTTAAAAGAGGCAACCCTCACTTCACCCTGCTGTACTATCTGTTTAGCGGTTTCAACCACCGACAAGCTTTTTAATTCTGCTACCTGTAAAAGGTTTAGACCGACCAAACTCTCGTCAACAAATTCGGTAATGTAAAGTGAGTCTGGACCACCACGACGACGAATATTTTCAATGATTTCAGCATTTAGTTTTTCAGTTAAATCCGCTTGATTAAGACGTTGAAAAAAAGCTTGTGTAGAATCAGCCATCACCCATTTAGGCATAACGGCACTGCGCAACTTTGTTCCTGAAGCTAACCAAGGGTATTGATCCGCTGAAATTGAAATACCTCGTTGTTGCGCTTGCTCAATTTTACTAATAGCGGCATCACTTTGCCCCCAAACATCAACACCTAACGCCTTAATATGGGCTAAATGCAAATGTATATTCGCTTGCTCTGCAATGTTAATCGCTTCATCTAAAGCTGCGGTAAAGCCTATATTAAAAGTGCTTTCATCACGCAAATGAGTATCGTATATACCACCATATTGACTGGCTATTTTAGCGAGCGCTACCACTTCGTCGGTTTTGGCATAACTACCCGGCACATAATACAAACCCGTAGATAAACCAAGTGCGCCAGAGGCCATTGCGGTATCTAACAAGGCTGTCATTTGGCTAAGTTCGTCCTCAGTAGAGTATCTCTGTGCCCTACCCATAACTTGCTCTCTTAAACTACCATGTCCTACTAATAAAGCGACATTGGTGCCAATACCGTTAGTTAGTAACTTTTGAGCAGTTGCCTTGATATTAACCGGTCCACCTCCGTCATTACCATTAACGACTGTGGTTACCCCTTGGGTTAAATAGTTTAAGTTATGATTTTTATCCTTACTCAACAGCTCTGCAAGACTATGAGTATGGGGGTCAATAAAACCGGGACTGACTATTTTACCTTTAACGTCAATAACTTTTACTGCATTTACCTGCTGGCCTCTTGGGTATAAACCACAGATCATTTGTCCACATATCGCAATATCTAACGGTTGAGCTGTAGTACTATCACCAGAATAAACATCACCATTGATAATAAGAAAATCCACCATAGCCACTGCCTTTGCTTCAACCCTGTCTGACTTATTGACATTGACGTTTTTAGGTGACTCAATATTATTATCGCTACAGGAGGTTAAAAGACTTAAACTCATCGCGGTAATAATCAATTGACGGTTAATCATCTTCATTTTTATTCCTATTCTTTGTCGTGATCTTCATCAGATAACATTGTCATCATCAAAAGATTAGCAGATTTAAAAGCAATACGTTTTATTTCAGTGCGGTCAGTATTATCACCCATTTCATAAGTAATGGCATGAACACCAAATTCATCTGAAAAATATTGTTTAGACACTCCTAAATCAGGATTATTGCCCGGTTTTAACTCAACATCAAAATTAGACATCTGACGGTCTAATTCAGCTAACCAATGTCTAACAAAGTAGGGTTTTTCAACACCATAATCCACCGGCATACTGTAAAAAATATCACGGACGGTTGAATGAAAATCTACAGCAAATGTTATTTTATCGCCTTTATTTACCAGTTCTTGCAAGTAGTTATTGATTAAACGGGTTTCAATTTGCGAAAAATCTTTCCAGTCGCGATTTAAATCAAATCCATTAGCATTATTACGCCAGTTACCGGCATGAACACCATCTGGATTGATATTTGGAATAACCAAGACATTATATTTTTCAAGATATTTTTTACTTAGCTCACTACTAGATAGCAGCGTTTCTACAAAGGGAAATAAAGCAAGTGCCCCAGTGATCTCAGGTGGGTGCTGCCGACCTAAAATAACTAACCACTCTTTTGCCTTGTCATTTTTTCGTTCAAGTTTATAGATAGGCCGCCCTTGAGTTGATTGCCCTAAAACACTACGGTTCACTTGCTTGTTATTTGTTAGTTTGTCTGCCCAATCAACATAATATTTATTATTAATAATTTCTTGTGCGGCAATAATAACCGGCTTAGGTGAGGCGGTAATATTCATCACCAATCGTTGACCTTTTAATTTATATTTCTGTAATTGCCAAGTATTGCCATTATGACTAATTTTAGGTGGATAGCGGTGTTCATCACCTCGTACCTTCATAGTAATCGTAATATCTGTTACTTGATCAGCCTGCACTTTAAAAGCATACCAAGGACTTGAGTTAATCGGTGTATTTTCAGGTACTAAAGTGATCAGGTATTCATTTTCTGATACCCGCTGGCATTCATCCATACGAGCAGTCGAAAAATCAATGGTAAGTCGAACGTTACCACTACTACATGCTTGCGCATTTTTACTTTGTTCAGCCTGGTTTGATGTACAGGACACTAGTAAAACACTAGAAAATAACAATGAGCAAGTAAGCAATAATTTATTCATAATGTTGTCTTTATAAACTCTAGGGAAGGAATATGGCTCAACTAATATTAAATAAAGTTAACTAGTCGAGCCATAGGATATATCTAACGTTTAATCTATTTTATTCAAACAACTAAAAACTCTTGCTTAAATTCATGTAGATGTAACGACCTCGGTTTGAGTGGTAATCACCTGAGTAACCATGCCAATAGTTATCTGCCATTGGCGGCTCTTCATCTGCGATATTACGCACCCCTAATCTTACATAGGTGCCTTGTAAGGCGCTGTCTTCGCTAAATTTATATGAAGCATAAACATTAACTGTTGTCATACTTGCTATGGGTAGAAAAATCTTTTCATCATCAACAGTCGCGTTGGTACTGGTATCAATAAACTCACTAACATAATTAACACTAACGCCAGCCCCCCATTGATTCAATCGCCAGTTAAGTGAAGATTTAGCTCGCCATTCAGGGTTGCCGTCTTGTAATATTTGATCGCCTACACCATCAACGTTAACATCGGCAAGATTTGGGTAAGTCACTAAATCTTTTTGAGCTTCAAGTACTACAGCAGAAATACTATCAACAGATGTTTCATATTTAGTTAAATGTGCTGCGTTGACATTAAATTCGAAATCACCAATAGCTGTTTCAAAGTCATAGACAATGCCAAAATCAATACCTGACAACTCTTGTGCTGACGAATTTAAATACTGGTTATTGACTTCGCTCGCAACTAAGTTTGCATCACGAATAACTGTAGGGTTACTTGAACCATCAATACGCAAAACATAATCGTGTGCTAAAACAGTTCCGTAAGGAGTAAGGAAAACTAGATTCTCTTGCTCTATATTCCAAGAGTCTATGGTAAAAGTTAAATTTTCAATAGGTTCTAAAACAAGTCCAAAAGAGGTATTTACACTGTCTTCTGATTTAAGGTTTGAGTTACCTTGACGATTATCAATAATCGCGTAGGTATCATCAACCACGGGATCATACTTAGAACTACGACGTGGCATATTACTGTTTTCAGCACTTTGTTGTAAGCCTGGAACTTTAAAGCCGCCAGCATAAGATGCTCTAATACTTAGCCATTGGGTTGGTTTATAAAATAAAGCGACTTTAGGCTTTAACGCATCACCAGCATCAGAAAAGTTCTCGTAACGTGCAGCTAACTGAACTTCTGCATACTGATCACCACTATCAATCAAGGGAACGATAACCTCAGCATAGGCAGAACCGATATTACGGCTAGCACTGGCATCAGAAGTTGCACTACTACCATATAAAGAACTGTCATTTACAACGCCATAAGCATCGGTAAAAGGTCTACTACCATCTACATATGGCGAACGGTCACTCACATAAGTTTCACGACGAAATTCAACACCTACAGCAAGGCCAACATCACCCGCGGGCATACTGAACACTTCGCTATTACTGGCTTTAAAATCAATCGACGCTAAGCTAGTTCTTGAATTTGTCAGCGCTTCAACAACGAATAGATCGCTAATTGATTTTGAAATAATCGGCGTATTACCAGTGGTGTTCGGGTTGTTAACATCAGCGCCGCCAAACATATTATAAGCGGTACTTTCATCGGTACTATTCGCCGCTGCAGCAAATGCATTTACATCGACACGTGTACTACGATCGTTTGTTTCAGCTTCACTATAAAATGCTGCACTTTCCCAATCCCAGTCATCCATGTAGCCTTTAAAACCGGCTAGCACTCGAAAGCTACTATCATCAACGGTAACGGTTCTTGGCCCGATATCAACAGGACGATATTTACGAACAATAATTTCTTCGTCAAAAGGGTTATAAAAAGCATCTGCCGCTACTGTAAATTGATGTTTGCTACCACCATGGTTTTGCTCAGATTGATTGCTTAGTTCCGCTTTGTAATAAATACCTTCCGCAAAAAACTCTACATCATCATTAATTTCGTGGGTAAAGTGAGTATAAAAATTAACTCTCTGTGCGTCTGAAGACAAAGGACGTGTTGTACCTCGGTCAAAACGAATATCTCGGCCTGTACTGCCTTTATCAACACAGACACCTTCAACATCAAGTGGTGAATCAACACAACCTGACATTGAGTCAGGTTGAAGATGAAATCTACCTAAACTATCGCTGTTGAATTCTCCCCAAGGAGTATCTGTACTACGGTTATCTAATTGAGTATCGCCAACAAACTCCTCAGGTAAACCTGGGTATTCACGTCTATCATGACTGGCAGAATATGGACGTTCGGTTGCCATCATGCCATTACGGTTATAGACGGTAACAGAGCCAACAAGGTGTGATAGACCATCATTAAGCTCCAAGCCACCTAAATAACTAAAGGTGGTTTCATTAAGTGGCGTGCCCTGAGACTGGCCATATCTTAGGCTAAGTTTATTGCCAACAAAATCACTATCAAGGGCGTAATTAACAACACCGGCAATGGCATCAGAACCATAAATAGCAGCAGCACCATCACGTAAAACTTCTAATGAACGTAAACCAGACACAGGAAGTGTATTAGAGTTAACGGTATTGACTGGTACTTTGTTAGCGCCTTTTTTTGATTGAGTACCTGGGTGATTTACCATCCGGCGGCCATTGAGCAATACTAAGGTATTGCCGGCGCCTAAGCCACGTAAGTTAAATGAACCGACATCACCACGTGCGTCGTTAACATTAGAAGAGCCCGTAGTTTCACCAAAGTTAACTGAACCCATTTGTGGGATAGAACGAAGTAGCTCATCACCGCTCATTGCTGCGGTATTTTCAATGTCTGCAGCGGTCAATGCTGTAACAGGTAATGTACTAATATCTGTTGCACGTTTGATGTTACTACCAATAATGGAAATTCGTTCTACTTCAGATTCTTTTTCACTTTGTTGATTTTCCTCAGCTTGAACAAACTGAGATGATACTGCGGTTAAAACACATAAACTTAGATATGACAACTTATGCGTTAAGCTTGATCTTTCTTTCATGACATTCATCGTTATAATTCCCACGTTATTTATATTTTGTTAGGTATATTTTTTACCTAATCATTTTCTCTTACTAACCATGAACTCAAATCCCTCTTTAAACAATTGACGCTTTATAGCAAAACTATAACCTAGGGTTATAGGATGAAAAAAGCAAAAATAGCTGCCTAGTGTTCAAGAACAAATCAACAATCAAATGACAAAGTTTATCTATATAAAACAGTGACTTTTTATATAACTAAATCTAGTAGAGAATTAAATTTATTCAACTAAATTGGCGTTTTCGTTTTAAAACTAAAGAGGTATATTAGAAATTAGCGGATAAGTGAGTAGATATTATATAAATATAAAGTTTAACTAAGGATAAATATTGGAGAAAGAGAGCGTATTAGAAAGTAAAACACCAACTTCTGCCCCTACAGGACAGAAGATCTTAATAATTAATCAGGCGTATTAAACAAGCAGCGCACGTATTTGTCGATTAGCAAAATATAACTTATCAATATGTATCGCCCCTGCGGCTTTAAGATCATCAATCACTCTATTAATACGATCAATATCTGAGCATTTTAAAGTCGTCCACAAATCGATGGCTTTCTCTGGTTTTTCACTTGAGTTATTCTTGATGATTTTAACAACTAACTTTTCCCTAAACTCAAGTAAATCAAGTAATAAAGAAAAACGAGCGAGTCTTGACCAATGATCATGAGTATTAACTTTTTCTGTTTGCTCAATCAACCAAGTAAGACCGACTAAGCGACTAACAGAGTAATAACAAGGCAATATTTTAGTCACCGAAAGTCCAAGTTCAAAAGCGGTTTTAACTATGTCACAAAACACCACAGACGAGACTTTCAACTGATGAATTTTTTCAACAACCGTCAAACTATCGGTTTCTTTTTCTAATTGATATAGCGATTGATCCACCGGAGAAAAAGGCAATGCTATATCATTATCATCAAGTTGTTGTAATGATTTAATCCCTGGAGAATATTGGCCAACAATCGTTTCAATAGACTCTTGCGGACTGGCATGATTAATAAACCAAATGGCCATTAAACGATAAAATCGCTGGACTTCAATCATCATTTTAATTTGAATTTGTGCTGAAACACTATCAGACAACGATTCAATTTCAGACCAAATTTCATCAAGACAAAATACTTCCTTGGCGATAACAAAAGCTTTAACAATCTCAGCAATAGTTGCCCCAGTTTGTTCTCGCACCGCATGAATCCCACCGCGGTTAAAAATTTCATTCGCCACACTGGTGGCGATAATTTGCTGTGCTAACGGATGTTTAATAATAAACTCAGGGTATTTTGTTGCCAAAACATCAGGGAATGCCGTAAATAAATACTTTTCAAAATATGGATCGGTTAATAAACCTTGTTCTTTTAGTAAGGCATTATTAACATCCATTTTTGAATAAGCCATCAAAACAGCCAGTTCAGGCCGAGTCAAACCATGTTTTGCAACATTCCTTGCTTGTAATTCATCATCGTCAGGTAGGTATTCTAACGCCCTATCTAAATCAGCATGGTTAACTAAATAGTGTGTTAAACGACTAAAACTATCAAAGTGCGACTGGCTATTGGCTTCATCAATGCTTAAGGCTTGCGCTTGGAAAAAGTTGTTTCGTAATACCATTTCGCCTACTTCGTCAGTCATACTAGCCAATAAAGTGTTTCGTTTTTCTTGAGTAAGAATATTTTGACTAACTAAGCTATTGAGTAATATTTTAATATTGACTTCATTATCTGAGCAATTAACACCTGCTGAATTATCAACAGCATCAGTATTTATTTTACCGCCCGCTTTTGAAAACTCTATTCTTGCCAGTTGTGTACAGCCAAGATTGCCGCCTTCGCCAATGACCAGACATTGTAATTCACTGCCATTGATCCGCAAAGAATCATTGGCTTTATCACCAACGTCACCTTTGTTTTCATTGCCTGCTTTAACATAAGTGCCAATGCCGCCAAACCATAATAAATCTGCCTTAGCCTTTAATATACAGCGAATCAATTCTATGGGAGACATCCT
>JALJPB010000062.1 GCA_022969175.1 Colwellia sp. | reverse complement strand
CAGCCAATTAAATAATTCATCAGCATTAGAAAAAGAAGCATACCTTGACTCATTAACACAGCTGCCAAACCGTGGCCGTTTTGTGCAATATTATGAAAACGAAGTTGTTCAAGACAGTCCGGTAAAGTTTGGTGTATTATTAATCACTCGCTGCTCAGAACTACAGACCATTAATCAGATACATGGTTACCATGAAGGTGATACATACATTGTAAATATTGCAGAGATATTTAACACTGCGCTAATTAATTATCCAACCGCTAAAATATTTAGATTAAACAGCTCAGACTTTGCTTGTATTATACCAAACGTACAACTTAAAGAAGCTGAGAATTTCGCTCAAGACTTAACAGGAAAATTTAACGAATATCAGCAAGCTTCGGAACTTGATTCTGTTGCCTATACTGGTTTAGTTTATTTTGATAAATCCAAACCCCTTGGTGAGCTACTTGCGTTAGCTGATACAGGCATAAGTGTTGCTCAAACAAAGAACATTAATGCTTGGTATTCACAAAAAGATACCGACATACTTGAAAACAATAGCATTAATTATGGCAATCAAAATTGGCGACAAGAAATTGAAAGTGTTATTGAAAACCAGCGAATTTCATTATTACTGCAACCGATCCAGCCAAGTAATCGAAACAGTAGAGTTTATGGTGAAATACTTGCTCGCTTCCTCAATAGTAACGAAGAAATGCTACCTACGGCCTCTTTTATCGCTATGGCAGAAAAACTCGATAAGATAGTTGCTGTTGATCGATTAATTATTGAAACCGCTATTAATGAAATAGTTACCAAAAACTTAAACGATCAAAGTTTTGGTATCAATGTTAGCGCAAGATCAATAAACGATGAGCATTTTCTTATTTGGTTAGAGCGTCGATTACTTAGAGAATCAGCTGTTGCTCCTCGGCTAATATTTGAAATAACGGAACATGGTTTACAGCAAAACATAAAAACCAGTAAACGCTTTATTGATATGATTCACCGTGTTGGCTCAAGAGTAACTGTAGAGCGTTTTGGCGTTGGCTTAACGTCGTTTAAATTCTTTAGAGATCTAAAACCTGACTTTATTAAAATGGATAGCACCTATACTCGCGATATTGACGAAGATAAAAACAATCAATATTTCTTACGTTTGATGGTAGATTTAGCTCATCGGCTAAGTATCAGCGTTTTAGCTGAAAGTGTTGAAAGTCAGGAAGAAAAACATACCCTTGAGAAACTGTTTATTGATGGTTGTCAGGGCTTCTATATCGGCAAACCAACGGCAATATAGTGGAATAATAATCCTTTAATCATTAACTTTATTACTAGACCAGTTGTGAAAATAGCTGGTTTTTTCTTTTCAGGCATCAATACTACTAATAACCTTACAACTAACCTGTTGTTTATTGATTAATAAAGACGGATAATAGTTCGAATTTTATTAGACCTTGTAAAAGAAATGACTGATTATTTATTGCTGCTTATTGGGACTGTGCTGGTCAATAACTTTGTTTTAGTACAATTTTTAGGATTGTGTCCATTTATGGGGGTTTCTTCTCGAACAGAAACTGCTATTGGCATGTCTTTCGCGACAACTTTTGTCATGACCCTCGCTTCGTTATTAAGTTATTTAATCAGCAACTATATACTCATCCCCTTATCTCTCGAATACCTAACAACCATGACTTTTATTTTAGTTATTGCTGTTGTTGTACAATTTACCGAAATGGTTGTTCATAAAACCAGTGCTAATCTATATCGTTTGTTAGGAATATTTTTACCATTAATCACCACTAACTGCGCGGTATTAGGTGTTGCCCTGTTAAATATCAAGCAACAACATAACTTCTTTGAATCAATCATTTATGGATTTGGTGCTGCTGCTGGATTTTCTTTAGTCTTAATTATGTTTTCTGCCATGCGTGAAAAATTGGCTAATGCCGATGTGCCTAAACCATTTCAAGGCCCTGCTATTGCGATGATAACTGCTGGTTTAATGTCGTTAGCCTTTATGGGGTTTTCTGGCTTGGTGAAGTTTTAATGACAATGACAATAGCTATTACCGTATTAGACTTAGCCTCTTTAGCATTTAAGCGGCTGTTAACTGGTTTGGTGAAATTTTGATGACATTAATTATCACCATTACTGTATTAGACTTAACCCCTTTAGCATTTAAGTATCTGTTAACTGATTTGGTGAAATTTTAATGACTACACTCATAGCTATTGTTGTCCTTGGAATAATGGCTTCCTTATTTGGCGCTCTACTTGGTTTTGCTTCGATAAAATATAAGGTTGAAGGAGATCCCCTTGCTGAGCAAATAGACAACTTGCTACCTCAAACTCAGTGTGGTCAGTGTGGTTACCCTGGATGCAAACCCTATGCAAACGCCGTTGCCAATGGTGAAGCAATTAATAAATGTGCTCCAGGAGGTGATGACACCATAAAAAAAATAGCCGATTTAATGGGCGTTGAGGTTCAGCCGCTAGATGAGAATCATGATCAAGATAATAGCCCTAAAGTTGCTTTTATTATTGAAGAAGACTGCATTGGCTGTACTAAATGTATTCAAGCCTGTCCAGTGGATGCAATTTTAGGAGCCGCAAAGCAGATGCATACCATTATAATTGATGAATGTACCGGTTGTGATCTATGTGTTGCCCCTTGTCCTGTAGATTGTATTGAGATGCGCCCAATAGTACAAACCACCCAGAATTGGCAGTGGGATTTAAATACCATACCCGTTACCCAGCTTGATTAAGTGAGAAAAATGATGTCTATAATTGAGCGAATTAAAAAGGGACACTTCTGGAAGTTTCATGGAGGAATCCATCCGCCAGAGCAGAAGTTTTTGACAAACGATAAACCCATTAGAACCTTAGACTTACCTGATGAATTAATTTTACCTCTTCAACAGCATATTGGTCAACGTGGTGAGCTATTAGTAAAAGAGGGTGATAAGGTTTTAAAAGGTCAACAACTTACCCTGCTTTCTAGTCCAATGTCTGTGCCTATACATGCCCCCACGAGCGGTATCATCAAGGCCATAAAATCCTCAACTATTGCCCATCCTTCCGGACTAAGTGATTTATGCCTTTTCATCACTCCTGATAATGTGGATAAATGGCAAGAGCGCCAAAGCTGTGAAGATTTCTATCAAAAGTCTCCCCAAGAGATTATCAATAAAATTGCCAATGCAGGTATTGCCGGGATGGGCGGTGCTGGATTTCCAACACATATAAAAATATCTTCAAAACCTTCAATTAATTATTTAATTATCAATGCCGCAGAGTGTGAACCCTATATTACTGCCGATGACTTGCTCATACGTGAACAAAGCACAACTGCCATTGATGGTATTAAAATTTTAGATTATGTATTACAACCTGAACATATTCTAATTGGTATCGAAGATAACAAACCTGATGCGATTAAAGCGTTAAAGAAAGCCACCAAAGATATTAAAAAGATAACGGTTTGTGTTTTACCAACAAAATACCCTACGGGTGGCGAGAAGCAATTAATAACGGCTTTAACCGGCCTAGAAGTACCTAGTGGTCAATTGCCAATAAACCTAGGCATAATAATGCAGAACATCGCAACTTGTTTTGCGATAGCTGACGCAGTTATCAATGATACACCTTTAATTAGGCGTGTTGTTACTGTCACAGGGCAAGCACTGGCAAAGCCACAAAACGTATGGGCACTGTTAGGAACCCCTGTTAACTATTTACTTGAACAGTGTGGCTATCAAGCCACTAAAGATAAAAATTTAATTATGGGCGGCCCAATGATGGGCTTTAATTTGGCGAATGATCAAGTTCCCATTATTAAAACCACCAACTGTATTTTAGCGCCAAGTAAACAGGAGGTTTCAAGTGAGAATAATGAAGTAGACTGTATTCGTTGTGGGCAGTGTGCTGATGTTTGTCCAAGTCAGTTATTGCCTCAAGAGTTACAATGGAGTGCAAAAGCTAAAGATCATGTTCAGTTACAAAAACTAAACTTGTTTGATTGTATAGACTGTGGGGCGTGTGCTTATGTTTGTCCTAGTCAAATTCCTTTAGTACAATATTATCGCATTGCTAAAGCTGAAATACGTCAACAGCAAATGTTAGACGTGCAGGCAGAAAAAGCTAAAATTCGATTTGAAGCACGAAAAAAACGACTCGAGCAAGAAAAGATAGCTCGAGAAGCAAAACATAAAAAAGCAGCAGAAGCGCGTAAAGCGTCGATGAATAAAAAAAATGAAGGCGGCAGTAGTGCAACATCAGCTGTTGCAGCAGCACTTGCTAGGGTCAAAGCTAAAAAAGCATCAGCGCAAGCGGCAAAGAACAATGAAAATTCTATAACTGAGCAACCAACACAAGACATAGATACAAAATCAAAAGTTGCCGGAGCAATATCAAGAGCTAAAGCAAAAAAAATGGCGCTAAATAAAGAAGCTAAAGAAAATAACACAGTAGTAGAAGCTAAAGTGGTTAATACAGCTAAGAGTAATAAAACGGACAAAGATAAAGATAAAGATAATGATAATGATAATGATAAAAAAGCAAGAATAGCTGCAGCAGTTGCCAAAGCAAAACAAAAATCAGCTCAACGAGCAAGCTCAATAGAACAAAAGCCAGAAATACAGTCAGTTGTAGAAGAGAACACTTCATCTCGAGATGAAAACAAAAAAGCTAAAATTTCTGCTGCCGTAGCTAAAGCCAAAGAAAAAGCTAAAGCCAAGAAATTAGCGACAGCTGAAATAAAGGATTCACAAACATCTGCAGATTCAGAGATTAATAGACAAGAAAAGAAAAAAATAGCCATTGCTAAAGCTATCGCTAAAGCAAAAGCAAAAGCAAAAAAACAACAAAAAGAAGAGACAAAATAATACTATGGCCTTTTGGATAGCAAGTTCACCACATAACCATATTCAAAGTGAAACATCTGCCTTGATGAGGTTGGTCATTTACGCCACTCTTCCTGGTATATTTGCTCAGTGGTACTTTTTTGGCTGGGGAAATATCATTCATATAGCATTAGCGTCTTGTACCGTGCTATTTGCAGAGTTTTCAGTTTTGTCATTACGACATAAAAAGATCTCATCCGAATTATTTGATGGCAGTGCTATTTTAACAGCTGTTTTACTGGGCATAAGTATCCCTGCTTTAGCTCCTTGGTGGATTTCCGTTTTTGGCGCTCTATTTGCGATCGTTATTGTTAAACAATTATATGGCGGCTTAGGACATAACCCGTTTAATCCCGCGATGGCGGCTTATGTTATGTTATTAATATCATTCCCCGTGCAAATGACTCTCTGGCAGCCGCCATTGAACTTAATGTCTTTTGACTTAAATTTTCAGAACACCTTATCTACAATATTTACCGGATATACTATTGATGGCTTCTCAACCGAACAACTTCGTGTTCATGTTGATGGTTTTACCATGGCAACTCCTTTGGATACTTTAAAAACTGATCTAACACTAGGCTTAACAACATCAGAAAGCTTCAAGAGTCCAATTTTTGGGCAGCATTTTGGTATTGGTTGGGAGTGGGTTAATATTGGTTTTTTACTCGGCGGTATTTTTCTTATTATTAAAAAAGCTATTGACTGGGTGACTCCTGTTAGTTTTTTAATTAGCCTGTTTTTTTGCTCCCTGCTTGCTTTTTTTATAAGCCCTGATAGTAGTGCTTCAACTATGTTCCACTGGTTTAGTGGCGCAACAATGTTAGGTGCATTTTTTATACTTACAGATCCTGTATCAGGAGCTACAAGCACTAAAGGCCGTATTATCTTTGCCGCACTGGCGGGTTTATTAGTTTATTTAATTCGGAAGTTTGGCGGCTACCCTGACGCAATCGCATTTGCCGTATTGCTGTGTAACATGAGTGCACCACTAATCGACCAATACACAAGACCAAGAGCCTATGGTCACCAAAGTGAGAAGAAATAATGTCGATGTCAGTCGCTATAAGCAAAAATAGTAAGATTTTAGCTTTGTTTGCTATTTCTTGTACTGCAATCGTTGGTTTAGTTAATGAGTTAACAAAAGACAGGATTTACCACCAACAACAAAAGCAGTTATTATCTACCTTGAATAATATCATCGAAGCTAAACGCTATAACAATGAACTAACACTTGATTGTGTCAAGGTTAATAGTCTGGCACTGGGCTCAGATAAACAACAAACGGTTTACCTTGCTCGATTAAATTCAACCCCGGTAGCAGCTGCAATTACCGCCGTTGCCCCTAACGGTTACAATGGCAATATTGAGTTAATTGTTGCAATGAATGTTGATGGTAGTATTAACGGGGTTCGTATTTTAAACCACCAAGAAACACCCGGTTTAGGGGATAAAATTGACCTCGCGAAAAGTAATTGGATCACTAGTTTCTCAGGAAAATCATTGATGAGCCAAAATGATAGTCGCTGGGCTGTTGCTAAAGATGGTGGTATGTTTGATCAATTTACTGGCGCTACGATTACACCTCGGGCGGTAGTAGCAGCAGTTAAAAAAACTGCTCTATACTTTAAAGAAAATCAAAATAGTTTATTCTCTCAAAAAAATGATTGTCAGCTTACAAATGAAGTTTTAATGAGCGATAACGAAGAAAAGACTAGAGACGACAATGAAAATTAACGATGAATTCAAAGAAATTATCTGGCAAGGACTATGGAAGAACAATCCAGGGTTAGTGCAACTTCTTGGTCTTTGCCCACTACTTGCCGTGACATCAACAATAACAAATGCGCTTGGCCTTGGTCTTGCAACGTTATTAGTATTGGTTTGCTCTAATACAACCGTATCGGCGGTTCGTCAATGGGTACCTAAAGAAGTACGAATCCCTATATTTGTTCTTATTATCGCCGCTTTTGTCAGCTGTGTTCAGCTATTAATGAATGCTTTTGCTCATGGCCTTTATCAATCTCTTGGTATTTTCCTGCCACTAATTGTGACAAATTGCGCCATTATTGGTCGCGCAGAGGCTTACGCCTCAAAGAACCCGATTAAACAAGCCTCTTTTGATGGCTTAATGATGGGGATAGGTTTCTCTTTAGTATTACTGACACTTGGTACTATTCGTGAAGTTTTAGGTCAGGGAACTTTATTTGATGGTGCTCACTTACTTCTTGGTGATTGGGCATTAGTACTCCGCATTGAAGTTTTTCAATTTGATAGCCAATTTCTGCTCGCGATATTACCCCCAGGAGCTTTTATTGTTATGGGTTTTTTAATTGCAGCAAAAAATGCTATTGATGATAAATTAACTCAACAACAACCAAAAACTGAACAACAAAATATAGAACGAGTAAGAGTTAATTTTGATGCTCAATAATACAAGCCCCAATAAAAACAATAATTATGAATAAAACTAAACGCTTAGAAATGTTAACTCGTTTACGTGATAATAACCCTCATCCAACAACTGAATTAAATTTTTCATCGCCATTTGAATTGCTTATTGCTGTCTTATTATCTGCCCAATCTACCGATGTAGGTGTAAATAAAGCAACAGATAAGCTATACCCGGTAGCCAATACGCCACAATCTATTTTAGATCTAGGCCTTGATGGCTTAAAATCTTATATCAAAACTATTGGTTTATTTAATACCAAAGCGGCAAACACCATTAAAACTTGCCAAATGTTAGTTGATTTACATCAAGGCGAAGTACCAGAAAACCGTGAAGCATTAGAAGCACTTCCTGGCGTTGGTAGAAAAACAGCTAACGTAGTATTAAATACCGCTTTTGGCTGGCCGACAATCGCCGTAGATACCCATATTTTTAGAGTCAGTAACCGTACTAAACTTGCAATGGGTGACAATGTTGACAAAGTTGAACTCAAGCTTTTAAAAGTGGTACCTGCAGAGTTTAAAGTAGATGTGCACCATTGGTTAATTTTACACGGCCGATACACCTGTATAGCAAGAAAGCCTAAATGTGGCTCATGTATTATTGAAGATTTATGTGAGTATAAGAACAAACTCGATTAAGGCTTAATAGAGATACTTTTATAAAAAAAGGAAACATATGAAATTTTTACACTCAATGGTCCGAGTATATGATGTTAAGAAATCTTTGGCATTTTATATTGATGCATTAGGGTTAATAGAGACCAAGCGTATTGATGTGCCTGATGGAAAATTCACCTTAATCTTTCTTGCTACTGAGCATGGAGCCCCTGAAATAGAACTGACCCACAATTGGGAAGGAAATGAGCAATATGATTCAGGGAGAAGCTTCGGTCATTTAGCCTTTGAAGTTGATGATATTTACCAGCTATGTAATAAATTGAAAACCTTAGGTATCACCATCAACCGCCCACCTCGTTGTGGTCACATGGCATTTGTAAAATCTCCAGATGGTATATCAATTGAGTTATTACAAAAAGGCCCTCGCCTAGCTCCTCAAGAACCTTGGTTAAGTATGAAGAACTCAGGGACCTGGTAGAACTGAAATATAATTAATACCAATTCCAATAAGTTTCTTCCCACTCAGCGAGAGTTAAAAGGCTTAGAGGCAAGGCATTGATTGAAGATAATGGTTATTCCCTTGTCAAAATCAATAACGAAGACTGTAAGCCTTTAAAACTCGCCCATTGGGAGCTTTCCAGCGATGTGACAACCGCACAGAATTTCTTTCATATAGAGTGACTATATGCAAAAAAATTCTATTTGTTCTCAAAACGCTGGCAAGCTCTGAGTGGGAACTAACTTAATGGACTTGGTATAGCTCCCGAGAAAGTTTACTTAAGTACTGATAATAAATTACTATAATCATCAGTCCAAATTAGTGGTGAAGTCATGCTTGGCGGCCAATGGCTTACAAAGCGTTTTACCACTGAATTATTTATAAACTGTTTATTATTGGTTAATAAAACCCACTCAGCCTCATTATCGCCAATACTTCCTTTTATTGTTTTAAAATACAAGGCTTTTTTATTAAATGCAGCCGCAAGCCCTTTTGTTAACTGAGTTAAATCTAAATGGCTATTTGAGATATGAAGGGCTAAGACACCGTTAAGTTTTAATTGCTGAAAGTAAAGCGTAAAAGCTTCTTCTGTCAATAAATGTACTGGAATTGAGTCTCCTGAAAAAGCATCTATCACTAATACATCAAAGTTATTACTCATTTCATTAGTAAGTGACACTCTGCCGTCGCCAATTATCACCTCAACATCAGCTTTAGATTGTGACAAATAGCTGAAATATTCGTTTGCCATAGACAATACACCAGGGTTCAACTCATAAAACTTATATTTATCGCTGACTTGACCGTAAGATGCAATTGTTCCTGCACCAAGACCAACTATACCAACAGTTATTGGTGAGCCAGACCTTATTTGTTCAATGGCAATAGCAACACCCGTGTTTTTACGGTAATAACTTCTTGGCGTAATATCCCCTTCACCATTTAAACCTGCTGTTAACCTCTGTGTGCCATGAGAGGTATTGCCATCAATAAGCCTACGCTCTAACACACCATCAATCTCTACATCTTTAACACTTATAATGCCGTAAAAATTACGACTGCTATCAATATTACTACCTGAAAATAAGTTATTGAGATAACTAAAGAAGGCGAGCAATATTAAAAATGAAACGATACTAACTTTAGCTAGCGCTTTATTACTCAAAATTTTATTTGTTCCCGCTCCAATAGTTATTTTATTATCGCCATTAACTTTAACCGTAAGACAAACGGAAAATAACAAATATACCGCTAAAATACCTATTGGAAACTCTAGGAATTGAGTAAAAAAATCTTGAGCAACAAAAGCGATAAAAGCACTGCCTAAAAAACCACCTAAAGACATATTTAAGTAAAACAAAGTCAAGTGCTCTACTTTTGGTTTTAGCTTTACTAGCTCACCATGGCACAACATACATGCTGAAAATAAAATAACACTATAAATTATTACTTGAGAAACAATGTCGAATTGAGAACCGATAAAGTACATAAATATAGCGGCAAAAGAGCTGATGGCAAATAAAACAAACCAATACCAACGCACATACCAACGTGGGCTATGAAAATTGATAATAAAAGTGAGCAAATAAATACACAGGGGCAATATCCACAAAAATGGCATTGGCGGGATGTTTTGTGTCATGGCATTAGTTGTAGATACTAATAAAACAACACCTGTGGCCGAAAGTGCCAGCCATAAGAAAATAGTAACTGCACTACACGTTTTAATTTTTGAATCTAATCCAACATCATTTATTAACTGAGCTGGTTGTTTAACCATGACCAGAGCAAGACCAATAAAGCTTAATGAAAACACAACATAGCCCGCAGACCAAAAAAGTATCTGGTCACTTAATATAAACAAAGGTTCAAAAATGAATGGATAGCTTAGTAAAGCAAGTAAAGAGGCTATATTTGATAAAGAATATAGCTTGTAAGGCAGTTTAGCGCTGTCTTGATAACTCAACCATCGTTGTACTAAAGGGCCTGTTGAGGACAATAACAAATAGGGTAGTCCAATCGAAAAAACTAAAAGGAAAACAATTTCAAATAACGGAGAATTATCAATACTCAATAATGAATACAAAGAAAGATCATTATTTATCGTGATTGGTAAAAAAACTAAACTTATCAACAACAAAACCAAATGAACAGTCGCTTGTTTTTTCAAAGTACTGAGTTTAGTTAAGTAATGTGAATATAAATATCCCAATAATAAAAACGCTTGAAAAAACAATAAACAAGCAGTCCAAATTGCCGCTCCTCCACCAAATAAAGGTAAAATCAATTTAGCGATTAACGGTTGAACTTGAAATAATAAAAAAGCACCAATAAAAATCACAAATAAATACAGCATTTTTCTTATCATTTCCTAAGTTAATTTAACGAGGGGATATTAACTGATAGATTAACTTTATGATAGTAACCGCTCTTTTGATATTCAATGAACTCAATAATGTCAAAAGCAGATCGGTTAACTGATAAAAGGTAAGATAAAAGGCAGGTTAATAACTGTTCGATGAAAAGTAAATCACATTGATTAGTGTTGACGGCTATGAGCCACACCATAAAAATATAGCCAAGAGATACTATAAAAGGAGTTAAGTAGAGAGTCTTTAGAGGGGTATGTAAGTACAGCCACACTTGTTCAAAAAAACGACCAGGACTTCAAAAAAACAACACCGAACAAGGTTAACTAAAGCGCTGAACAATTGAATATTAGTTTAGGGGGAGTAAACAATAATTTTGAAATAAATAGAAAATAAAAGCGGTTATTATTATTGAATTAAAAAATAATAAAACCGCTGATATTTAGCACTCCATGTAAATAAAAGCTTCCTGCCATTTATTTTGCTAATCGTTTCATCCTAAAACGCTCATCCATGGATTTATCGATTTCCCTATCGATATAACACTCCTTGTCTTATTTCTAGTATCAACTAAAAAACTAACTTCCCTATATCATTACATCCTGTATACACTTCTAACTTTAATGTCCGTTTAAATAGCTTGATATCCTTTTCAAGCCTTGTTTAAAGTGTGTATTAACATTCCGTTGCTTGTCTTCCTGACACCTTTAATATTAGCAACTAGTAATTTTTTTGTGAGGGAAGAAGAATAAATAAATTAAATGCATAAACGTTTATTTTTTTAGGATAATAACTACTTACTTATTTAACAAATACTTACAAGTATTTTTTAAGAGTAATGCACTCTAGCCTTGTATCATTTCTCACTTAATTGCAGGACATGTCTTACAAATTAAGCTGATAAACACTTACTTTTAGCGCTAGGAATTAAGCTTGAGCTTGTTTAATAAGCTATCAATAAAACTGCAATAGAGCTTTTAGGGTGAATTTTTACAATGCCACTGACATATAATGATGAATTAGTGTAATCTTGCAACCAAAATTATAGGAGGTCATGTGCAGTTATTTAAGTCACTTTTTTGTATTAAAGGGTTTGACAGTCGTTGTCGTTTCATCGCGATTAGTATTGCCACATATACCATTTTCATTATTATAAATGCTACATTTTCCAATTACCTCTTTATTACCATTGCAGTATTAATATGTTTAGTTGTTATTAATACTCTTACCAGTTTAAGACGCCTCAACGACGCTCAGTTAAATAAAAACTGGTCTATAGGTCCAAGTTTAAGTTTTGTTATTGCCAGCCTACTAATGGTAATCACCGGGCATAATAGTGCTGATTGGTTTTTGCTTATTCCACTTATTCTCTCTTCACTTTTGCTGACTTACCCAAGCAAAAATTCCAGCTCATATATTTTAGGGTATTCAGGACCTGTTGATTTAAGTAGTTTTGATCAAAGGAAATCAAATAAAGATAGGCATAACAAACGTATTGAACCGACCATCTTATCAAGTAACTCACAGCTAAGTAATTCAGAGTCAAATTATGAAAGTTTAGCGGTAAAACAGAGTTTATCGTCAGGTCATAACGATACTTACGATACAAATATTGAAAGAAATTCAAAATCTCAAAGCAACAAAGATATCGATATTGGCGAATCTATTCGGTTAAAATTATTAAGTGGTAAAAATGCAAAATTAACAGTATTGATATTATCGCTAGTTATTATATCAACACTGTTAGTATCGTTTCTCATTTCTAGCTTTAAAAATAAAGAAGTATTGCCTCTTCCAGAAAACACCCCCAGTTTAAAAGTACAAAGGGTGTCTCAAATATCATTTCCTGATAACTTTTCATTGTGGCTGTCTCAACATAAAGGCCTGGTTATAAATTGGCAAGCTGATGAGACCAAGGAAAGTCAAATTTGGAACATAAATACCGCTCAAGGCGAGAAAAGTTGTAAAGATATTACTTTTAACAATGGTGATAAAATTCGTACAACTACAGTAGCCATTGAAAACTCGGATGAGTACTTCGCCAGTTTTTCTCCTCTTGATACCCAAGCTTTACTTCAAGCAATAGCTTTTAGGGGGAATTTTAAGTTATGTGGTTACAAATTTTCACTTAAAGGCAGCCAAGCAATATTAGGAAAACATGCGGATTACGCACAAATGGTAAATTATTAATGATTCTATTTACTTGTATCTAAATAAGAATATAAACCAACTAGTATTAATTTTATAACTAGTTTATATAAATACAATATATCAGACATAAAAAATGCGGCTCAATGAGCCGCATTTATGTATAGCTTTGTGCATCCTGCACGTATTCAGTATTCCCGTTTCATCCCTAAAAAGACCATCCCTAGCATATCCTAATGATTCCAATCATTGTCCTTAGCCCCGTCCTAGGTAATACATCGTCCTGATGTATTCACATACATGTGAAAGCTATCCATTTCTGTCATCCTGACACCAAACATCCTTGCCCAGCTTACATCCGTGTTATATCATCCTTAAATAAACGTCCCGTTTATTTTACTTCGTCCTAAAGCCTCCCTTAACAAAGCTTCCTACTCTGTGTCGTCCTGACATGTTTAATATTACGTTAAATTTGAAAATAATTAAGGTCTTTAAAAATGTAAAAAGATAAACTTTAATTGTAATAATATTGTTAAATAATTTTTATGGTACTTAACAGTAACTTACAATAAAAACATTCATATAAACCATTTTACTTTCCAATATGTCTCACGTGATTGTAAGACATGTCTCACATATACAGTCATCAATGTGGAAATCTATCTTTCAGTTTTAAAATCTAAAAAGGCTATTAAGTTAGGAGAACTCAATAGCCTTATATTTCTAAGTAAGATTATGATCAATTAACGTTTAAAATAGTCCTAAGATTCTCGATAATGAACCATCAAAGCACCGGAAACATTACCAACACTGACTTCTTTTATTAACTCATAATCAACGTCACTAAAGAATTTTCGATATTTATCTGTTGTCGCATAAACAGCGACACCTTCACTGCTCGGGTGCTCCTCCAAAACGGTATTTACTGCAGCCATTAGATAATGACCAAAACCATGATGTTGATGCAGTGGATGAATAGCAATAAACGAAAGCATGTGGAATTTTTTTAAAGGAACAGCTGACAATACTAGGTTCTCTTTTTCGATCATCTGCTTAGTACTAAAGTATCCAGCGCTAAGTAACATTTTGAGCCGCCAATGCCAATATCTCTCTGAGCCAAGACCATCGTCAGGACCATTTAGGCAAGCAACCCCAACCATAGCTTCACCTAAATATAAACCAACCATCGGCTGCTTAGCCTGCCAGAATGCGCCAAGTTCCTCTCTAATAGATGCCCTCAAACGCTGTTCGTAATCTTCTTTTTGACTATTAAAAATTTCTAAAAAAACAGGGTCGTCATGGTAAGCTTGATAAAGTAGAGAAGCCGCTAACTTTAAGTCTTCCGCCGCTAAATAGGTTGCTCTAATACCAACATTTTCTTTTTCTATTACCATGTCTGTCATCAACTGCAACCTTATTATTCTTATTATTCGAGTAGCTGATAACCATAGCAGGATTTTTGAAACTAGGTCAAATACAATTATCGAGAGCTATTAATAAGTAAAAATGAGTAAAACGAAGTTTTGATCTAGCTGTTGAACTTAACTCTTAAAATTCAACAGACTGTATAAACAAAAACTGTTTGACCACCTTGGTTTCATCTAAAAACTAAGCTTATTTAACTAATAACAAGACATAATAAAATAGATTAGCTAAAATAGTTTAACCACAATATAGGGTAAAAAAATGTCTATCTCTGAAGAAATATTAATAATTGCCAATAAAATAGCAAATGAAGGAAAAAAACCGACCATAGCTCGTGTTAAAACAAAATTAACAAGCAATGTTCCTTTACCTATTCTTATATCAACTTTAAGAGTTTGGCAACACGAACCGACCTTCACGTCAATAAAAGCAACTACCCTAGCAGAAGTGGAATTAGGAGAAAAGGACGGAGAACCAACAGAGATATCAGAAATAATCAAAAATGCCCTAGCACCAATTAAACAGGAATTGGTGCAATTAAGACGAGAGATTGATCTACTTAAAAGCTCAAAACCTTAAGGGTTACCTCCATATTATTAGTGCTTAAGCGTGATGTCATACAGCTAGTATCTTTATGCAATAACAGGAGAAAGCTGGTCGATGAACTCACTTAGAGAATTGGCTAATTTTTTATGAGGCTCACACCCCACCCTTTCAACCCAAACTTCACCACTGTCATTCAATACCGATAAAATCATATCTTCTTCATCGGTAACGGCAAAAAACAGACTGGTTTTTTGTTTTAATCTTTTCTTCATCAATACATGGCCAATGAGATTTTCTTGTAGCCGCTGAAAGTCATCTAAATTCCATGCAAATAATAACGACAATTTACCATCTTCACTCTCAGCATCAATTGACTCGCTAAAAAATGTAGAGAAATAGATTTTAAAATCTTGATGCAATGAGATTTCCAGAGCAGCTTCTATATTTTCAAATGACAAGTTATCCGGGCTTTTCGTCGGTTGCCAATAAATATTTTCTTCATCTTGTTCTGTTTGTTGACAAACTGACGGCCAACTTTCATCAATTTCGACTACCGGCAAGCAAGAATGTACTTTTTTATGCTGCTCAACAAAATTATTGGCAAATTTCCATAAAGATTTAACTAAGGGCGAATTTGTTAATGTCATCAAAGACCAAGATCCTTTAAAATAGAGTTAAGAATAAACAAAAGATATAATTTATGGCCAATTACCAAAACTCCAAAGATTTAACTCAGTTAACTTTAGGAAAAGAAACCACTTACACCAGCAAATATAACGCAGATTTATTACAAGCGGTACCTCGAAGTCTAAATAGAGATGATTTAGAGCTGCAATCTAATAATTTACCCTTCAAAGGTGAAGATGTTTGGTACGGTTATGAGTTGTCGTGGTTAAACACGCAAGGCAAACCTATTGTTGCGGTAGCAGAGTTTAGATTCCCTTGTGCTAGCCCTAATTTGGTTGAGTCTAAGTCATTTAAACTCTATTTAAATAGTTTTAACCAATCGAAGTTTACATCGTGGCAGCAAGTGGAAGAAATATTAGTAAAAGATCTATCGATGACTTCTGGCTCACCAGCACAAGTGAGGTTATTTAAAGTGGACAAAGCCTTACCCCTTGAAATAGCTGACATAAATGCTAATTGTATAGATGACTTAGATGTTGTTATTAAAAATTATGACTATGATAATTTGCTGCTAAAAGGGCTGCAAAATTCAAATAATGAAATGATAGAAGAAAACTTAGTTTCACATTTACTTAAATCTAACTGCTTGATTACTAATCAACCCGATTGGGCTAGTATATTTATTAAATATAAAGGGGCAAAAATCAATCACCAAGTATTGCTGGAGTATATAATTTCATTTAGGCAACATAATGAATTCCATGAACAATGTGTAGAGAGGATATTTATCGATCTTAGCGAGTACGGTTCTTTCGAAGAGCTCACTATATTTGCACGTTATACTCGTCGTGGAGGTTTAGATATAAACCCTTTTAGAAGTTCTACACTTCACACGGCCCCAAACCTAAGAACATTAAGGCAATAACATTTAGGTTTAGAGCCAATTAAATTTCATTTTATTTGGCTTTATTCCTACTTAGACTCACTATTGCAATTGATTAATTAAAGCGGATGACAACACTGAATAACAGAGGGTGTCATGACAACCACTAAACTGATGACTCATTTTGTATTCCACACATGACGTTCTATATTTAATTAGTGACTTCAAGGCAAGTCTATTGCCTGACATGAATAGCAGATAAACAGTATTTTTCCCTTAAAAAACACCCTTGCATCTATTAATTTTGCAGATTCTCAAGTAGATTGTCATATAATGAACAAATAATTATTATTTTATCTTTTTATCAATGCGATGAACTACTATGATATAAGATATCTTGGCGAACAAACCCGAAATATAATTTAAGGGATGAATTATTTTTATGACTGACCAAACTGTTGCAAATGGGCAATTAAAAGCTGTTAAGAGAAAACTTGAAAGCGCTATAAACTCTCGTGCAACATTAGAAAAAGATTTCAGCCATCAATCTGCTTTATTGATTCAATTTATCAGTAAATTATCACAAGTATGTAAAGGTATTGATTTAGAGTTAGATAATCGATTAGCGAAGTTAAGAGTATTGTTCTCTAAATCAGCACCAATCACCGATATTGAACAAGATATCTCTACCATTTCACAATTATTACAACAACATTCTTTAAAAAATGACCAAAGCATTTCTCAAATGCATAATCAGTTTCATCAAGCAGCAAAAACCTTACAGAAAATTAATGGCTTACCAGATAGTCTAAGGCGTAACTTACGCTCTTTAATCAAAGAGAGCGAACAATCAAAAGTAGCACTCATTCAATATGTTGATATTTTTAGTCAATTATTAACCTTTTATGACGGAGCGCTCAAAGCTAAATTGAATGAGCCATCAGGTGGTTTACTTAACTCCCCTGCCATAGCGGCTAAAGCAGTTAATATACATGAAACGTTACCTGAACAAGTAAACCAAAAAGTCATTGAACAGTTCACTTTAATTTTGAATGGCTTAACTTTATCAGAAGTCCATAACAAGCAATTATCATCAATTAAAAAGAAAATAATCAACGGTATATCAAGTGATAAGTTAATGGATAGTTTTTTAGAAACGTTTAACGTAATCATTGAAGACTTTCAAGAAGAAAGGAAAACGGCTGAAAGTTTTTTATCAACACTAAGCAAAACACTAGCGACCGTTAAAGAAGCAGTAAAATCGACACTATCAGCCAGTAAAAGTGGTCAAAACCAACATGATTTGTTAAATGCTCAATTAAACAAACAAATTATTGAAGTGTCGTCTACAGTTGAAAAAGCAACATCACTGGCTGAAATAAAAATAGATATTAATCAAAAACTTCAACTCATTGCTGGCACACTCGAAGAAAAAACATCGTTTGAATACAAAAACCAAAAAGACTTGGAAGCACAATTAAACGCAATGACTCAAAGGGTCAACTTACTTGAAAAACAAAGTCATTCGTTTGAAAAACGAATACGAGAGCAACAATTAAAGAGCATGCAAGATGCACTAACAAAGCTAGGTAACCGTGCAGCTTTTGATGAATATTTTGCCAAGGAAATGGTTCGTTATCATCATAATCCGTTTGATTTAGCTCTTGTGGTCATGGATTTAGATGATTTCAAACGAATTAATGATACATACGGGCATACCGCAGGTGATAAAACCCTGCAAGTGATAGCAAATACACTGACTAAAAAATTAGATAAAAACGTCTTTATTGGCCGTTATGGTGGTGAAGAGTTTGTATTAATTTATTCAGGTATTAAGCAACAGCAATTAATGAAGGAATTAAGCCTTCTTAACAAACACATTGCCCGCCTGCCGTTTAAATTCAAAAATAATAAAGTTAGCATTACCATGTCAATTGGCGTTAGCCACATTACAAAAGATGACAATATACATATTGCTTTTGAACGAGCAGATAAAGCATTGTATCAAGCTAAAGGCCAAGGAAAGAATCAGGTCGTCTACCTTTAAATTAATCTTTCTCCCTACTCATCTGCATAAGGAGTATTCATATGCATACTAAATTAAACCCCGTGGGTAATATGAATTTGCTTTCTCAAGTTGAGGTTGACCAACTTCAGGAGTCAGCAACAAGTAATTTATATCAACTTTATAGGAACTGCTCGCTCGCAGTGTTAAATGCTGGCAGCCATACGGATGACGCAGAAGAAATATATCAGCAATACCAAGATTTCCAGATCCAAGTTTTAAGGCGTGAACGAGGCGTAAAAATTGATCTAAACAATCCACCATCTCATGCATTTGTCGATGGTAAAATAATTAAAGGCATTCAAGAACACCTATCCGCAGTGCTACGTGACATTTTATTTACCAATAGTCGCTACCAAAACATTACCAAAGAGCCTTTCCCCTCATCTGAACAAATCACTCATGTTGTTTTTGATATTTTGAGAAATGCATCTGTTATCTTACCGGAAACAGATGCAAGCTTAATTACGTGTTGGGGCGGCCACTCGATCAACCATATCGAGTATAGGTACACTAAAAAGGTCGGCTACCAACTTGGATTAAGAGGCTTTAATATTTGCACCGGTTGTGGTCCTGGCGCAATGAAAGGCCCAATGAAAGGCGCAACCATTGGCCATGCAAAACAACGTAATAAAGAGGGACGTTATTTAGGGTTGACCGAGCCAAGTATCATTGCCGCCGAGCCACCGAATGCTATTGTTAATGAATTAGTCATTATGCCTGATATCGAAAAAAGGCTAGAAGCATTTGTTCGTATGTCTCACGGAATTATTATTTTTCCAGGTGGAGCCGGAACTGCTGAAGAACTTTTATATATTCTAGGCATAATGCTTAATACCAAAAACCAAGGGCAGAAATTGCCTATTATTTTAACTGGCCCTGCTGAGTCTGCAGATTACTTTAATGAAATAGATTCATTTATTGGCGAGACTTTAGGAGAAAAAGCTCAGCAGCTTTATCAAATAATCATTGATGATGCACAGGGTGTTGCTCAAGCGATGAAATCAGGTTTGGCCGACGTTCTCAGTTACCGAAAACAAACAGGTGATGCCTATCACTTTAATTGGTCGTTATTTATTGAGTCCGAATTTCAACATCCATTTGAACCTACTCACAAAAAAATGGCAGAATTACCTCTCAATAGCTCTCTGGAAACGGCAGCATTAGCAGCAAATTTACGGCGTATTTTTTCAGGAATAGTATCAGGTAACGTTAAATCATCTGGCATAAAAGCAATAAGACAACACGGCCCTTTTATCATATCAGGTGAAACTAAAATCATGTCACTAATGGATAAATTGCTAGCCTCTTTTGTTCGTCAACAACGGATGAAACTCCCAGGAAGTGAATACATCCCTTGTTACCGAATATCTGATGACACAGCCAAATGACAATGCATGTTGTCCTGATCGATGCCTTAAACCTAATTCGCAGAATATATGCAGTTCAAGAAAGACCTTTTTTATTAAATGAAAAAGAAATGGCTGATGAATACTTAGCTGATAGTACCAAACAGCAAGTTTTATCTAACACTTTACAAGCATGTTCCTTAGCATTAAATAAAATATTATCTCAGACCCAAGCGACACATGCGCTTGCGGTTTTTGATAGTCACACTCCTTGTTGGCGTTATCAACTGTACCCTGACTATAAAAAGGGTAGAAAAAAAATGCCTAAATATTTAGCAAAGGGCTTAACAGAAATTCAAGACGAATTTATGCTCAAAAATGTTGATTCACTTATTTCAACTCAAGATGAAGCCGATGATTTAATTGCCACACTTGCCGTAAAAGTTGCAAAAAGAGGGCAAAGAGTAACGATCATCTCTACCGATAAAGGCTTTTTATCATTACTTAATCAAGGTATTACCATTTATGATTATTTTAACAGACGATATTTAAATGAAGATCATGTCAAAGAAAAGTTTAATGTAAATTCAGAGCAACTGATTGATTATTGGATGTTAACGGGCGACTCGACAAACAAAATCCCTGGCATTTCAGGCATAGGACAAGTAACGGCTTCATCATTACTTAATCAATATCAATCATTAGCAACTATACTTGCTGCCAAGGATTTAAAAGAAAGTCTAAAAGAAAAATTAATAGTAGCCAAAGCACAGTTAGACATCACCAAACAACTGCTTACACTCAAAACAGATATTCCGTTAGGTTTTAACCTTAAAGATATACGTTTACCTACTGAGAATGAACATTTGATAAAAACCAATGATAAATCATTCTGATAAAGTCTTTAATTATTTTATTATTCTAGTTATGCTTAGCCCCTCCCATTATTAAACAGAGCAGAAAATGAATAAAAAGGTTATATCACGAATACTAATGGCTTTAGCCGCCTATGGTGTATTTGTTATCTTAGTGGTGAATTTTTATGATGACAGCCCTTCTAATATGCAATGGGAAGATCGTGAGGCTTATAACCGCCAGTTTATTGCAAAATTGCAACTAGACGAATTTACCTTTGAACAAGCTCTAGAACAACTAGGCAGCCCTGACATCACTGAAGCAAAAAAAATTAATGACAATAGACATCAGGTGATGTTTTACCGTACACAACATATCAAGTCTGATGGAATTACCACCCAAGAAGAATGTACATTTCTGCTGTTTATTAACGGACAGTTAAAAGAGATTGGCTTAGGCTCTAATTATACTAAAAGCTGGTAAATACGTTGTTAATTGTTGAGCCGTATTGACTTTAAGAGTTTACACGCCAGCTAATCAACTAATTTCACTTTTAACAGCCAGAACATGCCTTGTCCTAAATCAAGTTTGCCCTTAATCGTACTCACTTAACCCCCCACTATTTTTTTATCTGTACTAATATAGAAGTGTAGCTATTTTTATCGTCATTATGAAAGGTTTTAAGCTCGCTTACATAACCTCTACATGGTATAAATCTGCGCAATAGCTCTACTGGTTTGATCAGTATTGAGCATTCGATCATCAAAGAATTTAAAAAAGGTAAATTTAATGACTAAGCAAACTATCACAGTTATCCCTGGCGACGGCATTGGGCCGGACATTATCGACGCCACTATCAAAATTCTTGATAAAGCTGGCTGTGATTTTAACTATGAATATGCAGACGCAGGTCTCATTGCTTTAGAGAAACATGGCGAACTAATACCAGAAGAAACATTAGAATTAATTAAAAAAAACAAAGTTAGTTTGAAAGGACCTTTAACCACTCCTGTTGGGGAAGGGTTTACTTCTATCAATGTAACTTTGCGTAAGCACTTTAACTTATACGCGAACTTACGCCCTGTAATTTCATTTAAAGGCACAAAAGCGCGTTATGAGAATATAGATATTCTTACCGTCAGAGAAAATACTCAAGGTATGTACTCGGGCGTAGGCCAAGTCGTATCTGAAGATGGCACTCAAGCAGAGGCTATGAGCATTATAACTCGTGACGGTGCGGAACGTATTCTAGTCTTTGCCTACGAAACAGCGATAAAAGAAGGTCGTAAAAAAGTGACGGCTGTTCACAAAGCTAATATTTTAAAATCAACCTCAGGTTTGTTCTTAAAAGTTGCTCGTGAAGTTGCCGCTCGGTACCCTGATATTGAATCAACTGAAATGATTGTTGATAATTGTTGTATGCAGCTTGTTATGAACCCTGAACAATTTGACGTTATTGTCACTACTAACCTTTTTGGTGATATTCTGTCTGACCTGTGTGCAGGCTTAGTCGGTGGTCTGGGTATGGCTCCAGGAGCTAACATCGGCAGTGACTGTGCGATTTTTGAAGCAGTACATGGTAGTGCACCTGATATTGCGGGGAAAAACCTAGCAAATCCAACATCTGTCATTCTTGCGGCAATTCAAATGTTAGAGTATTTAGATATGGGTGATAAAGCGGAAAAAATCAGAGCTGCAATTACCGACGTTATTGCTACTGGTGATAGAACTACCAGAGATTTAGGCGGTAGTCATGGAACAACAGAATTCACCGAATCTGTTTTAGAACGACTCTAAATTAAAGCAAACCTACTGCTATCAGTTTTTACATGTTCACCCGATAGCAGTAGATATATTAAAGTTCTTTTTGAGGCAAAGGTGATAAAAGCCTAGCATGAACAGTAACTTCTTCACGATCATAATATAAATGTTTTGCATAAAGTTCATACTTAACGTTATGTTTAAGAAATTCATCTTTCATTAATTGTAAGTCTTTATTAACTTGCTGATAGCGCCCTTTCATCGGTAACTTCAAGTTAAATATAGCCTCTTTACAATAGCCATTAAGTAACCAATCGGCCATTAGTTTTGCTACACGTGTTGGCTTCTCAATCATATCGCAAACTAACCAATAAACATTTTGTTTCATCGGAATGTATTTAAAACCATCCATCATCTTATGTTTTACCTGTCCTGTCTGCATTAATGATTCAGCCATAGGACCATTATCAACAGCGGTAACCATCATTCCTCGACGAACAAGTTGATATGTCCAGCCACCAGGTGCAGAGCCTAAGTCCACCGCATTCATGCCTGATGTTAAGCGGTGCCCCCATTCACTTTTAGGAATAAAAAATAAGAAAGCCTCATCTAGCTTTAATGTAGACCGACTTGGTGATTGGTTTGGAAACCTTAAACGTGGAATCCCCATAACATGGGGAGAATTATTCTCATGTAATGAAAAGCCTAAGATCACTTCCTGACCACTTAGAAACAATGCATGTAAAATAGCACCGTCTTTATCTCCCTTTTCACTAAGGCTTTTTTCTTTTCTTAAGGCTTGGCGTAATGGTACCGCTAATTTCCGACAAAACTTAGAAAGTGCTTTGCCATCATTAGTATCAGGCATTTCCATACGTAAATCAGCATACTGGCATTGATTGCCTAATGCCTCAGTGATGGCTTCAACACGATTGTAATCAGGTAAGGTTATCTTCTCAGTTAGAGTAACAAACCATTGACGTGTAAAAACCAGTCTTTTAAGAGGTAATTTACGCATTAAGGCTTCGCCATGTTCACTTTCTTGTAAATGAAAAAATACAATGCCTTGATTTTTCAATAGCTCTAAATAACCATACATTTCATTCCAAGAAGCTTTTTCTTGAATTTCTGCTCCACATTCTTTTTCAAAACCTGGGCGGCAATAAAGTACAATTGAGGTCATAAGTTTTCTTACCTAATTATTAACAAATATAATAGTTCATGATTTTTTAAATTTGGCTACACAAAAGAGCCCAGCAAAAGAGATAAATAACCAACCTAGTGCTAATAAGCCCCCACCAAATGGAGTTAACTTACCAATGATAGCCAAATCGAAATATGTTTTTAAATATAAACTGCCGCTAAAACACAATATGCCAAAACAAAAACTAAAACTGGCCAATATTAAGCTCTTCATTGGCTGACTAAAGCACCAAACGACCGTGATATATAGCGCAAGCGTATGAATAAATTGATATTGTAGAGCGGTGTTTATCCTAACAAGTTGCAATGCCGATAAATTATCACCAGCATGGGCTAACCAAGCGCCGAATAATACTGAAAAAACACCACTAATTCCAACAAAAACCATTAATAATGGTAGAAGTTTAATTATTTTCATCAATAAACCTCACAATGGTCTTTATAGCTGTATTAATATGTTGCTGATGGGTATAACCAGACTTAACTCTTGGCTTTAAATTATGATCGCCATCTTCAACAAAGACCACCTGACAAAATTGAGAAAGTTTATAATCGTCAATTTCTTCTTTACCCCCTAAAGCATCACGTTCACCTTGAATAATCAAAATGTTTTTTTGCGCTGCTTGCAAAGGCTCTAAACGTAATTTTTCTGGCTTCTTTTGTGGATGAAAAGGGTAACCTAAACACACCGCCCCACAAATCTTGGCAAAATAATCATGAGATATAGTTTCATTCATCAAAGTTGCTGCAACTCTTCCTCCCATTGATTTTCCGCCAATATAAATAGGTAAAGTGGTATTTATTGTTGATAATATCGACAAATAACTTTCAAGTAATTTAGGCATCCTATCTGGAGGGCGACGTTTACCGTCTTCACTGCGCTTAACCATAAAAGGAAAGTTGAAACGTAATACGCTGATATTCTCTGTAATTAATCGTGCTGAAAAATCAGCCATGAACTCATGACTCATATCTGCACCGGCACCATGAGCTAACACAAATAAAGCTTTTGGTTTGTTGGCAGCTTCGAAAATCTGTTGATTATTTTGAATTACATACAATTCTTCTGATGTCTTTATCATGACATTATTTGTCCACTGTCCATACTATCTTTTTCTTCTTCTACTGTATCAAGCACCCAATCTCGAAATGCGGCAATTTTTCCAATATCTAACTGGTTTTCACGACAGACAATATAAAAGCTGTTTTTACTGATTAACACATCATTAAAAGGACAAGTCAAACGTCCTGAATCAATATCAGGTTTAGCCAATACACTATTAGCCAAGGCAATACCTTGGCCATGTATTGCCGCTTGTAATACCATTGCAGAGTGGCTAAAAATAGGCCCGTGATTAACATTAACCCCCTTAACCCCAACTTGCTTGAACCACCTTTTCCAATCACGACGAGAGGTATCATGTAATAAGGTATGCTGTGTTAAATCATTAACACTATCTAGTGGTTTTTTACCATTAAGTAACAATGGCGAACATACCGGTATGAGATATTCTGTGTGCAACTTGTCCGCATGAAGGTTAGGCCAACGTCCACGACCGTAATAAATGGCGATATCAACATCTTCAGTTAATGAATTATCCGGTTGATCAACCGCTTTGATTCGAACATCAATATCAGAATGCCGTAAATTAAAAGCCTGTAAACGAGGAACTAACCATTGAATAGCAAAACTAGGTTGCAAACTAACGGTAATTGAGCCCTTAGCGCCCCTTGCCAATAGTTTTTCTGTTGCATCATGCAATGAATTAAAAATATCTTTTATATCTAAATAATAAGACTGCCCTTCCTCCGTTAACAATAACGAACGATTTTTTCGCATAAACAACTTAAGCCCCAAGTGCTCTTCAAGCGCTTTAATTTGATGACTTATTGCGGCTTGAGTAACAAATAACTCTTCTGCAGCCCTTGTAAAACTTAATTGTCTAGCTGAAGCCTCAAATGCACGCAACGCATTTAATGGCGGAAGTCGATTAGCCAATTATCCTTACCCCTAAAATAAAATGCAAATAAAACTAATTCTTATTATGAATAAACACCCATCAAGAACGCATAACCATTTATCATTAGTTTTTCTAATGGATAACATTATAAATTGTCATTTTTAAAATTGCCAGTTATTGCGTATTATTCTTGGCGTAGATGAAGGACTTCATCTCAACTCTCGATTTAACCGCGAGTTTTACTATTGAAAGTGATTCCCAACCCACATTCAATACAGGCGAGAAAAGGTCCTAAAAAATCTATACGGATATAACTCTTATTATAGGCACTTTTATTATGAAAAATACTAACGCAACAAAGAAAAAATTTAACAGAAAACTCTACATTTTACTTGCTG